>JAJYCN010000181.1 GCA_021778335.1 Acidobacteriota bacterium | reverse complement strand
GGACGCGAAGGTGGAAGCGCATGTGAGCGGCGAGGGCGTGCAGTCGCCGGTGGTGGAGATGCATCCGGACGCGAGCCAGCAGGGGGTGTATGAAGCGACGCTGAGCGTGCCGAAGGCGGGGGCGTACGCGGCGGAGGTGGTGGCGAGCCGGGCGAACGGAGAGTTGGGGCGGGCGGTGGTGGCGTTCCGGCGCGAGGATGGGGTGGCCGAGAATTTTCATCAGGAGCAGAACCGGGATCTGCTGAAGAAGCTGGCGTCGGAGACGGGAGGGCGGTATTGGGCGCCGGGCGATGCGCGGCGGCTGGTGGAGGAGATGGAGCTTTCGAACGCCGGGATTCAGATGCGCGAGATGCGGGAGTTATGGGACATGCCGGCGCTGTTTCTGCTGGCTTTGGCGCTGAAGACGGCGGAGTGGCTGCTGCGTCGGCGGTGGGGGTTTGTATGAGAGCGGCGGTGATGATGCTGCTCATTGCGGGGGCGGCGCGGGCGACGACGTTTTATTTGACCGTGGCGGGGTTGGGCGGCGAGCCGGATTACGAGAAGCAATTTGCGAGTGAGGCGGCGGCGATTGACCGGAAGGTGAAGCAGGCGGACCCGGGCGCGGTGAGCGTGGCGCTGAGCGGGGCGCAGGCGACGAAGCAGAAGTTGCAGGCGGCGCTTGCCACGATTGCCGGGCGCGCGGGGGCGGGCGATAGTCTGGTAGTGATGCTGATCGGGCACGGGACGTACGACGGGCTCGAGTACAAGATGAATCTGCCGGGTCCGGATGTAACGGCGGCGGAGCTGGCGGCGTGGATCGACCGCGTGCCGGCGAAGCGGCAGCTTGTGGTGAACATGACGAGCGCGAGCGGGGCGAGTCTGGCGGCGCTGGAGAAGCCGGGGCGGATTGTGATTACGGCGACGCGTTCGGGCAACGAGAAGAACGTCACGGTGTTTGCGCGGTATTGGGCGGACGCGTTCGCCGATCCGGGGGCGAACACGGATAAGAACGAGAAGCTGTCGGCGCTGGAGGCGTTCCGGTATGCGGAGGACCGGACGGCGAGGTTCTACGAGACGGCGAAGCGGCTGGCGAGCGAACATGCGCAGTTACAGGACACGGGGCATGGATCTGGCGTGGCGGATCCGTCGCCGAAGAACGGGCAGGGATTGCTGGCGGCGCAGTTTGTGCTGCTGCCGTTGGGGGGACAAGCGGGTGCGGTGACGCCGGAGAAGGCGGCGCTGCTGAAGCATAAGCAGGAACTCGAGGACCAGATCGATCAGTTGAAGTACCGGAAGGCGGCGATGCCGGCGGAGGAATACCAGCAGAAGTTGACGACGCTGCTGGTGGATCTGGCGAAGACGCAGGCGGAGTTGGACAAATGAAGTGGTTTGGCGCGGCGCTGGCGTTGGTGGTGTTGGCGGGCGCGGCGCGCGCGGGCGTGGCGGATCAGTGCCTGGAGTTGCGGAAGCACGGGCGCGAAGTGGAGGCGCGGGAGTGTTTTGCGGGGCTGGCGAAGTCGGCGGATGCGGCGGCGAGTGCGGAGGGTTACTGGGGGTTGGGGCGGTATGAGGAGGCGAATGCGCGGTTCCGGGAGGCTTTGAAGGAGCATCCGGAGTCGGCGGAGATCCGGGTTCGGTGGGGGAGGCTGCTGCTCGATCGATTTAACCGGGCGGACGCGGCGCAGTTGTTCCAGGAGGCGCTACAGAAGGATCCGAAGAACGCGGGAGCGTATGTGGGGATGGCGCTGGTGGCGAGCGCGGGGTTCGATGCGAAGGCGGTGGAGTTTGCGCGGAAGGCGGCGGAGTTGGATCCGAAGCTGGTTGAGGCGCGGGAGTTACTTGCGTATCTGAAGTTAGAAGACGGAGACGAGGCGGGAGCGGGGAAGTCGGCGGACGAGGCGTTGAAGCTGGACAAGGATGCGCTGGATGCGATGGCGGTTCATGCGGCGATGGACTGGCTGAAGGGGAGTCTGATTGAGCAGCAGCCGAAGTCGGCGTGGCTGGACCGGATGATGATGGTGAACCCCGGGTATGGGCGGGCGTACTCGATTCCGGCGCATTTCTTTGTGATCAACCGGAGGTACGTGGAGGGGATCCGGCTGTATGAGATGGCGATCAAGATTGAGCCGACGCTCTGGGAGGCGCGTTCGCAGCTCGGGATTAACCTGATGCGGGTGGGGCGGGGAGACGAGGCGAAGGCGCAGTTAGCGCTGTGTTACGAGAACGGGTACCGGGATAGCGAGACGGTAAATTCGCTGCGGCTGCTGGACAGTTTCAAAGATTACGAGCACGTAAGGGACGGTGGGGCGTATCTGATGCTGGCCAAGAAGGAGGCGGACTTACTGGAGCCTTACTTCGCGGAAGTGGCGAACCGGGCGCGAGCGGCGTACGAGGAGAAGTATCATTACAAGATTCCTGGGTTAGTAAGTATTGAAGTGTATCCGAACCACGAGGACTTCGCGGTGCGGACGACGGGGATGCCGGGGTTGGGCGCGCTGGGGGTGACGTTCGGGACGGTGGTTGCGATGGACAGCCCGTCGGGGCGGCCGCCGGGAGAGTTTCACTGGGGCAGCACGCTGTGGCACGAGATGAGCCACGTGTATGTGCTGACGATGACGCAGCATCTTGTGCCGCGGTGGTTCACCGAGGGGCTGGCGATGTACGAGGAGACGCAGGCGGGGCCGGGATGGGGGGACAGGGCGCAGCGGGACGACATCGAGGCGATCCAGAAGGGGAAGTTATTGCCGGTGGCGGAGCTGGACCGGGGGTTTATCCGGCCGAGCTATCCGCAGCAGGTGGAAGTATCTTACTTTCAGGCGGGGAAGATCTGCGCTTACATCGCGCAGAAGTGGGGTTACGCGAAGCTGGTGAGCATGATCGGGGATTTCGGGGCGCGAAAGACGACGCCGAAGGTGATTCAGGGGGAGTTGGGAGTTGCGCCGGCGGATTTTGACAAAGAGTTTCTGGCGTGGATGAAGCAGAGGTATGCGGAGCCGCTCGCGCATCTGGACGATTGGAAGAAGGGCGCGCAGAAGGTGGCGGAGTTGGTGGCGGCGCGCCAGTATGACGAGGCGATCAAAGAGGGACTGGCGATACGGGACGAGTTTCCGCAGTATGTGGAGACGGGAAGCGTGTATGAGATGGTGGCGGCGGCGCAGTTAGCGAAGGGGGACAAGGCCGGGGCGGTGCAGGAATTGAGTGCGTATGCGGCCGAGGGAGGGCGGAGTCCGGATGTGTTGAAAAAGCTGGGGGCGCTCGAGCAGGAAGCGGGGCAGACGGACAAGGCGATTGCGGCGCTGGAGCGGCTGAACTATATCTATCCGGAAGACGAGGAACTACACCGGAGGCTAGGAGATTTGTATTTGGGTAAGCATGAGGCGGCGAAAGCGATTCGGGAGTACCGGGCGCTGCTGGCGCTGAATCCGCTGGATCAGGCGGCGTCGCATTATGGACTGGCGCGGGCTTATCACGAGGCGAATCAAGTCAAGGAAGCGCGCGAGCAGGTATTGATGGCATTAGAAGCGGCGCCGGAGTACCGGCCGGCGCAGAAATTACTACTGGAACTGACGAAATAACATGACAACCGAGACGCCGACACCGGATTCCGCCGAATTGCGAGCGAGGGTCACACGATTTCAGGAGGTACATGCCGCGATCTCGCGCGAAGTGCGCAAGGTGATCGTGGGGCAGGAGGAGGTGCTCGACCACGTGATGATTTCGCTGTTCGTGGGCGGGCACTGTCTGATTACGGGATTGCCGGGGACGGCGAAGACGCTGCTGGTGCGGACGATCGCGCAGGCGCTGGGATTCCAGTTCAAGCGGATTCAGTTCACGCCGGACCTGATGCCGTCGGATATCACGGGGACGGACATTATCGAGGAGGATCCGGCGACGGGGCACAGGACGTGGACGTTCATTCCGGGACCGATTTTCACGAATGTGCTGCTGGCGGACGAGATCAACCGGACGCCGCCGAAGACGCAGTCGGCGCTGCTGGAGGCGATGCAGGAGTTGTCGTGCACGGTGCGGGGACGGCAGTACCGGATCGAGCCTCCGTTTTTCGTGCTGGCGACGCAGAATCCGATTGAACTGGAGGGGACGTATCCGCTGCCGGAGGCGCAGTTGGACCGGTTTTTGTTTAATACGGTGCTCGATTACCTGTCGGCGGATGAGGAGTTGAGGGTGATCGATCTGACGACGCAGACTACGCTGCCGCGGGCGGAGACGGTGACGGCGATTGCGGAGATTCTGGAGTTTCAGAAGTTAGTAAGGATGGTTCCGATTGCGGAGAGCGTGGCGCGTCATGCGATTGAGTTAGTAAGGGCGACGCGGCCGGGGGATGGGTCGGCGCCGGATTTCGTGAAAAAGTATGTGAATTTCGGGGCGAGCGTGCGGGCGGCGCAGTTCCTGGTGCTTTCGGCGAAGGCGCGGGCGCTGATGCACGGGCGGTACCACGTGACGTACGGCGATGTGCGGAGCCTGGTGCTGCCGATTCTGCGGCATCGCGTGCTGGTGAATTTCCAGGCGGAGAGCGATCATAAGGCGTCGGACGACATTCTGCGAATGCTGATTGAGGCGCGGCCGGAGCCGAGGTAAGTGGTAGTAAGTAGAGGGTAACTTCGATGGCGGCGCGCAGCGTAACTCCCGGCCAGCGGTTTCTCGACCCCGCGATCTTGATGGGGCTCAAGGACCTCGACCTGGTTGCGCGGACGGTGGTGGACGGGTTTATCGCGGGGCTGCATCGGAGTCCGGACTTCGGGTTCAGCCAGGAGTTCGCCGAGTACCGGGCGTACACGCCGGGCGACGATTTGCGCTTTGTGGACTGGAACGTGTATGCGCGGACGGGCCGGGCGTATTTGAAGCGGTTCCGCGGCGAGACGAACACGCACATCACGATAATGCTCGATTCCAGCGCGAGCATGGGGTATGCGTCGGGGGCGTTGTCGAAGCTCGATTACGCGCGGTTTCTGACGGCATCGCTCGCTTATATTGCGAACCGGCAGAGGGATGCGGCGGGACTGATCGTGTTCGACGAACAAGTGCGGGAGTTCGTGCGGCCGTCGACGCGGCATGGGCAGTTGGCGCGGATGCTGCACGCGGTTGAGCATGCCGTCGCGGGGAAAGGGACGGAGTTTCACGGCCCGTTCTTACAGTTTCAGCAAACGCTGGCGCGGCGGGGGATCGCGGTGGTTGCGTCGGATTTCTACGGCGAGCCGGAGACGATCATCAAGTTAGTGGAACCGCTGCGGTTTCGCGGGAACGACTTAGTGCTGTTTCACATTTTGGACCCGAGGGAGTTAGATCCGCAGTTGAAGACGCCGGTGCTGCTCGAGGACATGGAGACGGGGACGGCGATCGAAGTGTCGCCGGAGTATGCGGGCGGTGAGTACAAAGAGAAGATCGGGCGGCATATCGAGGAGTTACGGAGGTGGGCGAAGGGCGTGGGGGCGGAGTACTTTCTTTTGACGACGGACCGGCCGCTCGATGACGCGCTGCGGGAGTATGTCGCGGTGCGGCAGAGGAGATTGTAGATGGGGTGGCTGGCGCCGGGGTTTCTGGCCGGGTTGTTGGCGCTGGGGCTGCCGTTGTGGCTGCACCTGCTGCGGCGGTACCGGAACCAGCCGCGGCCGTTCAGTTCGCTGATGTTTTTTGAGCCGCGGACGCAGAGTTCGATTCTGCACCGGCGGCTGCGGTACCTGGCGCTGCTGGCGTTGCGGATGGGGCTGCTGGCGTTGCTGGCGCTGGCGTTTGCGAATCCGTTTATCAGTGAGCCGGCGGCGAAGGCGACCGAGCGGAGGCTGCTGGTGGTGGCGGTGGACGATTCGTTCAGCATGCGGTACGGCGACCACATGGAGGAAGCCAAGCGGCGGGCGCGCGGGGTGCTGGACGGGGCGGAGCACGGGCGGTTGGCGATGGTGGCGGCGTTCGATACGGGAGTGGATTTCGTGGCGGGGCCGAGTGTGGACCGGAACATTCTCGACGCCGGACTTGGTTCGATTGCCGCCGGGGATGAAGGGACGTCGTTCGGAGCGCTGGCGCGGGCGCTGCGGGGGTTGGCGGCGGCGCAGCGGAGCGCGCTGGATGTTCATGTGATCAGCGATATGCAGAAGGCGGCGATGCCGCCGGCGTTCGCGGACCTGGAGTTGCCGGCGGGTTCGCGGTTGACGCTCGATGCCGTGGGCAAGGGCGGCGAGGCGAACTGGACGGTGGAGAGTGTGAATGCGCCTACGCGGGTTTTCGACGGAGGGAAGAAGACGGTGAGCGCGGTGGTGGCGGGGTACAACACGGCGGAGACGACGCTCGCGGCGACGCTGGCGCTCGATGGCAGAGTGCTCGAGACGAAGACGGTGACGGCGCCGGCCGGTGGGCGGGCGACAGTGGAGTTTACGGGACTGGAGACGCCGTATGGGTTTCACCGGGGCGAGGTGCGGATCAATGCGGCGGATGAGTTGACGGGCGATAACCGGTATCCGTTCGCGGTGGAGAGGCTGGACCCGCGGCCGGTGCTGCTGTTCGATTCCGCGCGCAAGACGCGCGCGGCGCTGTATTTGCATGCGGCGCTGGAGGCGGCGGACGCGTCGGGGTTTCAACTGGAGGAGCGGGCGAGCGGGAGTGGAGACCCGGGGGATTTGTCGCGGTATGCGTTTGTGATGGTGCTCGATCCGGGGCGGATGCCGGCGAGGCTGGAAGCGGCGCTCGATGGATATGTGAAGCGGGGCGGGGCGGTGTTTCTCACGCTGGGCGCGGAGACGCTGAGCGCGGGAAAGACGCCGCTCACGGGGCACGTAATCCGGGGCGCGGAACAGCCTGGGCGGGGCGAGACATTCGAGACGGCGGCGGTGACCGAGCCTGGGTATCCGGCGCTGAAGGGGCTGACGCTCGAGGGCGTGAAGTTTTACGAAGCGGCGTTTACGGAGGCGGGGAACGCGCGGGTAGCGGCGCGGCTGGGCGACCACACGCCGCTGCTGATGGAAGACCGGATCGGAGAGGGGAAAGTGGTGACGTTCGCTTCGGCGCTCGATAACGTGGCCAACGATTTTCCGCTGAAGGCTTCGTTTGTGGCGTTTGTGCAGCAGATGGCGGATTATCTGGGCGGAGCGGCGGCGGGGACGGCGAATTTGACTGCCGGGACGGTGGTGGATTTGCACGGCGAAGGCGCGGCGGGCGCGGCGGTGGATGTGACGGGTCCGGACGGGAAGAGGGCGTTGTCGCTGACGGAAGCGGCGGCGCTTCCCACGTACGAGTTAAAGCAGGATGGGTTTTACGAGATCCGCGCGCCGGGCGGGCGGCGGAGGCTGCTGGCCGTGCATGCGGACCGGCGGGAGTCGGATTTGACGCGCGTGCCGGAAGACACACTGGCGCTGTGGGCGAAGGGGAATAGCGGGGACGCGCCGGCCCAGGCGGGGGCCGGTGAGCCGGGCGAGATGGTGCAGAAGCCGCTGGGGCGGTACCTGCTGGTGCTGGCTCTGCTGGCGGCCGTGTCCGAGTCGCTGTTCAGTGTCCGATACTTGTGGAATAGGGAGGCCGCATGAGCGCTCTGGAAATTTTGAACGCGTATCTGCGGAGGATCGAGGCGCGGCTGCGGCTGCTGGCCTGGACGCGCGGGGCCGCGGCGGCCGCCGGGGCGGCGCTGGGCGTGACGCTGGTGCTGGCGCTCGAAGCCAGTTGGAGCGGGTACACGCCGGGGAAGCTTACGGCGCACCGGACGGTGCTGTACCTGGCGCTGGCACTGGCGGTGGCGTTCGGGCTGGTTGTGCCGTTGTTGCGGCTGAACCGGCGGCGGGCGGCGAAGGACGCCGAGCGGCGGTTCCCCGATTTTGAAGAGCGGCTGTTGACGCTGGCCGAGAGGCCGGAAGCGGGCGGTGCGTTCGATCAGCTTTTGGCCGAGGATGCGCTCGAAGTGGCGCGGCGGCACGAACCGGAGGCGCTGGCGCCGGCGAAGTGGATTGCGGCGTTTGGCGCGGCGGCGGGCGCGGCGGTGACGGTGCTGATCTGGCTGATTTTCGCGGGGCCAGGGTTCCTGGGTTATGGGAGCGCGCTGCTGTGGGGAAACACGCCGCGGGCGGGTACGCATCCGCTGCGGGACATTTTAGTCGAGCCGGGGAACGCGACGGTGCGGCGGCATGCGGACGAGCGGATCCGGGCGGAGTTGCTGGGATTCTCGGCGGGAGAGGTGCATTTATTCGCGCGGTACCGCGGGACTACGCGATGGAACGACATCCGGATGCAGCCCGCCGCCGGAACGGACGGGTATGAGTTTGTGCTGGCGGGGCTGGAGGATACGCTCGATTACTATGTCGAGGCGGCGGGGTTGAAATCGAAGGCGTTTGTGCTGAAGGTGCGGGATCTTCCGGCGGTGAGCGCCCTGAAGGTGACCTATCACTATCCCAAGGCGCTGGGGCTGGCCGATGTGGTGGAGACCCCGGGCGGGGATCTGCGGGCGGTGGAAGGGACGGTGGCCGAGGTGGACGTGAAGACCACGGGGCCGCTGCAGCAGGGGCTGCTGGTGCTGGACGACGGGACGAGAATTCCGCTTGCCGAAGGAGCGGAGGGATGGCTGCGGGCTTCGGTGCCGATTAAAAAGGATGGAGCTTACTATGTCGCGGCGCTCGATGAAGGGGAGTTAGTAAGACTGAGCGAGGATTATTTCATTGAAGCGAAGAAAGATGCCGCGCCGATCGTGAAAATCGAGTTTCCGGGACGAGACACGGGAGTAAGTCCGATTGAAGAAGTCACGGTGAAGGTGGAGGGGTCGGACGATTACGGATTGCATGAACTGGCGCTGCATTACTCGGTGAACGGCGGGCCGGAGAAGACGGTATCGCTGCTGAAGCAACAGAACGCGAAGCAGGTGGATGGGAGCGCGGTGATTGCGCTCGAGGATTTTCATCTTTCGCCTGGAGATCTGGTGAGTTACTACGCATCGGCGCGGGATGCGAGCCACAGCGAGAAGACGGATATGTATTTCGCGCACGCCGAGCCGTATGACCTTCGGTACTCGCAGGCGCAGCAGGGCGGGGGAATGGGCGGCGGGGAGCAGGACCAGAACAACATCAGCGAACACGAGAAGGAGATCATCGCGGCGACGTGGAATGCGAACCGTCATGCGCCGGACGCGGCGACGGCGGCGAGCGAGGCGAAGTTCCTGGACGATATGCAGGCGAAGCTGGGGGCGCAGGCGCGGAGCCTGGCGGACCGGATGCGGAGCCGGCATCTGGACAGCAGTTCGGCGCAGTTCAAGTCATTTACGGAGAACATGGACCAGGCGTCGGCGGGGGCGCAGGTGGCGGCGGGGCAGTTAGGCGCGGGGGCGTGGGTGAAGGCGCTGCCGGTGGAGCAGCAAATTCTGCAGCACCTGCTGCGGGCGGAGTCGGTATTCCGCGACATTCAGGTGGCGTTCGGGGCAACGGGGGGCGGGAACGGGATGCAGGGAGGCATGGGGCGCGACCTGGAGCGGCTGCTCGATCTGGAGCTGGACACGGAGAAGAACCAGTATGAGACGGGCGAGCAGGCGTCGGCGAAGAGCGAGGCGGAGCAGAAGGCGGACGAGGCGCTGGAGAAGCTGAAAGAACTGGCGCGGCGGCAGCAGGAGTTGGCCCAGCAGCAGAAGAATGCGCAGCAGCAGTTGGAGCAGCGGTGGCAGCAGGAGATGCTGCGGCGTGAGGCGGAGCAGTTACGGCAGCAGTTGGAAGATTTGAAGCGGCAGAGCGGGAGGAGCCAGCAGAGCCAGAGCCGGCAGGGCGGGCAGATGCAGCAAGGGCAGCAGGGCCAAAGCTCGCAGCAGCAGGCGGGGATGATGGGGCGGCAGGGTTTCGGCGGCGTGGCGGGGGCTTCACCGCGGCAACTGGAGCAGGCTTTGCATGATGTGGAGCAGGCCGAGGAGGCGATGCGGCAGGGGGTGAGCGGGAACCAGGATGCGGCGCGGCAGGCGGCACAGCGGCTGAACGCGGCGGGGCAGACTTTGGAGCAAGCACAGAAGCAGCGGGCGCAGGCGCAGATGAGCGACATGGCGAACCAGGCCAAGCAGCTTGCCGAGGCGCATCGGGATTTTTCGAAGCAGTTGCTGGACACGTTCGGGAAGGGGCAGCAGAGGCAGGACCCGCGGCTGGGGCCGAGTCCGTCGTCGTCGAGCGCGGGGGCGCGGCGGCTGGCGGATGAGGAGCAGAGGCTGGCGGATCAGATGGGGCAGTTGCAGCGGAAGCTGGAGTCGGCGGCGCAGTCCATGGCGGACAGTCAGCCGGCGGCGGCGCAGAAATTGCGGCAGGCGCTGGGCGACGCGGAGCAGAACGAGCTCGAGCAGAGGATGCGGATGAACTCGGACTGGATCCGGCGTGGGGAAGGGCAGTACACGTGGATGCGCGAGTCGATGACGGGGATGGGTCTGGACAAGCTGAACGACCAGATTCAGGAGGCGCAGAAGGCGCTGAAGGCGGAGCCGGAGAACGGCGGCCAGCAGAGCGCGGCGGGCGCCAAGGACGGTGGGGCGCAGCAGACCGAGCAGGCGCTGAACCAGGTGGAGAGCTTGCGGCGGCAGTTAGAGCAGATGCAGGCGCGGATGCAAGGGCAGAGCGGGCAGGCGGGACAGCAGGGGCGGCAACAAGGGCAGCCGATGACCTCGCCACTCGAGCGGGGAACATCATCGCCTCGCGGAGGGAGTCCGATTCCGCGGCCATCGCAGGCCGAGCAGGACGGGATTCTGCAAGGCTTTTCGCGGCTGCGGCGGATGGCGCGCGGGCAGGCTGGGGTTGAGCAGCAACTGGACCAGGTTTGGGGCGAGTTGGGGCGGATGAACTGGCACGGCGACCAGGACGAGTTGGCTGCGCGGCTGAACCAGACGGTGTTGCCGGGGCTCGAGCAGGTGGAGGCCGAGTTGCGGCGGAAGCTGGACGAGCAGACGGGCGGGCAGATCCGGACGAGCGCGCCGGACGCGCCGCCGCGGGGCTACGCGAACGCGGCGGCCGATTATTTCCGGCGGCTGAGCAAAGGGCAGAAGTAACGCCCGCGTCTGGTATTGTTGAAAGCGACCAATGGATTCAACGCAACTGAGAACCCTGCTGGATGAAGTGCGCCAAGGCGTGACGGATGTGGACGCGGCGCTCAACCGCATGCGGCATATGCCGTTTGAGGACCTGGGGTTCGCGAAAGTCGACCATCACCGGGCGCTGCGGCACGGGATGGCGGAGGTGGTGTTCGGGCAGGGTAAGACGCCGGAGCAGATCGAGGCGATCGCGGCGCGGCTGGTTGAGCGGACGCGGAACGTGCTGGTGACGCGGGTGAGCGAGGAGGCGGCGCGGCGGGTGGTGGCGCTGAGCCCGCAGGCGGAGCATTTTCCGCTGTCGCGGGTGGTACGGATCTGGCGGGACCGGGAGTTGAAGGGGCGGGGGAAGATCGCGGTGGTTTGCGCGGGCACGAGCGACATTCCGGTGGCGGAAGAAGCGGCGGTGACGGCGGAGACGATGGGGAACGAGGTGGAGTCGATCCACGACGTCGGCGTGGCGGGAATTCACCGGTTGATGGAGAACACTTCGCGGCTGCAGCGGGCCAAAGTTGTAGTGGTGTGCGCGGGGATGGAGGGAGCGCTGCCGAGCGTGGTGGGAGGGTTGGTGACGGCGCCGGTCATTGCGGTGCCGACGAGCATCGGGTATGGGGCGAGCTTTCACGGGCTGGCGGCGCTGTTGGGGATGCTGAACAGTTGTTCGAGCAACGTGACGGTGGTTAACATCGACAACGGATTCGGGGCGGGGTATGTGGCGAGTTTGATGAACCGGCCCTGAGGGTTACTTCATTCGGAGCAAGTTTCAGAGGGGGATTTCATGGCGCAGGATTACAAGAACCACGCCCGCTTCAACCCGCCGTACCATTTTTTTCTGGCGCCGGCGGCGATCGTCAATGTGGGCTTCGCGTTGT
>JAJYCN010000180.1 GCA_021778335.1 Acidobacteriota bacterium | reverse complement strand
TCCACCGAGTTCTGGTCCCAACCCGTAATCGTCACCCCGCCGTTCCGGTTTTCCACCTGAACGCGCCCGCCCGAAGCCAGCGGATACTGCGAATGACTTGTGCTGGTTGCCTCCGCCCCCAACAACAGGCTCGCTGCCGGCAACAGGAATCCTACGACGGCCCATTCCCAAGACATCGACGATCTCCCTTCTCAGACCATTACCACTTGAGGACCGAAAGGTTACGAATCGAACGAGATTTTCAGAACGTGAAGCGGGTTTGAACTTCGAAGCGCCGGTTGTCCGCGGATTCGGAAAACCCGGTGCCACCCAGCGAAGTCACGCCGTAGGGCTGGTTAGCCTGGCCGAACAATGGCGAGGTGATGTTGCCGATGATAGGCCCGGGGTTATTGTGATTGAGCAGGTTGCGCATCGAAACCCCAATCGAGAGATGGTAGCGGGCGTCGCCGCCGGGCACGCCCGGTGCTCCAAAGCTGAACTGGCGCGCCAGGCGCAGGTTCGCCAGGATCAGCCCGGGACCGCGGCCGTAATTGCGCGGCACACTTGGCTCTCCGGGAGATGGATTGGGGTCGAGCAGGCCATACGAGGTGCGGATCAGGCCCGGCTTGGAAGGATTCGTGGCGAAGGCGGGCCGCGCGTTGAACAAAGTGTCGCCGTAGATATCCTGGCCGGCGATAATGTCGAACGGAGGGCCGCTGCTCAACGTCAGCAGCGGGCTGAAGGTCAGTTTCCAGGGCCCGGTGAGAGCGCCGCCGGCGGTCATGCGATTGCGGATGTCGGTAGCCGCGGGTCCATACTCACCCGCCATGCTGTAGGGGTTCGAAGGGAAAGTCAACAGGCCGTCGGTGTTGCTCAGCGCGTCGTTGTACGTGTAGGAGCCAAACAACGACACCTTCTGGTTGACGCGTGAGTTCACGCTGACGATGAACTGGTTCTGGTTGTACAGGCCGGAGGATTCCATCAGAAAGATGGGATTGGGATTTCCGAAGGGAAACAGACCCGTCACCGGCAGCGGGGCGTTGATGTCCGCCGAACGAAGTTCGTGCCACCCGTGGGTGTTCGAGTACGTGAGCGTCAGCGTGGTGTGCCCTGGCAGTTGGCGTTCCACGGCGAGGGCCGTCTGCGCAACGCGGGGCGCCTGCAGCGACGAACTGACCTCTTGAATCGCGCTGGGCGCCTGCGAGGCGGCGAGTTCGGCCCCGGTGGGCATGCCAGGGAAGAAGTCGGGGTTTGAGATGACATACTGCTTCTGGGTGACGCCGTTATAGCGCTGGGCCGTGATCGTGTTTGCCAGGGCGAAGCGGTCGTAGAACATCCCGAAGCCCAGGCGGATGACGGTCTTCGGTTGCGTGCTTGCGCCGGGGGCCCAGGCGAGGCCGAAGCGGGGAGCGAAGTCGAGATTGTCGCTGATGTTGCTCTGGTTCTCGTAGCGAAGCCCCAGGCTCAGCGTGAGGTTGCGTCGGAGACGCCAGTCGTCGCCCACAAACAATCCCGCGTCGAATTGATTCGCGAGGATCGCCGGCAAACCCGTGGAGAGACCGTACTGCGTTGCGCCGCCGCCGAGCGCGCGGATCTGGGCCGATGTGTAGTTCATCCCGGAGAACAGCAGCGTGCGCTGGTAGCTTTCAATCGACGTGATGGTCTCGAGAACGGGAGAACCATTCGGGCCGATGACCGGCTGATTCGCGGCGTCGAGAACCGGGCCGATGCCGCCGCCGAACAGAAAAGTTCCGTTGAAGTTCTGCTCCGATACCGAGTCCTCCCGGGCGCCGCGCAGGCGCCCGCCGAACCGCCAGGAATGCTTGCCGCGCTCGATGGAAGTATAGTTTTGAAACTCGTAATTGTCCTGCGTGTCGGAGGAGTCGCCGACCGGCGAACCGCCGCCGGTGAAGGCGTTGAGCACCTGGACTTCAGCCCCGGGCGTAGCCGACCGCATCGTCATGGCCGGGCGGAAGTACTGGAATCGGGTGGTCATGACGGCGTTCGCGCCCAGAACGGCCGTGTCGGTAAGCTGCAGGGTCTGGTAAAGCATTCTCACGTCGTAGCCCTGGCTGACGAGGTTGAACCCGCCGACGCCGGAGTCGCCGATCTCGCTACGGGAGATGCTGAAGCGGGCGGTAAGCGTGTTGGAATCGGTGAGGCGGTAGTCGACCCTCGGCGTGACGACGATCCGGCGTTGGGGGATGGAGAATACATCGGTGTACGGGTTGACGATGGCGAGCGTGAGAGGTTCGAGCGTCACGCCGTTAATGATGGCGCCATTGTCGATCGAGGCACGCATAACGTCGAGCGAGAAAGAAAGGCGCGTCGTGAGCGGGCCTGTAACATTCCCCCCGTATTCCTTCAGCAGGAACGGCGCCTTCTCCGCGGCGTAGGGGTTGCGCGAGTTCCACACGCTGTCGCCGAAGTTGTAGAAGCCGGTTCCGTGCCAGGCGTCCGCGCCCGGCTTGGTGACGATCTCGATCCGGCCCAGGCCGAGCGTGTCGTACTCGGGCGAAAAGGGGTTCTGGTTGATGCGGATTTCCGAGATCGAGTCCTTCGTGGGGAGTTCCCCGCCGCTGAAGCCGTCAACGAAGAGCGCGCCGCCGTTCGGGCCGGCGGAGGGTCCCGCGAGGGCCTGCAAATCCGAAGCAAGGTCGTCGGGGTCATCCGCGAGCGCGGAGAGGTCTTTGCCGCGCAGAACGAGTGCACCCGCGTTGGCTGCGGGATTCGTGGCGACGGCCGGTCCGGCCTCGGCCTCGACGGTCACTTGCTGGCGCGTGGAGACGACGCCCAAATGGAGGTCGGCCGTGGTGGCGCCCTGGCCAATCGTGACGTCGGCCGCGACCGCGAGAGCTTTGTCCTTGGTGCTGGCGTGGACATGGTACAAGCCAGGGAGAAGCGACGGGAAAATGTACGATCCGTCGTCCTTGCTGACCGTGGTACGGCGCGTGCCCGAGGGGCCTTCAACCGTGACGGATGCGCCAGGTACGATCGCGCCGCTCGTGTCGAGCACGCGGCCGCGAAGCGTGCCGGTCTGGGCCGACAGCGTACCCGCGGCGCAGCCAAGGAGCCACATCAGGAGAGAGATCCGGCGGAGATATCCGCGGGGGGTGCGCATCGGATCTCTCAGTATGACGCCTGAAACTGAAGCTTTTCTGAAATCGGGCGCGAAGGCCGAAGCATTCGCTATCAGACGGCGGTCAGAGTGCGATGCAGCGCGGCGAGTTCGGCGATGGAAAGTTGCTCGGCGCGGTGCCCGCACTCGGCCAGAGCGTCGAGCCGTTCCTTGGCGTAGGCGCCCAAAAGGTTGTTGCGAATCGTTTTCCGCTTCTGGCGGAAGCAGAGGCCGGCGAATTGCAACAAAGCGGCGGTGTCCATCGAAGCCGGCGCCTCCGGGCGCGGAAGCAAACGGACCACCGCGGAGTCCACCTTGGGCGGCGGCCGGAACGCCGCGCGGGACACCGGGAACAGAATCGAAACTTCGGCCCGAAGCTGGGCGGCTACGGAGAGATAGCCGTAATCGCGCGTGCCGGGAACAGCCGCCAGGCGCGCGGCCACCTCCTGCTGAACAAGGAAAACAGCGCGGCGAAGCAGCGGACCCAGCGCCAGCGTCTTCTCGACGATAGGGGACGTGATGTAATACGGCAGATTACCCGCGACGGTGACCGGCCCGTAGGCGTCGAGGGGCGCGCGCAGAACGTCGCTTTCAACAATTTCCAACTTCGGCGAATCGCGGAATTTCTCGCGGAGGTACTGCGCCAGCACCGGGTCAATCTCGATCGCAACGGCCCGCGCCGCGCGCTCGACGAGATGTGAGGTCAGCGCGCCCCGTCCGGGTCCGATTTCGATCACGGTTTCGCCCGCCTCCGGGCAAGCCGCCTCGGCAATGGACGCGAGAATCGACTGACGTACGAGGAAATGTTGTCCGAGGCGCCGGCCCATCCGTTTCAACCTACCAGCTTTCGGAAATGCGGCAACAGCCGGCCGGTTCGCGGTTCATGTCACGATAAAAGTTACATGTCTTCTGTTCCAACGAACGAAAGTATTCGCAACATCGCGATCATCGCGCACGTCGACCACGGCAAAACCACGCTGGTCGACGCCATGCTGCGCCAGAGCGGCATCTTCCGCGTCAACGAGCAAGTGGAAGACCGCGTGATGGATTCCAATGAACTGGAGCGTGAGCGCGGCATCACGATTCTGGCGAAAACCACCGGTGTACGCTACGGCGGCGTCAAGATCAACATCGTCGACACGCCCGGCCACAGCGACTTCGGCGGCGAAGTCGAGCGCGCGCTGAAGATCGTCGACGGCGTCATGCTGCTGGTCGATTCGAGCGAAGGCCCCTTGCCGCAGACGCGGTATGTGCTCATGAAAGCGCTCGAAGCCAAGCTGCCGCCGATTGTCGTAATCAACAAAATCGACCGTCCCGACTCGCGGATTCAGGAGGTTCTGAACGAGATCTACGACCTGTTCATCGACCTTGACGCGACCGAGGACCAGCTCGATTTTCCGGTGATCTACACCAACGCGAAGGCCGGCATCGCGCGGCTAAGCCCGGAGGACAGCGTGGCCGATCTGCGGCCTCTGTTCGACACCATCATCGAGCGGATCCCGCCTCCGAAGGGCGATCCTGAAGGCCCGCTGCAGCTACTCGTCGCCAACCTCGACTACAGCGACTACCTCGGCCGTCTCGCAATCGGCCGCGTCTTCGGCGGAACGCTCCGGCTGAACGACGAAGTGACGATCGCAAAGCTCGACGGCACGATGCACAACACGCGGATCACGAAGCTCTATTCGTTTGAAGGGCTGAAGCGCGTGGATGAGACGGTGGGCCGGCCCGGAGACGTGCTCGCGATCGCGGGCGTCGAGGGGATCACGATCGGCGAGACCGTGACCAGCGTGACGGAGCCCGCGCCGCTGCCGAAGATCCAGATCGACGAGCCGACCATCGCGATGCTCTTCACCATCAACACGTCCCCGTTCGCCGGACGCGAAGGGCAATACGTCACTTCGCGGAATTTGCGCGACCGGCTGGACAAGGAACTGCTTACCAACGTCAGTATTCGCGTCGAGGAAGCAGGCGGGCCGGACGCGTTCAAAGTGATGGGCCGCGGCGAGCTGCAGCTCGCGATTTTGATCGAAATGATGCGGCGCGAAGGGTACGAACTCGCGGTGGGCAAGCCGGAGATCATCACCCGGCACGTGGACGGGAAGCTCAGCGAGCCACTGGAGTTGCTGGTCATCGACTGCCCGGAAGAGTTCATCGGCGTCGTCATTGAGAAGATGGGCGCGCGCAAGGGCAAGATGGCCAAGATGGTCAACCACGGCTCGGGGCGCGTGCGGCTCGAGTTTCACGTGCCCTCGCGCGGGCTGATCGGGCTGCGCAGCGAAATGCTGACCGACACCAAGGGAACAGCCATCATGAACTCGCTGTTCTACGGCTACATCGAGTGGCAAGGTGAGATCGCGACGCGGCCAACGGGATCGCTCGTGGCGGATCGGGCCGGGAAGGCCACGGGCCACGCGATTTTCAATCTGCAGGAACGCGGGGTGATCTTCGTAACGCCGGGCACCGAGGTTTACGAGGGAATGATCGTCGGCGAAAACGCGCGGGACAGCGACCTGAACGTGAACATCGTGAAGGAAAAGAAGCTGACCAATATGCGCGCTTCGACAGCGGATGAGGCGATCCGCCTGGTGCCGCCGAAAATCCTGAACCTCGAACAGGCCATCGAGTTTATCCGTGAGGACGAATTCGTGGAAGTAACGCCGAAGTCGATCCGTCTGCGAAAGAAGATACTCAAGGCGAACCAGCGCTAGCCGGGTCGCATTGCGCGCGTTGGAACCGAGCCGCGACCGCCAGGGAGCGGTCCCCGCCGCCCAGCTCCGTTCTGCGCGGCATTAACTCGATAACTTCGCCTGTAGGAGCTCCCGCACGGCTCCGGGGTCGGCCTGGCCCTGCGTGGCCTTCATAACCTGGCCGACAAGGTAGCCGATCACGGCGGTTTTGCCGGAGCGGTACTGCTCCACCTGTTTCGTGCTGGCGGCCAGGACTTCGTTCACAATCCGGTCCAGTTCACCCTTGTCGCTGATCTGGCGGAGTCCTTCGCGTTCCATGATGACGCCGGGCGAGTCGCCGGTTTCCACCATTCGCGCGAAGATTTCCTTGGCGAGCTTGCCGCTGATTTCGCCCTTGGCGATGAGGGTGCAGAGTTCGCCGAGACGGCCGGCCGGAACGGGAGATTCCTCGATCGGTTTGCCATCGAGCGCGCCCATGAGGTCGCCGGTCACCCAGTTGGCGGCAAGGCGGGGGTCGCCGCAGGCTTTAACGACGGCCTCAAAATAGTCGCTCAGCTCCCGGCTGCCGGTGAGCACCTGCGCGTCGTATTCGCGGAGCCCGTAAGAGGCGATGAACCGCGCGCGCTTTTCGGCGGGCGGCTCCGGCATGTCCGCGCGGATCTGTTCAAGCCACTCGGCGGAAATGCGCACCGGGGCGAGATCCGGCTCGGGAAAATAGCGGTAGTCGTGCGCGTGCTCCTTGCTTCGCATGGAGACGGTTTCGCCGGTGTCGGCGTTGTAAAGCCGCGTTTCCTGAACGAGACGGCCGCCGCTCGACAGCACGCGCGCCTGCCGCGCGATCTCGTATTCGATGGCGAGGCGGGCAAAGCGGAAAGAGTTCAGGTTCTTCACTTCGGCCTTGGTGCCGAGCTTCGTTTCGCCGCGCGGGCGGATGCTCACGTTGGCGTCGCAGCGAAGCTGGCCCTTCTCCATATCGCACTCGGACACGCCCAGGAACTGCATCGTCTCTTTCAGTGCCGTGAGGTAGGCGTAGGCCTCGTCCGGCGTGCGGATGTCGGGCTCGCTCACGATTTCGATGAGCGGCGTTCCGGCGCGGTTGAGGTCGACGTAGGTGTAGTCGGCGCTATCGCGGAAACCGTCGTGGATGCTTTTCCCCGCATCGTCCTCCAGGTGGACCCGCGTGATGCCGATGCGCTTGGCCCCACCGCCGGCGGCGGGAACTTCAACCCAGCCGTGCTCGGCGAGCGGTTCGTCGTATTGAGAGATCTGGAAGCCCTTGGGCAGGTCCGGATAGAAGTAATTCTTGCGGGCGAAGCGAGAAACGGGATTCACGCGGCAGTGAAGGCCCAGCGAAGCGCGAACGGCCATTTCAACGGCGGCCCGGTTGAGCACGGGCAGCGCGCCGGGCAGCCCAAGGCAGACCGGACAGACATTCGTGTTGGCGGGCGCTCCGAAGCTGGTGGCGCAGGCACAGAAGATCTTGGTGCGCGTAGCGAGCTGGACGTGCACCTCCAGGCCGATCACGGCTTCGTATTTTGCGGTCAGGTCCTCTGTTTCCGCTGCCATACTAAAGGACATGACCCATTATAGGAAGCTCGGCGGGTTTGCCCTGAGCTTTCTGGTTTGCGTCATTCCCTGCGGAGTGCGGCTGCGGGCGGCCGACGCGGACCTCCTGCTGAAGAACGGCCGGATCTGGACGGGAGATCCGGGCGACCCTTGGGCCGAGGCCGTGGCAATTCGCGGATCGCGGATTCTGGCCGTCGGGAATAACAACGCCGTCGCCGGTCAGGCGGGCGCCCACTCGAACGTCATCGACTTGCACGGACGCTTGGCGATTCCCGGCTTTCATGAGGCGGCAACGCAGTTTCTGGCGGGTTCAATGGCGATGAGCGGAATTGACCTCACCGGAGCCTGCTCGCTCGCGGAAATGCAGGCGCGGGTGCATGACTATGCGGCGGCGCATCCCAAAGAGCCGTGGCTCATCGGGTCGGGCTGGCAGACGGAATGTTTTCCGGATCATCGCTTGCCGGCCAGGCAGGATCTGGATGCGGTGGTGCGGGACCGTCCGGTGTTTCTGCGCGCGGCCGGCGCGCAAGCCGCATGGGTCAATTCGCGTGCGCTGCAACTCGCCGGGATCACGGCGCAGACCCGGTATCCGGGCCTCGGGCAGATTGTAACGGACCCGAAGACGAACGAACCAACCGGCTGTCTGAGAGAAGGTGCGCAGCACCTGGTAACGAAGGTGATTCCCGATCCGGCGCGTGCGCATAAGCTGGCGGCGCTGGAGCAGGCCATCAAACTCGCGTCGTCGCTCGGAATCACGGGCATCGATAATGCCGGCGGCGACGCGGAACTCGTGTCGTTGTTCGACGATCTCGACCGGGAGAAGAAGTTGCCGCTGCGTGTAAACCTCGCGCTGACGATCTCTCCGGCCATGCTGCCAAGCGCTGTGGAACGGATCGTGGAGATGAAACAGACGTACCGGGACTCGCGGTTGCGGGTGACAGGCGCACGGTTTGTTCTCGATGGGTCCGTGGCGCTGCGCACGGCTGCGCTGCTCGCGCCTTATAGCGATGCGCCCGCTTCCTCGGGCCGTCTGGACTGGACGCCGGAGGCCTACGAAAGCCTCGTTGCGCAATGTGACGCGGGAGGACTGCAGGTGGTCACCCATGCCGCGGGCGACCGGGCCGTACGAATGGCGCTGGACGCCTATGAATACGCGCGGCGAGAGAATGGACCCCGAGACTCGAGGTGGCGTATCGACGGCATCGAGACCATCGCGCCGGGCGATGTCCCGCGGGTGGGACGTTTGGGCGTAGTAAGCGGGGCGGCGCCTGCGGAGGCTTTGGAAGGCTCCCTGGATGTGTTCGAGCGGGCAGTGGGGCCGGAGCGGCTGAAGTTCGGCTATCCGTGGGAATCGCTCGAAAGCGGTGGGGCGAAGCTGGTGTTCTCGAGCGGATGGCCGCTCGAGCGCTCCCTGGATCCAATTCGGGCGATTTACGCGGCGGTGAACCGGGTTACTCCGGACCGCAAGCCGGCGGGAGGATGGGTGCCCGCGCAGAAGGTAGGAGTGGAGACCGCCGTCCGCGCATTCACGGTCGATGCGGCTTACGCATCGTTTGCGGAGAGGCAGTGGGGCCAGATCCGCGCCGGAATGCTCGCGGACGTCGTCGTACTTTCGAGGGACTTGTTTGAGACGTCGCCGCTGGAGCTGAATTCGGCGCGCGTCGACATGACCATCTTCGATGGAAAGATTGTCTACAGCACCAACAGCGAGCCGTAGGTCACTATACACTCCGGGTGACCAATCGCGGCCGCAAGGGACTGTTCGACCCGCCCGATCCGACCCCCGCAACACCGGCCCACATCATCCCAATCGACGACTGCGAAACCGAGCCGCGACCGCAAGGGAGCGGTCCCCTCCCGATCCGTCCAACTGCACGCCCCACCACGACTCTTGACGGTACCTCCCTCCACCGCCCGAGAAAACGACATTCGACGAGGCGGCATAAGATAGGGAGTTAGCTTCCAAGGAGAACGCGTGAGACTGCTCATCACATGCCTGCTTGCATTTGTCCCGGCGCTCAGCGCCGCTGACGCGCCGCTTCTCTTGCGCCAGCCTGCGCTGGGAAAGTCCCGCATCGTATTTGTGTACGGGGGCGACCTGTGGTCGGTGGCCCGCGACGGCGGAGAAGCGGTGCGCCTGACCGCCGGTGCAGGAGTCGAAAGTAACCCCGTGTTCGCGCCCGACGGGGAACGCGTGGCTTTCAGCGGGGAATACGGCGGGAATCCCGACGTGTACCTTGTGCGGGCCGACGGAGGAGAACCGGAGAGGCTCACGTATCATCCGAGCCCGGATGTTCCCGTGGGATGGACCCCGGACGGAAGTAAGATCCTTTTCCGGTCATCGAGGGAAAGTTACGCGCGCTTCTCCCGGTTATTCACGATCGGAGCCTCGGGAGGGTTCCCGGAGTCCGTGCCGCTGCCCGAGGCCTGGAGCGGAGCTTACTCCCCCGACGGCAAGCGGATGGCCTATATGCCGGTAACACCAGCTAACGCGGCCTGGAAGCGGTATCGGGGCGGCGAGACGACGAAGATCTGGATCGCGGACCTGGCGACCGCGCACATCGAGGCGATTCCGAGGCAGAACTCGAACGACTCGAATCCGATGTGGATCGGCGAACGGATTTATTTCCTTTCGGACCGTTCGGGGCCGATTACCCTGTTCCGGTACGACTTAGCTTCCAAGAAAGTCACACCGCTGATCCGGAACGACGGCTTCGATCTTAAGAATGCGAGCGCGTTCGGCGACACGATCGCCTGCGAGCAGTTCGGGACGATCTATCTCTACGACATCCGCTCCGGGAAATCGAAGAAGGTGGACATCACAGTCCACGGGGACGTCACGGCCCTCCAGCCGACGATCGAGAACGTATCCTCCAAGATTACCTCCGCCGGGATTTCACCAACCGGCGTGCGCGCGGTCTTCGAAGCGCGCGGCGACATCTTCACCGTGCCGGCCGAAAAGGGAAGCGTCCGTGACTTGACGAATACGCCGGGCGTGGCGGAACGGTATCCCTCGTGGAGTCCGGACGGGATGCGGATCGCGTACTTTTCCGATGAATCCGGCGAGTACGAATTACATCTCGCGCCGCAGAACGGCATCGGCCCGGTGGAGAAGATATCGCTTGGAAATCCGCCGGCGTTTTTCTACAATCCCGCTTGGTCGCCGGACGGCAAGAAGATCGCGTACACGGACAACCGGCTCAATGTCTGGATGATCGACCTCGCGGCGAAGAAGCCCGTCAAGGTAGACACGGACACGTATCAGACGCCGTTTCGTGACCAGGACCCCGTATGGTCGCCCGACAGCCGGTGGCTCGCTTACAACAAGGTACTGGAGAATCATCTCCGCGCGGTGTTTGTGTATTCGCCCGAGACCGGAAAGAGCACACAGATTACCGACGGCATGAGCGACGCGGTGTACGCACAGTGGGACAACAGCGGAAAGTATCTCTTCTTCACGGCGAGCACGGATACCGGACTTACCACCGCGTGGCTCGATATGTCGAGCATCGGGCATCGGGTGACGCGCAGCGTATACGCGGTGGTGCTGCGGAAGGAAGATCCGTCTCCTGTCGCGCCGGAAAGCGACGACGAGAAGGCGAAGAGCGCGACGGAGGACAAGCCGAAGAGCCCAGAGGCCAAAACCGGCGCGGCGAAACAGCCCCCGGAAGTCCGGATCGATTTCACAGGAATCGATCAGCGCATTGTCGCGCTGCCGATTCCGGAGCGAACCTACGAGGCGATGGTATCGGGCAAGGAAGGGGTTCTATATCTGCTCGAGACCGCGGGCGGCGGCGATGGCTTCCGCGACCGGCCGGCATACACCGTGCAGAAGTTCGACCTGAAGACGCGGAAAACGGAAAAGATTCTGGACGGCGTGAATGAGTTTGACGTTTCGGCGGACGGTGAGAAGATGCTGGTGCTGCAGGGCAAGGCGTGGAGAATTGTGTCCGCGGCAGCGCCGCCAAAGCCGGGCGATGGCGCCCTGAAGCTGGAAGGGATGGAGATGCGTATCGATCCGCGCCAACAATGGCGGCAGATGTACAACGAGGTCTGGCGGATCGAGCGGGATTTCTTCTACGATCCAAACTTACACGGGCTGAACCTGAAGGCGGCGGAGGCGAAATACCGGCCCTATGCGGAGAACGTAGCGAGCCGGGAGGATCTCAACTATGTCTTCGAGGACATGTTGGGAGAACTCACGGTCGGACATCTGTTCGTCCGGGGTGGAGCGATGCCCGAAGTGAAGCGGGTTCCCGTCGGGCTGTTGGGGGCGGATTACCGGATCGAGAACGGGCGTTACCGGTTCGCGCGGGTCTATAGCGGAGAAAACTGGAACCCGACGCTGCGCGCGCCGCTGACCGAACCGGGAGTGAACGTTGCGGCCAGCGACTATCTCCTGGCGGTGAACGGCAAGGACGTGAGGCCGCCGGATAACGTGTACTCGTTCTTTGAAGCAACGGCGAATAAGCAGGTGGTTCTCCGGGTCGGCCCGGACCCAACGGGCGCCAATTCGCGCGAAGTGACCGTGGTTCCGCTAG
>JAJYCN010000179.1 GCA_021778335.1 Acidobacteriota bacterium | reverse complement strand
GTGTAGGCATGAAGCGAATCAGTTTATCTCATGTCGAAGGCGTGATGGGCGCAGGGAAGGTTACGGGGCGCAGGGAGATTTGTGGGGGCGGAGGGGGTGGGGATTCGGGGAAGGGTTGGTGGTTTTGGGGGGCGACGGGCGGGGTGTACGGTATGCAGGAGGTTGCGAGTGCAATATTGTGGGTTACGGGGCAACGAACATGGAACAACGCGCTTTTCGTTTCCGGGAACTGGCGGCCAAGACGGTGGTTTGCCACACGATCACTTACTTCGCCATGGGATTGCTGGCGGCGCATTTTCTGCATTGCGCGGCGGAGTTCGACAAGCCTGGCTCGGGCATGCGTCCGTTCAGCAGTCCCTGGGTGACGGCGGGGCCTGTGCTGCAGCCGATTCGCGGGGTGATTTTCGCGTCGGTGTTCTGGCCGCCGCGGGGTTTCTGTTCGGGCGGAGAAACGGCTGGATTGTGATGGGCTGGATGCTGGTGGCGATCGGGATTCTGTCGACATTCGCGGCGGCGTCGGGTTCGGTTGAGGGGATGATTTACACGCCGGTCCCGCTGCTTGGGCAGATGCGGGGATGGCTGGAGGTGGCGCCGCGGGCGTTCCTGCTTTCTGCGCTGCTCTGCTTCTGGGTGGATCATCCGGGAAGGAAGGGGATGAGTTGGGTGCTTGGGGCGGTGTTCTTTGTCGTGATCGCACTGCCGTTGATGGGGCTGCTGGTGGGGCGGTGAGGGTGGGGGCGGCGAAGTGTCCGAGTCGATCAGGCGGGTAAGAATCGGATATAATTTTGATCAGGACGATGATCCAGATTGAAGCCGCAAGAGCTCCGTTTACGTCGCCGCGGGTTGTGTTTCAGGCGGTGACGGCGCTGGGGCGCGCCGACGCCATGGGATTGTTTCCGGCGGACGAGCCGATCGAAACACTCGACCTCGCCTCGTTCCGGAAGGCTATCCGGCACATTCACCGCGCCGGCATCGCCCGCAATATTCCGCCGGATCTGGCCGATGCTTCCGGCCCCAATCTGCTGCGCACGCTGGAACATTTGAATCTTGCGCTCGAGGAATCGCCCGTGCCCGAATTTGAGTGGAATCGCCTGCCGGCGGTGCTTGGGCCGGAACTCCTTTCGCGGCTCCTGGGCATTTCGGGAAGCAGCGTGCGGCGGTACCGTTCGAATGCGCGAACCACTCCGGACGAGGTGGCCGAACGGTTGCATTTTCTGAGCCTGATTGCCGGTGATCTGGCGGGGGCGTACAACGAATTCGGCGTTCGCCAATGGTTCGAGCGGAAGCGCGCGCAACTGGACGGCCGCGCACCGCTGGACTTGCTGAAGGGCCGGTGGAGGGCCGCGCAGGCGGGACCGCGCCGGGTTCAGGAGTTGGCGCGAGCGTTGACCGCGTCGCCGGCGGCATGATTGTTTACCGGCATGCCGACTCGCGCTTCCCGTTCCTGTGGGAGGACGCCGATCAACCGCCGGCACGGTGGCACGGCCCCGGCGAAGGGCCGGTCCAATATTTCGCAGATACGCCGGACGGGGCATGGGCGGAGTTTTTGCGGCACGAGGGCATCACGGATGAATCCGAGCTCGTGAATGTGAGGCGTGCGCTATGGGCGATTGAGGCGCCCGACGGCCTGGCCGCGGAGGAACCACGGGTGGCTCGCGAGGTGCTAACCGGCGGGCTCGACACGTACGAAGAATGCCGGAAGGAGGCTCGGCGACTACGCAGGAAGGGCGCGGTGGCCTTGCGCGCGCCATCGGCGGCGTTGCGGCCCGGGAGTGCGGGTGGATGGAGGGTTGAGGGAGGACTCCAGCGCGCGGCCGAACGAGATGGGATTGTATTCGCGGTTTTTGGCGCGCGACCGGACCTGGTGGGATGGATGGCAGCGTTCGCAGGCCGCCCGCGTTCGGATCTGTTGACGCGGGTGCGGCAGCTTTGAAGATCTCGCGCGTGTTTAGGCGGCTCGGGAGACGCGGGTGAACGTGGCTTGGAGGGTGTGGGCGTTGACGTGGAGTTCCCAGGCCGTGCCGGGTTCGTCGGAGATCTGCGGGAGGTGTTCGGCGACGGATGCAACTTGGGAGGACAAGTCTTTGTCGAGGGCTACGACCAGGAGACGAGTTAGACGGTCCGTGGCGGGTCCGATCGGGTCCTGCTCGGTTTCCCATTTGGAGATTTTGGTTTTGTCAGTGTGGAGGTAGCGGCCGAACTCTTCTCCGCTTAGTCCGAGGTGTTTTCTGAGGAAGCGGAGTTCGGCTCCGGTGAGGCGGGCGGGGCTATTTGCGAGTTCGCGTGCGATGGCGCGGTGGAGTTTGGCGATGCGCGGGATGGATACTTCAGCCTCGCCGCAGTTCGGGCAGGTAGCCATGGCGACGCCCTGGAGGATGATGTTGGGGAGACCGCTCTCGGTGTAGCGGTAGTTCACCGTGTCCGTGGTGACTGGGGCTCCGCAGTTTGTGCATTTCCGGCTCGAATTCTCACTCATCTCGTCCTCTCGAATACCGTGATCATCACGGCCTTGTCCGGTCTCAGGCAGAAGACAACCGCGATGCGGGTTTGGTCTGTCGTGAGGCCCTCGATTCGATATTTCCAATCGCCCGTTCGGATATCCTTCTCCGCCGGCACGACGATTGCTCCGGATCTGCAAACCGTGACGACATCTTCCATTGTGAGATTGTCTTCGACCAACTCATCGCGGAAGTGCCGCGTGTATACGACGGCGCCGTCCTCGATACACGAATTCAGTTCCACCTTCGCTTGATTTCCGATTAGCGGCTCATCGCGCACTCGTTGGCATTATACCAACGCAACCATGGGCCAGGGCTCACGCCAGGCGGGTTGAGCTTTCAGGTACGGGAGTCTGTCAGAATACGGCCGTGCAGGAGGAGTTGCGGATGGAGGGTGTTGGGCGGGATGTGGAGTATGGGGTGAGGATGGCGCGGCGGAGGCCGGGGTTTGCCGCATTGGTGGTGGCGACGCTGGCGCTGGGGATTGGGGCGGCGACGGCGGTGTTCAGTCTGGTTGACGCGGCGATTCTGCGGGCGCTGCCTTACGGGCAAGCAGGGCGGCTGGTGTATTTGTTCGAGCCGAATCCGCGGTTTCCGGGGGTTCCGGTGGAGGCGTTCGGGCCGATGAACGCGGAGTTTTATGCGTGGCGGGAGCAGAGCCGGTCGTGTGAAGCGCTGGCAATGTACGCGGTGACGGGGATGAACCTGGAAAGCGGGGGAATCGCGGCGCTGGCGACAACGGCTCGGGTGACGGGGAAATTTTTCGATGTTCTGGGTGCACGGCCGGCGATGGGGCGGGGGTTCGGCACGGTTGGTGGAGAGGCGTTGATTAGCGCGCGCTTGTGGCGGGAGCGTTTTGGCGCGTCGCGCGGCGTGTTGGGCGAGACGATCCGGCTGGATGCGAAGCCGTACAAGATTGTTGGCGTGATGCCGGAGGGGTTCGCGTTTCCGCATGGGCCGGAAGACTTGGAGACGGCGGGGAAGCGGACGGAGGTTTGGATTCGGTGGGCGATGACGCCGCAGGAGAAAGCGGCGTGGGACGACGGGGCGGGGACGGCGATTGCGAGGCTGCGGCCGCGAGTGAGCGTGGGGCAGGCGCAGGCGGAGTTGAGCGCGATGCTACGGCGGATGGACGCAAGGAAACCGGAGATGTTTCGCGGAGGGTTGGCGGTGGTGCGGCCGTTTGCGGAGGAGATCACGGGTGCGTCGCGGCGGCCTTTGTGGCTGTTTCTTGGCGCGGTGGGATTGGTGCTGCTGATTGCGTGCGGGAATGCGGCGGGACTGCTGCTGACGCGCGCGAAGGGGCGGGAGGCGGAGATGGGCGTGCGGGCGGCGTTGGGAGCGTCGCGAGTGCGGCTGGTGAGACAGATGCTGGCGGAATGCGTGTGCCTGGCGGGCGCGGCGGGGGTGGCCGGGTTGGGCGTGGCTTGGGTGGCGATCCGGGTGCTGCTGCGTCTGGACGGGGGGAATATTCCGCGGATGGAGGAAACGGCGGTGGACTGGCGGGTGCTGCTGTTTGCGATCGCGGTGTCGGTGGGGACGGTGGTTCTGTTCGGACTGGCTCCGGCGGTGGCGGCTACGCGGGGGAGTTTGAATGAGGCATTGAAGCGCGGGGCCGGACGGAGGGTATGGGGCGGGGCGAGTAAGTTGCAGCGCGCGCTGATGGCCGGGGAAGTGGCGTTGACGATGGTGCTGTTAGTTGGCGCGGGGCTGTTACTTCGGAGTTTCTTGAACTTAGAAGGAGTAAGTAAGGGGTTTGACGGGCGATCGACGGTGACGATGAGCGTGCGGCTGGACGGCAGATACGGCGGGATGGAGAAGCAGAACGCGTTTTTCCATGACTTAGTGGAGAGGACGCAGCGGTTGCCGGGCGTGGAGGCGGTGGGAGCGATCAACCAACTTCCGCTGGGTGGCGGAGAGAGCCTGAGCACGGTTCAGGTGGAGGGGAAGGCATTCGACGGGAAGACCTTGTTTGAAGAGAGAGCGGTGACGCCGGATTACTTCCGGGCGATGGGGATCCGGTTGGTGCGCGGGAGGAGTTTCACGGAAGGCGACCGGACGGGTGCGCCGCTTGTGGCGGTGGTGAGCCGGCGCCTTGCGCGGACGTATTTTCCCGACGGCGACGTGCTGGGGAAGCGGTTGAAGGAAGGGGATGTGCAGGGGAATACGGTGTGGTGGACGATTGTGGGCGTGGTGGACGATGTGAGGATGCGGGATCTGGAGCCGGCGCCGCTGATGCAGATTTACCGGCCGCTATGGCAGTTGGGAGGCAACCGGGTGTCGGTGGTGGCGCGGAGCGCCGGTGATGAGGGTCAGGTGGGGCGCGGGGTGGAGGAGGTGGTGAGACAGATGGATCCGGCGATCGCGGTGGCGGGGATTGCGACGATGGGGAAGTTAGTAAGTGGGGCGGAGGCGGGGCGGCGGTTCCAAACGGGACTGGTGACGGCGTTTGGAGGGATGTCGCTGTTTCTGGCGTTAGTGGGGTTATACGGGCTGGTGAGTTACTCGGTGGAGCAGAGGACGGCGGAGATCGGGATAAGAATGGCTCTGGGGGCGGGACGGGGAAGCGTGGTGAGGTTGTTTTTGAAGGAATCGGCGAGTGTGGCGGGGATTGGGATTGTGCTGGGAATGTTGGGAGCGATGGGAGCGGCGCGGCTGATGGCGAGCTTGTTGTATCAAGTGAAGCCGGAGGATCCGGCGACGTTGGTTGGGGCGGCGTTGCTGTTTTTCGCGGTGGCGTTGGCGGCGTGCGTTGTGCCGTCGCGGCGGGCGACGCGGGTGGATCCGGTGGTGGCGCTGCGGGCGGAATAGGAGAAGCTCAGGGAGCGCCGAGGACGGAGCGGACTTTGGCGGCGAGTTGCTGGGGTGTGAAGGGCTTCTGGATGAAATTGAGGCCGGTGGCTTCGCCGGTGGCGCCGGCGAAGCCGGACATGAGGAGGACTTTCAGGTTTGGGCGGAGGCCGGCGAGGCGGGCGTGAAGTTCGCGGCCGGACATTTCGGGCATGGCCAGATCGGTAAGGACGAGGTCGGTGTGCGTACGCTCGCAGATGGCGAGGGCTTCGACGGCGGAAGGGGCGAGGAGGACGCCGTAGCCGTAGGCGCGGAGGGCTTCGGCGGTGAAGGCGCGGACGCCGGGCTGGTCCTCGACGATGAGGATGGTTTCGGCGCCACCTTCGGCGGGGGCGGTATCGGGCTGAAGCGCTTCCGGGGATGGGGGTTCGACGGAGGGAAGGGAGATGGTGAAGGTGGTCCCGCGGCCGGGTTGGCTGTCGACGTCGATTTTGCCGCCGCTCTGCATGACGATGCCTTCGACCATGGAGAGGCCGAGGCCGGTGCCTTTGCCGGGGGGCTTGGTGGTGAAGAAGGGTTCGAAGATGCGCTGCCGGACGTCTTCGGTCATGCCGATGCCGGTATCGGATACGGTCAGGGTGACGCGGGAGGATTCGAGGCCGGGTTTGCCGGGCGCCGTGGCGATGGCGAGGAGGCCGCCGTGGGGCATGGCGTCCTTGGCGTTG
Organism: Acidobacteriota bacterium; assembly: GCA_021778335.1. Lineage (GTDB taxonomy): Bacteria > Acidobacteriota > Terriglobia > Bryobacterales > Bryobacteraceae > JAJYKC01. Next base: position 5,928 of record JAJYCN010000179.1, on the reverse strand, counting down.
ACGGCGAGGTTGAGGACGACCTGTTCGAGTTGGTGCAAGTCCGTGCGGACGTAGCCGGCATCGGGGCTGAGGTCGAGTTGGAATTCGATCTCGTCGCCGAGCACGCGGGCGACCATGGGCTGCATGCCGGCGAGGACGGAGTTGAGGTGGATGTTGGCCGGCTGAAGCAGTTGCGTGCGGCTGAAGGCGAGGAGTTGGCGCGTGAGGCTGGCGGCGCGTTCGCCGGCTTTGTGGATTTGTTCGAGGGCGGGACGGGAGGGCGCTTGGGGGTCGAGTTGACCGAGGAGTAAGCCGGAGTAGCCGTTGATGACGGTGAGCAGGTTATTGAAATCGTGGGCGACGCCGCCGGCGAGGCGGCCGATGGATTCCATTTTCTGGGCGTGGAAGAGTTGGGCTTCGAGGCGGGCTTTTTCTTCGGCGGCGCGCTTAGATTCAGTGATATCGCGGACGGCGCCGACGGTACGGACGGGATGGCGACCGGCGCCAACGCCATCGAAGTAGGTTTGGGAGCGGGTGCTGGTCCAGCGGATGGAGCCGTCGGGAAGCAGGAGGCGGTGCTCGACGTCGAAGTCGCCTTCGCCGGAGGGCGAGTGGGCGCGGCGGACGAGGGCTGCGATTCGATCGCGGTCTTCGGGGTGGACGAGATCGAGATATCGCTCGACGGCGCCGGGTTCGTCGATGGCGAGGCCGTGGATGTGGCGCTGTTCGGGAGACAGGTACATCGTTCCGGCGACGTGATCGTGGTCGAAGATGCCGATGTTGGCGACGCGGACGGCCTGGCGGAGGCGTTCTTCGCTTTGCCGGAGGGCCTCTTCGGCGAGGCGGCGTTGGGTGACATCGAGGCTGAGGATGAAGATGCCCTCGGGGACGGGGACGGCGCTGAATTCGTACCAATGGATGGCGCCGTTGGGGAAGCGGAAGGATTCGATGAAGTTTTGCGGGAGGCGGTGCTCCATGCATTCGCGGAAGCGGGCGAAGACGGGGTACTGTTCGACACCGGGGTAGACGTCGGTCATGCGGCGGCCGCTGAGTTGGCCGCGGGTGGAGAGGCCGTGGCGGGCGGCGGCTTCGTTGACGTAGAGGTAGGTCCAGTCGAAACCGACGATCATGCAGCCTTCGAGCATACTGTCGAGGGCGGTGCGGAGGCGTTCTTCGGCTTTGCGGAGGGCGTGCTCGGCGTGTTTGCGTTCGTCGATATTGACGACGGCGCCGTACATGCGGAGCGGCGTGCCGGCATCGTCGTAGACGAACTCGCCGCGGCTGAAGACCCAGTGGGTGTTGCGGTCGGGCCAGACGACGCGGAACTCGCGGGTGAAGGCGGTGCGGGTGTCTCGAGCCCGATCGATGGCCTGGTTGAGGGAGGGCGCGTCCTCGGGGTGAATTCGTTGCATGACGGTTGCGTAGGCGCCGTCGAATTCGCCGGGGGCGAAGCCGAACAAGCGTTCATGGTGGCCCTGCCAGAAGAGTTCGCCGGTGCGGAGGTCCCACTCATAGGTACCGATTCCACCGGCGTCCATGGCGAGTTTTAACCTGCGTTCGCCGGCGGCGAGGGCGGCTTCGGCCTGGCGGCGGCGGTCGTCGTTGCCGGAGGTTTCGATGGCGAGGGCGATGTCGGCGGCGACCTGCTGGAGAAGTTCGACTTCCTTGGGGCCGAAGAACCAGGCCTGCCGCGAATAGACGGAGAGGATACCGGCGGGTTTGGAGCCGATGAGGATGGGGACGGCGGCGGAGGCGCGCCAACCGGCGGAGCGGGCGGCCTCGCGCCAGGGCTCGGTATGGGGGTCGGTGAGGAAATCGTCGCAGGTATAGGGTTGGCCGGAGCGAAAGGCGATGCCGCCCGGGCCGTGGCCTTCGGGCCGGTCGTCCGTAAAGATGCGGATGTGTTTGGCATAGCCGCCGGCGTCGCCCCAACTGGCTACGGGAATGAGTTCGCAGGATTCGGGCTGGCGCCAGGCGATGAAGGCCATGGAGAAGGGGCCGGAGGCGACGAGGGCGCGAGTGACTTCGGTGAGGAACTCGTGGCGGGATTTGGGCGAGGCGAGGGCGCGGGCGACGCCGTAGAGGGCGGCGTAGAGGGACTGGATGCGATCGGCCGAAGTGGCCGCCGGTGGGGTGTTTGCGGTCATGGTTTGGGCATCCTAGGGGAATTATGCACTAAGCGGGGCCGAATTATGGCGGATGCGCGCGGCGGAAGGGGCGGACGTGGTGGAATCGTGGATGATGGCGTACCGGCTGCGGCGGGCGGAGAAGGTGGGAGTGGGGATGCGGCGGCTGGTGCGCGCGGAGATCGACGCGGCGGTGGCGGCGCTGCGGGGTGAAGGGGACCGGGACGAGGCGATTCACGAGGCGCGGAAGGGAATCAAGCGGATCCGGGCGGCGCTGCGGCTGGTGCGGGATGGATTAGGAGAGCGGTTCCAGCCGGAGAATGTGCGGTACCGGGACGTGGGGCAGAAGTTGAGCGGGTTGCGGGATGCCGGGGCGCTGCTGGAGACGTTTGCGGCGATTGAGGAAGAGGCGGGGGAGAAGTTTGGGGGGGTGAGGGCGGCGCTGGAGGCGTATAAGCGGCGGTGCGAGGCGGCGGTGGATCCGGGGGCGGCGATGGAGGAGGCGGCGGCGGGGTTGGAGGCGGGGCGGGGCGAGGTGGCGGTGTGGCGGGGGATGGGAGAGGGATTTGGGGCGATCGAACCGGGGCTGCGGCGGACGGCGCGGGATGCGCGGCGGGCGTGGCGGCGGGCTGGACAGAATCCGGCGCCGGAGGAGTTTCATGAGTGGCGGAAGCGGACGAAGGACCATTGGCACCATGTGAAGCTGCTGGAAGGGATGCGGGCGGCGGCGCTGCGGCGATATGCGGGGAGGATCAAGAAGATGGAGCAGCGGCTGGGGGATGAGCATAATGTCGCGGTGCTCGATCAGGTGATGCGGGAGCATGTGGACTTGTTCGCGGAGGGTGAGGAGCGGGCGGCGGTGGAGCGGGCGGCGGGGGCGCTGCGGGAGAAGTTACGGAGGGACGCTTTCAAGCTGGCGGAAGAAGTGTGGGCGCCGAAGACGGGGGAGTTTGTGGGGGTGGTGGAGCATTGGTGGGAGGCGTGGCGGGGAGAGCGGGCCTCGGAGTGGGAGCGGCGGGTGGGGTTGGAAGAACGGGGCTGAGCGGCTGTCTATTAGGAAGCCAGAAGCAGGAAGCCGGAAGCGGGGAGCAAGAAGATTGGAAGAGGCAGACATCGAGGTGGGCGGCATGCTCGCGGATGGGGAGGCAGTTTCCGGGGCAGCGAGAGTTTCTTGTTGAGGCGGCCGATAGCGACGGAGTGGACGTTGAGCGGGGGGAGGAATTTGCCGAACTGGCGGCCGGTGGGGGTAGGAAGGTATCGAGTTCGGGATGGAAGGTTGGTAGTGGTTGCGTTGGCGTTCGTGGGTTTCTCCTTCGTCCGCCAGGGATGACGGAGGAGGGCGCTCGGAGGTGACGGGAGGGTTAGTAGGGTCTGTCTGCCGGGACGGCGAAGCGGAAGTCCGGGGAGAAGGCCGGGCCGAGGTTCCGAGTGTTTGTCCCGACTTTTGCCTCGCCTATGGGAGGGTGGCTGGCGACGAGTTGCTGTTTGAACTGCTGCCAGTCGTGGTCGGCGCTGCGGAAGGCGTCACCCGCGGCGAGATCTCGCGCTCTATAGCGGCGAGTTTGGCGGCCTCCTCGGTGGAGAGTGGGATCATGTCGACCAGATAGACCCCGTCGCCGGTGGGGGCCATGATGCCGTACGCATGGTGTAGGTCGGAGGTGAACCGAGCCCCTTGCAATTCCGGGTCCCGGAGACGCTTTTGCGAGTCGCGCAGGTCAGCGGCGAGGCGGCGGGCCTGGGCGGTTTCTTCCGGCGAGAGTTGTATGACGGGCGCGGGCGAGTAACGCTGCGCCAGGCACGGGGCGGTCAACAGACAGAACAGGATCGGGTAATGGCGGCGGTTGGAAGGCATACGACGCCATTTTAGGCCGCGTTCAGTGCTGCTGGAGGGACTGGGTGACGCTGGGCGGGACTTTGTTGGCGTTGGCGAGGAGGACGGCGACCTGCCACATTTGCTCGTTGGAGAGCGTCCAGCCGAAGCCGGGCATGCCGGTGAGGCGGATGCCATTTTTCACTTTCCAGTACGTAACACCGGCCGGGTCGTCGGTGACGCCTTTGCCCTGGAAGAGCTGGGGCGGGGGCGGGAACATGCCTTCGGCGATGTGGGATTTGGGCTGGCCGGGGAGGCCGTGGCAGACGGCGCAGTTCTGTTTGTAGACATTGGCGCCGACGAGCAGGTTGCCTTCGGTGGGCTGGATGGCGTCGGTGGTGGGGGCGTCGCGGCTGATGCGGGCGTGGAGGGCTTTCTTGGCGAAGTAGGTTTCGAAGGGCATGGGCGGAGCGGAGGTCGCGACGGGGGCGAGTCCGAGGACGAGATAGAGGTAGCCGCAGAGCGGCAGGACGATGAGGCCTAGGATGAAACCGGCGGTATATTTCATGATCTGGGATTCTCCGTGCGCCGGACGATCGCGCACGCCTGCTAGTGTAGCTGAGAGACGGTGGGCAAAGGACGTGGGATGAGAGGCTTAGGGTTTGCTATAGTAGAAATTCCGGCGATTCCCGCCCGTTACGAGCCGAGGTAACGCTTGTTCATCCGTTTGAAAGATCTGGAGTTGCGGAGCGTCCCGTTCTCCGTGGCCCTGCCAGCGGGGGAGATAGATTTTGGGGATCGCGCGCGGCAGACGGGGCCGCTCGAAGCTTCGGGCGAAGCAGTGCTGCAGAACGAAACGCTCGAGGAGATCCGGGTGCGCGGGCGGATGCATGTCGAGATGGAAACCGACTGCGACCGGTGCCTGGAGCCGGCGGGGTTTGTGATTGAAGGGGATTTCGATTTAAGCTACCTGCCGGAGCGGTTGGCCGGCGAGGAAGGACGCGAGGAGATTGCGCTGCGGAATGACGACAGCGACGCCGCGTTTTACTCCGACGGCGGGATTGAATTGAAGGACGTGCTGCGGGAGCAGGTGCTGCTGGCGATGCCGATGCGGAAGCTGTGCCGCGAGGACTGCAAGGGGATTTGCCCGGTATGCGGGGCGAATCGGAATGTGAGTCCTTGTGGGTGCGAGGTGAAGCCGGTGGATGACCGATGGGCGGCGCTGCGCGCGCAAGAAGTAAGAAGCAAGAAGTAAGAAGCAAGAAGTAAGAAGCCAGGAGTAAGTGAGAAGATTATGCCGAATCCTAAACGACGCCATTCCAAGCGGCGGACCTCTACCCGGCGGGCGCACGATTCTTTGCGCGCTCTGAGTTTGGCGGAGTGTCCGAATTGTCATGAGCCGAAGGTGCCGCACCGGGCGTGCGCGCACTGCGGGCAGTACAAGGGCCGGGACGTAGTCGAGGTAGCCGCCGAATAGGTCACCTAAGTTCCCACAAAGATATGGTGACCATCGCCGTTGACGCCATGGGGGGCGACCACGCCCCGAAAGCGGAAGTGGAAGGCGCCATCCGGGCTTCGCGCTCGCTGGGCGTGCGGGTGATTCTGGTTGGTCCGGAAGACCGGGTCAAGAAAGAGCTGGCGCAGCATGAGGGCGCGGCGGCTCTGCCGATCGAGGTGCATCACGCCAGCGAGTGGATCACGATGGAGGACAGCGCGGCGTGGGCGATGCGGAACAAGCGCGACAGCTCGATCCGCGTGGCGGCGCGGCTGGTGCGCGAGGGCCTGGCGGACGGGGTGGTGTCGGCGGGTAACACGGGCGCGGTGATGGCGACGGCGAAGATGGTGCAGGGCATGCTGCCCGGGGTGCACCGGCCGGCGCTGGCTTCGGCGTTTCCCACGCTTGCCGGGAAGCCGGTAGTGGTGGTGGATGTGGGAGCGAACGTGGACTCGACGCCGCGGATGCTGGCTCAGTTCGCGGTGATGGGCGAGATTTATTCGCGGGTGAAGATCGGA
>JAJYCN010000178.1 GCA_021778335.1 Acidobacteriota bacterium | reverse complement strand
TCCACATACCCATTTGCCTGCGAGAAAGAAACCCGCTTCAACAACAGCCCGGTCAGCGGATCGATGTACGATATCGACTGATTGGTCCAGTCGATCGACGGCCAACCATAATTGCCGAACGCTGTCGAGTCAAACGTGGGAATTTCCGTGTAGTCGTCGCCTAATACGGGATCAGCGGTTTGAAATGTGCTGGCGAATACTGTGCCATTGCACGCTATCTGGTAGAAGTGTTCTGTGTTCGCCTGCAGCGCCCGAGAATATCGCCGTCCATCCGCTGCTCTCTCCGCATCGCGCTTCCCGGCGACAAATACGCGATGCGGTCCGTTTGAAACGCTACCCATCCGGGAATCGAGATTCGAGCCTGGAAACAGCGCCGGATCCACATCATGAACAGGTGGAGACAAAGACATCGACTCGCTAATCTGTACGGTGCACGGGTTCGAGTCGGGCGCGTCGTAGCGGATCACGGCTTGCGTCTCCGTAGTCGTCACACCAAACGTCGTAATGGACTGCGAGTTGCTCACAAAAACCGTTAGGGCCGCAGTTATGACGAACCGGATCGTTGTTCCTGTGTTAGCTGTGTGCACGTTCGCTCCTTAACTAAACCGTTGGCGCAACTGCGGTATGCCAGTCAACACCGATTGTCGTTCTTATAAGTCGTAGAACCAGTGAACTCCTCTCGCGCTCGCAGAATCATGTAGTATACCTGCTGTATGATGTGACGACGCTCACTCTCTGAGTCTGCCGTCCAGTTCGACGTGCCGTAAGGATTCCAAGGTGCAAAGGCTGGGGACTGGCAGCGCTTCTGACATCATTAAGTCTCGCCCGTGTACTTAGCATTTGATCTAGTCTAGGCATTACAGTGTGCCAAACCTGCCGCAATCAGCGACTCGCGGTGACGTCGTCGCCGGCGGATCGGCAAAGCGGTTCTGATTTGACATGCTGGAGTATGCGCACTGCAGGTAGTGGTTAGCAGAGTTCTGAGAATGAGAATCAAGTGTAGTAAGAAAGCGACAGTCATCGGGTTGAGCGTACATTGTAGACAAGTTCATCGGCCACTCCTTGCGTTTTCAGGACTCCGTTTCGACGCCACTACGGCTGTGGTTCGAATGCCCTATGTATTAGTGGGTAGTGAGAAGACACTGTCTCAAGTGCAAATATGGGTCTGAGATGCGCGAGGACGCATAAGCGCTAGAGATAGATGCTACGTAGGAAAGAACGTAGCCGCGAGAACTAACTGTTCGCCGGCCCCGAGGCCGGCAGCCGGGGTACGGCGGCGACTTCACGGTCTGATCAGCTTTGGGGGACTGGCGGGTCAGGGGATTGGGAGCGGCGCGCCATCGTGGGTGTTTCAGGCGACGCACAAAGCATGAGATATTTTCTGCGTTGGGCCACTACTTGACCATGAGGAACTATGGACAACCGTCTTAAAGGACACAGGTTGCCAGGCGAGGTCCAGTCGCTGGCGGCTTCTTTCTCCTCAATTTCCTTTGATCGACCAGCGGGTTGGACCTAAGGGCTCGTTAGGAAAGAACGTTTCCACTTGGGAATGTTTTGGACTATTCTGGAGGGGTGACAGACCTCGCCGGAATCAAAAAGCGCTTCTCCGCTTTGAGTAGGCTACTGGACGAGCGTTCGCGTCGGTTGGTTGCGGGCGCCGAGAGCCTTGCATTGCCGAGGGGCGGGATTTCAGCTGTCTCGCGAGCAACTGGAATCTCCCGCCCCGTGATTCGCCAAGGGATTGCGGAGTTGAAGAACCCCAAGACGGTCCTGCTGGGGCGCGTGCGTCGGCCAGGGGGTGGACGCAAAAGGATAGCGGAGCGGGATGCCACGGTTCTGGCAGACCTGGAGAAACTGGTGGAGCCGGTTACGCGTGGCGATCCGGAGTCCCCACTGCGATGGACCTGTAAGAGCGTGCGTCGGTTGGCAGAGGAACTGGGCAAGCAGGGACATGTCATCAGCTACCCGGTAGTGGCCGAATTGCTGCGGGAATTGGGCTACAGTCTCCAGGCCAACCGCAAGACCACGGAGGGCGATGGGCACGCAGACCGAAATGCACAGTTCGAATACATCAATCGCAAGGTGCAACGTTTCTTCGCCAGTAAGCAACCGGTGATCTCGGTGGACACCAAGAAGAAGGAACTCGTGGGCGACTTCAAGAATGGCGGGCGCGAATTGCGACCGCAGGGGAAACCGGAGAAGGTTCGGGTCCATGATTTTCTCATTCCGGAACTGGGGCGCGCCACACGATACGGAATCTATGATCTGGCTCAGAACACCGGATGGGTGAGCGTGGGAGTGGACCACGACACGGCGTCAGTCGCAGTGGCGAGCATCCGGCGGTGGTGGCAGTCGATGGGGCAGGCGGTATATCCGAAAGCCCATCGGTTGCTGATCACCGCGGATGCCGGAGGCAGTAACGGGCCGCGCCTCCGGTTGTGGAAGGTGGAGTTACAAAAACTGGCCGATGAAACGGGACTGCGGATTGCGGTCTCCCATTTTCCGCCGGGAACCAGCAAGTGGAACAAGATCGAGCATCGACTGTTCAGCTTCATCAGTCAAAACTGGCGCGGGAAACCACTGTTGAGCTTCGAAGTGATCGTCAATTTGATCGCAGCCACAACGACGGCAAGGGGACTGAAAGTTCATGCCGAGCTGGATTCCGGGACCTATCCAGCCGGAACCAAGATCGACGACCAGGAACTTGCAGGCGTGCGTCTGCGACGAGACAAATTCCACGGCGACTGGAATTATGAAATCCATCCCCACCCAGCCTAGATGAATAGTTTATTTCCTAACGAACCCTAAGGGTCAGGTCGACGCGGCGATGGCCGCTGGCGTCGCGATGCGCGTTCGGGAGACCGGCGACACCGCTTCATTGCTTGAGTAGCAGGAGCAGCGGATCAAGGAAGAGATGTGGAAGAAGCGAGGGGGAACGCGCAAAACTCAATGGCTACTTCTTGGGGCTTTTCATATGACGTCATAACTGGATTTATCAGCCTATTCGCCAGCAGAATCAGAGGTGTGAAAAATGCCGCTATCAGCGGCGGGAGGAAAAGTCGGTGAAAACCGGCTCGGTAATCATCAATGGGATCACAGACGCCGATCTCCGTGAACTTCTGAAGCTCAAGGAGCAGCAACGCGCGGGAATACAATTTGATCAACATGCACTCCAGATAGTCGCGACAGAGTCGCTACTGGGCAGAGCACCAGTGTCGATCTATAACAACGTTAACTTGTTGTGGAATTCAGACAGTGGGCTCGACCGGGTTATCAAGATTCTGCAGACTATTCGCAACCAGAATAAGTTCAGATAGCGCCAGCCGCTTCTATCTGCCGAACGACGAGTCCCGGGGTGTCAGGCGACTGGTCGAAAGTCCTACGTCAATTTGGTCGCCCTGGGTCGGAGATACATCTCTCTGCGCACCATGCAGTTCATCGTTCCCGGTCATCGCGTGGCGGCGTCAATTCCGCAGACGCTTCGCACGCACGTGTGCACCAGTGCTAAGGGAAGAGGTTAGCAAAGAAGCCCGAGATAAATTCGTTCGCCGCCTTCACCGTACTGAAGGGATACTCTTCAGACCGTGACGCCCGCACGACAATGCCTTCCAACCACGGTTCTCGTTCGGAAGCACAAGTAGATGAATAGAGCCCGGCCGAGCTGCACGGAAACAAGGGGCTGGCTCTAAGGCGCGGTGCCTCGGCGCCGCCGCAGGAGATCAATCAGCCCGATCGCGAGGAATCCGCAGAGCGTGAGGATAGAAGTCGTGAGTTCGGGGGCCGCCGAAGGATCGGCAATAACCGGCTGAGACAAGCTCAGCACGAACGCGTGCTCTTGGCCGGCGTACAAGCCCGTCCCGACGATCTGACTTTTCCCATTGATCCCGTATGCATCCAACAAATCCCAGCCCGAGTTCGCCGGCAGCATGGTATTCAGGTCGATGATGGTTCCTTTAACGTACATAAACGCATGGCTTCCGCCGTCGATCGTCGTCGAATAGCCCACGATATAACCGTTGTCGTTGACACCATAGGCGTAGCTCGTCTTTCCCCCGAGCGTCCCCAGGTTCGTCATCGACCCCTCTTGGTACACGAATGCGTTCATGTAGCCGCCAACCGTCGTCGACCCGCCCACGATGGCCCCGAAATCGTTCACTCCCGTCGCGTAGCTGGTGCTTCCTCCGAGCGTACCCAGTTGGACCAGACCCAATCCGTTCCAGTAAAAGGCCCGGAAAACGCCCGGTGCGACCGTACCGTAACCAACCACCTCACCTAAGTTGTTGATCCCGTACGCGGCACTCCAGTCTCCGCCTGGCAGATACCCAAGCGTGTCCATCGAGCCGCTGCTGTACACGAAGGCCTGTCCGTTGCCTCCTACCACGACGCCAGCGTCGTTAATCGCCTGTCCGTACGTGTTCTGGCCTACGTCCGTCACTGACGAGCCCTCCCAAATCGCGCCGTGGCTCTGCCCATTTACGTAAAACGTCCCCGTCACCACGCCGGAATCGTTTATGCCGAAAGCGTAGCTGTCCGCTCCGTTAACAGTCGAAAGACCCGACAGGCCACCCGATCCGCTGAGGAACGCCTGCGTGTCGCCCATCGCTGTCGTGCTCCAACCTGCCGCCTGGCCGATGGCGTTAATCGCGTAGGCTGTAGCATTGCCCCCACCCAGTGTGCCAAGATCCTGGATCGGGTCCACAGGCCCGGCCAGTCCCAAGTTCGACGTCACAACCTCAAACAGACCTACAATGATGGCAATTCGCATAGCGCCGAGACCCAGGGTTTCGCTTCTGTAAACCCAAGTATGGCACAGCACAAATCACCGTGGAATCGAGCGAAAGTTCTAATTTACGAGAAATGTCAGTACTACAACTATGGCAACTGACAGGCCTATATCGTCCCCTCGCTTTCCAGGGCAACTCGGTCCTGAATAATCCGATCTCACAACAAGTTGGATACGCGTCCGCGGCCCCGCGGTGGCGAGTCGGGTTGGGGTTAGGACCGGCATCGGGTCTCAGGATGTTCGGCTAGGGCGCATTAATGGCGCTTTAGAAGTCCACTAAACACGCTGTCGGCATCGCAAGGGCCGATATCGACCGGACATCGCCACGTCGTTATCCCATTTACTTGTTCCTTGACAACTACGGCACCCACAAACACCCGGAGGTCCGCAACTGGTTCGAGCGGCACGCGCTCTACGGCCTGCACTTCACTCCCACCAGTGCTTCCTGGCTGAATCAAGTAGAGTGCTGGTTTGCCGAGTGAGTTCGCTCCTCTAATTTGGCCCACTTTGATCTTTTAATTTGGCCCACGTGGACGGCCCGGGATGGCAACATGCCGGGATGGACGGGAGGCGCAAAGTGGAGCTATTTGAAGAGATCCGGCGCGGCTATGCGGCCGGGGAGACGATCCAGGGGTTAGCCCCAATACTGTTCACTTAATGACATTTTCGTGCTATTCTGTTTTGGGGCAGGAGGCCCCCCGGAATGGCCCGCACTGTTGCCTCGTTGCCCGCCGGGAGCCGGATCACGGACTACATCAGTCTCGGCGTGATTGCTAAAGCATTTCCTCTGACTGCCATCCACTCGGTTTTGGCGAAAACCAAGAAGGCCAGTGTTCGGCAGCGAGATCTGCCGGCTCACGTGGTGATTTACTACGTGATTGCCCTGGCGCTATATATGAGGTCGTCCTATCGGGAAGTCCTGCGTTGTCTGCTGGAAGGCATCCAGTGGCTGCGTGATCCGTCCGTGAGTCTGAAAGTGGCCGGGAAGTCGGGGATCTCGCAGGCCCGAACGCGGCTGAGTTGGGAGCCCCTCGAACAATTGCATGATCAACTGATCCAACCGATCGCGGTCCAGCGCACCAAGGGCGCCTGGTACCGCCAGTGGCGCCTGGTGAGTCTGGACGGTAGCACGCTCGATGTGGCCGACGAGCAAGCCAACGAGGGGGCTTTTGGCCGCCCCGGCGCGAGTCGCGGCAGCAGCGCCTATCCGCAGATCCGTTTCGTTTCCTTGGTAGAGAACGGCACGCACGTGTTGTTTGGGAGCAAGATGGAGGCTTACACGACCGGAGAAACCACGTTGGCCAAAGCGGTGCTCCCGCGCCTACGCAAAGGCATGCTGTGCCTGGCGGACCGGAACTTCTTCGGCTTCGCCTTGTGGAAGCAAGCGCAAGCAACGGGGGCGGACCTGTTGTGGCGCGGGAAGAAGAACATGCGACTGGCCTGCGAGAAGCGGCTTCCGGATGGCTCCTACTTGAGCCATGTCTACCCTTCCGAACGCGACTGGCGGCACAACAGCAATGGCATTGTGGTGCGCGTGATCGACTACCGGCTGGAAGGCGTTGCCGGCGCGGAACCGATCTACCGGCTGGTGACAACCATCCTCGATCCTGAAAAGGCCCCGGCCACAGAATTGGCGGCTCTCTACCATGAGCGCTGGGAGATCGAAACCGCGCTCGACGAACTGAAGACCCACCTGCGCGGCTCCAAGGTCGTCCTGCGCAGCAAGACGCCCAATCTGGTGCGGCAGGAGTTCTACGGGTTCATGATGGCCCACTTCGCCATTCGCGGACTGATGCACGAAGCCGCGCTGAAGGCCGACGAAGATCCGGACCGCCTCTCCTATATCCATGCCGTCCGCGTTGTCCGCCGCAAGTTGCCGGCCTATAACGCTATTCCCCCCTCAGGGCAGGAGAGCCTTTCATCACGGAGTCCTCGATGAAATCCTGCAAGAGCGCGTCGTGTCCAGCCGCAACCGGCGCCACTTCCGCGGCGTGAAGCGCAAAATGAGCAACTTCCCACTGCGCCCGCGGCATGCCAAGCCACTACCGCCGATCGATCTCCGGACGGCGATCAGGATCATTAAGTGAACAGTATTGGGGTTAGCCCGGAATCGTGAGGTTCACCGGCGGATGGTGCGCCAGGCGATCGCCAGCGCGATTCCGCCGGAGCGGAAGAAGCATCAGCGGCAGCAACCCAAGCTGGGCCCGCTGAAGGACGCCATTGACCGGATGCTGGAGGCGGACCGGACCGCGCCGCGGAGGCAACGTCACACCGCACACCGGATCTGGACGCGGCTGCGCAACGATTATCCCGACCAGGCGATCGCTGAGCCGACCGTGCGGCGGTACGTGCAGAAGCGCAAGCGGGAACTCGGACTCATTGGCCGGGTCACGTTCGTGCCGCAAAGCTACGACTGGGGCCAGGAGGCGCAGGTGGACTGGTTTGAGGCGGTGGCGAAGTTGGGCGGCGAAGCAGCGAAGTTGCAGATTTTCGCGATGCGAAGCATGGCGTCGGGAGACGCCTTCCATCGAGCCTACACGCACGCCACCCAGCAAGCGCTGTTGGAAGCGCACGAGTTGGCGTTTGCCTATTTCGGCGGCGTGTTCCGTACGCTGCGCTATGACAACATGGGGTCGCTGGTGAAGAAGATTCTGCGCGGCCGGCAGCGCGTGGAGACCGAGCGGATCATCGCCTTCCGCTCGCACTGGGGATTCCGGAGCGAGTACTGCAATCCAGCCAAGGGCAACGAAAAGGGTGGGGTGGAAGGGGAGCTGGGTTGGTTCCGGCGCAACTGTTTGACGCCCGTGCCGGAAGCCGGGAACCTGGTGGCGCTGAACGAGGATCTGCTGGCGGCGTGTGTGGCCGGCCGCGGCCGCACGATAGAGGGGAAGCCGATGAGCGTGGGCGAAGCCAGCCAGCAGGAGCGCGCCCGCCTGCTACCGCTGGCCGAGGAAGGATTCCCTTTCGAGGAGGTGATCTATCCGTTGATCGTCGACGAATACGGCCGCGTGAAAGTGAAAGCCAACTGGTATTCGGTGCCGCTGCCGCCGGGATTGCGCGCCGGCGCCGTGGTGGGGCCTTCGCAGATCGAGATCAAACACGACGGCCGGTGCGCGGCGCGGCACGAGCGCTGTTACGACCGGGGTGCGCAGATCCTGAACCTGGAACATTATCTCGACGTGCTGGAAAAGAAGCCGGGCGCCATGGCAGGTTCCACTCCCTTGCATCAATGGCGGCAGGCCGGACGCTGGCCCGCGTGTCTGGATCGACTCTGGAGCCGGTTGGAACAGCGGCTCGGCAAGAGTCAGGGCACGCGCGAGATGATCCGGCTGGTGCGCGCGGGGCCGGCCGCGGGATGGAGCCGGCTGATCGCGGCGGTCGAGGAGGCCTTGCGGTTGGGCGTTACGGATGCGGCGGCGGTGCTACACATTCTCCACATGCCGGATGCGGGGCAGCGGCGGCGATACGGCGTCGCGCTGCCCGAAGAGTTGGCGCAGTACGAACGCCCGATGCCGGCGATGGAGGAATACGATCTGCTGCTGAGCCCAGCGCCGGGAGGCATTCAATGAAAGGCCGGACCGAAAGCATCGAGCACGCGAGCGTGCGGCAATACTGCAAGGCCGTTCGCGTGCCGGTCATCGGCGCCAACTTTGTGAGCCTGGCCGAGCAGGCGGTGAAAGAGAATCACAACCATATCCGGTATCTGGAAGCGCTGCTGGCGATGGAATGCGAAGAGAGGGATCGCCACGCCATCGGCAACCGGATTCGCGATGCCCAACTGCCCAGAACGAAAACGCTGGAGGAGTTCGATTTCGCGCAGGCGCCGCAGGTTTCGGCGGCGCGGATGCGCGAGTTGGCCGAAGGCGGCTACATCGACCGCAGCGAGCCGATCGTGCTCATCGGCGAATGCGGAACCGGCAAGACTCATTTGGCGACGGGATTGTGTCTGGCCGCGTGCCGTCAGAAAAGGAGGGCACGCTTCACCACCTCGGCGGCGCTGGTCAATGAACTGATCGAGGCCAAACAGAACAACCAGGTGCGCCGGCTGATGATTCGCTGGCAAAGGTACGAGCTGATCGTGCTGGATGAAGTGGGCTATGTACCGCTGGCCGACATCGGGGCCGAGTTCTTGTTTCAAGTTATCTCGGAGCGAGCCGAGCGCGCGGCGATCATTGTTACCACCAATCTTCCCTTTTCCGAATGGACGACTGTGTTTCCCAATCCTCGATTGTGCAAGGCGCTGCTGGATCGCATTACGGACCGCGCGCATATCATCGAAACCGGAACGGAGTCCTTCCGTTTCCGGCGCACGGTGGAACGGAGGAAGCAATATTGACGGAGAAAAGCCTCTGCTCCGAGCCCACCAGCAGGATGGGCCGCCCACCCACCGGAACCGCCCGCCGCAGCAGTCGGGGGAATGCCAGAACGGTGCTCGCGCGCAAGGGTTCGCTACGCCGCGCCAAAAGCAGGCGCGCCCTTGCGCACTGCGCGCCGTTCCGGCCACGTCAGGAATGCGACGGGCGGCTCCGGCGGGATGGGCTCAGGGGAGCCGTTCCTTGAACCGAACCAAGCTGCCACTGTGGACAAGGACGACGAGTTAAAGCACAATATGAATCACTGGGTGGGCAAAATTAGAATAGCGAAGTGGGCCATGCCGGAGTAGCGAACTCACCGAGATCACCCGGAATCGCATCCGTCGTGGCACGTTTCGGAGCGTTCCCGCACTGATAAAGGCTATCCAGGTCTGCGTCCGGAAACACGACAAAGTTCCCTAGCCCTTCTTGCGGACCACCACCTCGGAATTCATCGTGCGCAAGGCCGCTTTACTGGACGAACTTCAGAGACCGGACACTAGAACCCGGGAGCACTGTATTCTACAATGCGGTTTTGCCCTGCTTCGGCCTCGACAGCATGACACGTTGTCAGAAAATGCGGAGAATTCCCGTTACAACGGGGTGCCGATGACCCTTCATTCGCAATCTCGGAAAGACCTCTCTTTAAAGCTCGCCTAAATCTATTTCCATACGGTTCACTCTTTGGTCGGCTTTGGTGGAGTTCCTGTTGTAGCCCGTCATGCCAGGCCCAACACCAGGGCGCGCTGTTGAGGCGCACCACTCCTACTGGCAGCTTCTATTCTATTTGACCTTCTCGACCCGCCACGGCGTTCGTCCCCTCCCGCACCCTGCTCCCACTCAAATTTCGGATGAGACCGAATGCTATTCTTAAGCAAGTCGGATGGGCCAAGGAATCGTAGAAAAATATTGTGAAATTATTCCGGACTCTCAAATGCCGGCAGTGGCTGACGGCCTGCTGAACTTTGGCTCGACACTTCGAACAGCGAAAGAGTTGATAAGGCCCTTCTACCTGAAATGGCTGTTCTTTCGTCTCTCCTCTGCTAACTGCCCACAGGCGTTTCGGGCTTGGAGGGCCTATACTTCCTTTCAACTTCGTAGGGCGACTGCAAGACACTTTGCCCCACCGACGCAGAACCCGGATTTTGTTTTTCTTCCCATGACGGATTGGCATGCGCTCACTCAGCGTTCTCGGCAATTGGCCCTAGGACTCTCTCTACTCGGACATCGATGCGTTTACGTGAATCCGCACCTTGGGCGAGAGCGTACTCAGCCGTACCCCATCAGTCGCGGGTCGGTCATTACCCAACTGAGTGAACGGGTTTATGAACTTCACGTCCACGTTCCGCTGGAGCCGGTTTTTCACCATCGGCGCCTCAGGCGCGCTGAGGCTGACCTGATTGCTCGTGAGGTTCTAACGACGCTCCAAACGATGGGATCCGTCCGACAGGCTCTTGTCGTCAGTTTTCCGGTCTGGAATACCGTCGCAGCCCAGGTCGCTGGCAAGACCTCCTCGCTGGTTGTGTACGATAGCCATGATCTTCTTGAGGGACTAGAGAAGATCTCATCAGATTTGTTGCTAGACGAACGGGCCGCGATGGATAAAGCGGACGCCGTCATGTTCTCATCCACCTGGCTCATGACCGAGCATCTTCGTAGAAATCCAGAACTCGTCCACAAATCGAGAGTGGTAAGAAACGCTGTTGGGCTGAGCAACTTTCCTATTGAGCTCAGTCGCCCCTCTGGCGAGAATCCGAC
Source organism: Acidobacteriota bacterium (assembly GCA_021778335.1). GTDB lineage: Bacteria > Acidobacteriota > Terriglobia > Bryobacterales > Bryobacteraceae > JAJYKC01. The sequence goes on along the minus strand of JAJYCN010000178.1, from coordinate 1,071 downwards.
TATCGGCTATATCGGCTATCTTGGTCCTTGGTTCGATGTTGACTCGGTTCGAGCCGCAGCCAGCGCTCGACCGAACTGGCGTTTCGTGCTGGTTGGCCCGGTCTCACCGGGTTTTCGTCGAGACGTGCTACTGCAATTGAAGAATGTTACCTTCGTGGGTGAGGTGCCCTACACGTCCCTCCCCGATTATCTTCGAACCTTTGACGTGGGGTTGATTCCCTTTCGGGTCGAACCTCTCACTCTCGCAAGTAATCCCATCAAATTGTATGAGTACTTCGCTCACGGGATTCCAGTTGTCAGTTCCCCGTTACCAGAGGTGCAGATGTATGGAGATCTCGTCTACGTAGCACATTCCCAGGAGGGGTTTCTCGAACGAATAGACGAAGCGTTGAGTGAATCCGGCGAAGCGCTCAGGGCGCGCCGCCTGCAAGTTGCAAAAATGCAAACCTGGGATGAACGGTGCCAGGCGCTCACCGCGCTGATTGCAGCTTGCAAGAAAGATTCGTGAGCGTCTATTGAGCCCCTCTTCCCGATCTGCCGGCGGGCGATGCATTGTGGTGTCATGAGCGACATCGGAATCGAGGAGCGGCCGGCCAACCCGAAGGCGGACGAGGGGACCGAACGAATGGCGGCGCATTCTGGCACACAATTTTGCTGCTCGCCTCAACTCGCACGAAACGCTGTGGAAGGCGTGATTTTTGTTCTGGTCCAAGTTGATCGGCAGACTCAATCGTACAATTAGTTCTTCTATGAGCTTCCACGGCTCGCCGCAGACGGTCGAGTGTATCAGAGCCGCAATTCCCGCCCGGCCCAAGCCTACCAGTAGATAATGATGGGCGTCGGCATAGTTTATCAGAACCACAATCTCCAATCCCGAACAATAACCGCTAATGCTAAAGATAATCTAGTGGGTAATGGAGGCCCAGCTTCTCGTCAGCCCTCGCTGTGGAATCCGGGCGAAGGCGAACGGGATTCCGGGGTGAAGGCGAACAGCGTTCCGTGGTGATTCCGAACGCGATTCCGGGATGAAGGCGAACAGGATTCCGGGCGGAAGCCGAACAGTTTTTGGCG
>JAJYCN010000177.1 GCA_021778335.1 Acidobacteriota bacterium | reverse complement strand
GCTCAAAATAGTGATGGGGCTCGGTTTTCCGCAGAGCTGTGGAAAACATGTGGATGGATTTTGTTCGCACATGAATGTTTGGGAAGAAATCAAGACAGTCATTGCACGTTCAATCAGCCCGGAGGCGTTTCAAAACTGGCTATCACGAACTGAATTCGCTTCGCTCGACAGAGGGTTGCTCACCGTGACGGTCCCGGATGACGCGACCCGGCGCTGGATCCTCGAGGTGTATAACCCCGACATTTGGGGGGCGGTTCACAGCCTCCATCTTCCTGTCGAGCGCATCAACTATCGCGACCCCGCCGCCGAGTCTGCCGCGGCGCCTGCAGCTCAGAGCGAAGAGGAACTTTTCGCGCCGAGCGTTACCCTGAACCCACAGTTCACATTCTCCAGCTTCGTCGTTGGGGCGTGCAACCAGCTTGCCCACGCCGCCGCAAAGGCTGTGGCGACGGTACCCGCCAAAACCTACAACCCGCTGTTCATCTACGGCGGCAGCGGCATGGGCAAGACCCATCTTATGCATGCCATTGGCCGCGAGCTTCTGTGCCGCTACGGCCGTATGCGCATTATTTATACAACCAGCGAACGGTTCATGAACGAGATGGTGAACTGTATCCGGCTCCAGCGCATGCAACAGTTCCACCACCACTACCGCTCGGCCGATGCGCTGTTGGTTGACGACATCCAGACGCTGGGCCGCGCTGAGCGCATGCAGGAAGAGTTCTTCCATACGTTCAATGAACTCTACGAGCATCAGAAGCAGATCGTCATTTCGAGCGACACCCCTCCGAAGAGCACGCCGGGTCTGGTCGAACGTCTCCGGTCGCGCTTCGAATGGGGTCTCATGGTGGACGTTCAGCCGCCCGATCTGGAAACGAAAATGGCGATCCTCGACAAGAAAGCTGAGGACATGAAGGTCAGGCTACCCGAGGATGTGCGGATCTTCATCGCCACCCGGACCAAGTCAAACGTCCGGGAACTCCAGGGCTCGCTCATCAAACTCGTTGCCCATTCCGACGTCACCGAAACGCCGATCAATCTCGCCATGGCCCAGCAAGCGCTGAAGCACTTGACGCTTGGCCAGGAGCGCCGCATTACGATGGAAGCTATCGTCAAGGCCACAGCCGACCGCTTTGGCCTCCAGCCCTCTCAACTCAAGCAAAAATCCAACGCCCAACAGATCGCCTACCCACGCCAGATCGCCATGTACCTGGTCAAGGACCTCATGTCCGCATCGCTGCCCGAGATTGGCCGCTACTTCGGCGGCAAGCACCACACCACTGTCCTCCACTCCATTCAGAAGATCGAGCAACTGCGCCATCAGAAGCCGGATTTGCACAATTTGTTGAACAGTATAATCGACACATTACAATAGACTTATATGAATTTTCCACAGCAGAGGCCACAAGTGCTCTGTGCGCGCTTGAGGAAACCTGGGCCCCGTGCCGGTTTTCCCCATCCGCCTACCTCGCTTTCCACAACCGGCACTAGCAGGAACCAATTTATTTTTGTATAATTTAGAGAGAAATCAACATTTCCACAGGGCCTACTAAGGCGTATCTGTTTTATAGATTGTTTGGTCTCTTCCAACACCGTTACCCTAAGACCTGAGAAGAGATCGGAATACCGGGAGCACACGAACGCATGGAGTTCACCGTAAGCAAGACGGACCTGGCTCGCGAGCTCGGTTTATCGCAAGGCGTCGTCGAGAAAAAGACTACTATTCCCATCCTGTCCAACGTGCTCGTCGAAGCCGGCGATGGAGAGGTGCAGATCACGGCCACTGACCTTGAGCTTGGCATCCGGTGTGTGTGCCCGGCCAAGGTCGCAAAGCGCGGCTCGGGCACGATACCGGCCCGCCGCCTGCTGGATTACGTCCGGCTGCTGCCTGACGCGGACCTACAGGTGAAGATGCTGGACAACCAGTGGGCGAGCTTGGTCTGCGGCCGGTCCCGAACGCGCATCGCGGGCATGTCGCGGGAAAGCTACCCGGAACTGCCGGTGATGCCGGATCCGTTGGTCAACATCCCTGCGGGCCTTTTGTCGGCGATGATCAAGCGGACAGGTTTCGCCATCTCAGTGGAGGAGAGCCGCTTCACGCTGAACGGCGCCCTGCTGCTGCTGAAATCCGACGGCATCACGATGGTGTCCACTGATGGCCACCGCCTCGCGCTTACCGAATCCAAGCTCGACCTGCCGGCGCTCGGCGCCCAGTTCCGTGCCTTGCTTCCGAGGAAGGCGATGGTGGAACTCGAAAAGCTCGACTTGGAAGCCGCGGCCGATTCGGTTGTGCGCTTCTCCGGCGACGACAACCACCTGTTTTTCGACTTTGGCCAGCGCCTCCTGCTCAGCCGAAAACTAACCGGCAATTTCCCGGATTTCGACCGTGTGTTGCCGAAGGACATCCCGCGCTCGGTGGAGTTGAACCGCGACGAATTGCGCGGCTCGCTCGAGCGTGTGAGCCAGTTCGCCGATGAGCGCTCCCGCTCGATCCGGCTCCACGTCGGCCCCGGTGAGGTCAAGATTCACTCTTCGATCTCCGATACCGGCGAAAGCGAAGAGAGTGTGCCGGTCGACTACGACGGCCCGGAAATGGAGATCGGGTTCAACGCGCAGTACCTGCTCGAGTTCCTTCGCGCAGTCGAAACCGGCGCCGTAAGTTTGCATTTCAAGGACGCCAACAGCGCCGGCGAGCTCCGGCCCGTGGGTTCTTCCACGATCTACCGCTATGTCGTGATGCCCATGCGCATTTGAGCGGCCCGCGCGGAGTTGAAGCGTAACAAGTTTGGCCGGCGCGGCCCCCGATAGGAATTACTCACCCGCAAGATATGTCCACCTACGATTCATCCAGCATTAAAGTTCTCGAAGGCCTCGAGGCTGTCCGCAAGCGCCCCGCCATGTACATCGGCTCGACGCGCGAGGCCGGCCTGCATCACCTGGTCTACGAGGTGGTCGACAACTCGGTCGACGAAGCTCTTGCCGGCTACTGCACTGAAATCGAGGTCACCATTCACCTCGACAATTCGCTCACCGTCGTCGACAACGGCCGCGGCATCCCGGTGGACCTTCACAAGGAAGAAGGCGTCTCGGCCGCCGAGGTCGTCATGACCAAGCTGCACGCCGGCGGCAAGTTTGACACCAATAGCTACAAGGTTTCCGGCGGCCTCCACGGCGTCGGCGTGAGCTGCGTGAATGCGCTGAGCGAGTGGCTGGAACTCGTCATCTGGCGCGACAAGCAGACCTGGGAGCAGGAATACGAACGCGGCGTCCCCAAGGGTGCGCTTACGGCTACGGGCAAGGCCGGCGCGAAGCGCGGCACGAAGATCACCTTCAAGCCGGACTCCACCATCATGGAGGCTACCGAGTTCAACTACGACACGCTCAGCCAGCGTCTTCGAGAACTCGCTTTCCTGAACAAGGGCCTGAAAATCACCCTCACCGACGAGCGCACGGACCCGGTGAAGACGCACGAGTTCTTATACTCCGGCGGCATCAGCGAGTTCATCCGCCATCTGAACCGCGGCAAGGCCGTGCTGCACGAAAAGCCGATCTCGCTCGAAGGCGACCGCGATCTGGCCGACGGCAAACTCAGCATGGAAATCGCGCTGCAGTATAACGACGGCTACTCGGAAACACTGTTCAGCTTCGCCAACAACATCAACACCGTCGACGGCGGCACGCACTTGAGCGGCTTCCGCAGCGCGCTGACTCGCACGATCAACGCCTACGGCCAGAGCGGCGGCCTGTTCAAGGACGTGAAGGAAAACCTCACCGGCGACGACGTCCGTGAAGGCCTCACCGCGGTGGTTAGCGTCAAGCTGCCCCAGCCGCAGTTTGAAGGCCAGACCAAGGGCAAGCTCAACAGCGACATCCAGGGCAAGGTCACCGAGTTCGTCAACGAAAAGCTCGGCGAATTCTTCGACAAGAACCCCGCCGTGATGAAGAAGGTCGTCGCGAAGGCGATCGACGCGGCGCGCGCCCGCGAAGCCGCCCGAAAGGCTCGCGATCTCACCCGCCGCAAAGGCGCGCTCGACTCCGGCGGCCTGCCCGGCAAGCTCGCAGATTGCCAGGAGAAGGACCCTTCGCGCTGCGAGCTGTTCCTCGTCGAGGGCGAGTCGGCCGGCGGCACCGCGAAGACCGGCCGGGACCGCCGGTATCAGGCCATCCTGCCGCTGAAGGGCAAAATTCTCAACGTCGAGAAAGCCCGCTACGACAAGATGCTGGCCCACGACGAAATCCGGAGCATGATCACCGCGCTCGGTACCGGCATCGGCATCCAGGACTTCGACGCCTCGCGCCTCCGCTACCACAAGATCATCATCATGACCGACGCCGACGTCGACGGCTCGCATATCCGCACGCTCCTGCTGACCTTCTTCTTCCGGCATATGCAGGAACTCATCAAGCGCGGCAACGTCTTCGTCGCCCAGCCCCCGCTCTACCGCATCAAGAAGGGCAAAAGCGAAAAGTACATCAAGGACGACAAGGAGTTTACGAAGGAGATCCTCCGCCGGGCGACGGAAAACCTCTCGGTTGAAACCGGCGCGACTCCGCCGGGGCGCCTGGAAGGCGCCGAGCTTCGCGCGTTCCTGATGTTGCTCGATGAACTCGCCCAGATCAGCGGCCGCTTCGAGCGGCGCATGCGCGACGCCCGCATCGTAGACCTGCTCACCGGCACTCGTTTCTCGATCGACACCAAGGCCGACTTCCAGGACCGCGCCCACCTCGAGGCCCTGCTCGAGGCGGTTCTCGCCGCGAAAGTCCAGGCCGAGATCGTCGCCGACGAAGAGCATTCCGCTTTTGCGGTCGCCTACAAGGACCCGACGAACGCCACTCGCCTGGTCAACGTGGAACTGGCCGGCCAGCCTGAGTACCGCCGCCTCCGCGCGCTCGCGCGCCAGGCCTCGCGCCACAACCATCCGCCCTTCACTGTTCTTCGGGACGGCTCGCGCGAGGCGAAAGCCACCTGGTCCGAACTGCTTGACCACGTCAAGAGCGAAGGCGCCCGCGAGGTGAACATCCAGCGCTATAAGGGCCTCGGCGAGATGAACCCCGAGCAGCTTTGGGAAACGACGATGAACGCCGAAACCCGAACCCTGCTCCGCGTCGACCTCCAGGACATGGCCGAAACGGAAGCCATCTTCTCGACCCTCATGGGTGAAGACGTGGAAGGCCGCCGCAAATTCATCGAGGAAAACGCGCTGGACGTGCGGAATCTGGACGTGTAGGGAAGGGCAGTCGATGGGAGACCGCGAAGCAGAGCGTCAGACATTCGAGACGTTCCTTTGCGCAAAGCCGAGATTCGCAGGCCGTAAGGTCGTCGATTGGACCCAACCCGAGATCGCGACCCTCCCGATGTGTGCTGCACCCTGAGCGACGGGAGCTGCGTCGGCGTTGAGTTGACCGAGTGGCTCCACGAAGGCCAGATGCGGGCGGGGAAGCAGCGGGAGAGGCTGGGGGAGTCGATCTCCAACACCATCGCTAACGTTCCACCCAATAACACCGCGAATATCCGCCGCGTTTCGATGACTCCGAAGCCGGGAGCGCCGCGGTTCGACGCGAATGACGCGGTCACGTTCAAGGATGAACTCCTCGCGCTGATAGCCGAAATCGACCAGAGCCACGACTCGTGGTTCGCCCAGGGATTTTGGCTGCCCTGGAGTCATTTCCAATGCTCCCCTACACTAGGCGAATACCTTTCGCGGGGCGACTTCACGCCAGGCCGACCGAGCCGCAGCGCCGCCCGGTGGATTAGGCCGGAGCCCCGTGGAGGCTTGTACACCGTCGATGCGGCGTTTGGGGCACTGGTTCGTTGCCTGGATAACAAGACGAAGAGGTACGGCTCGAAACCGCCCGGTTTAGACGAGTTTCATCTCCTCGTGCATTACACCCAGGGATGGTCCTGCAACACGCTGCCCATCACCCTGCGATCCGGCTTTCGGGATGTGGCGCCCTGGGCCTCAGATCACATCGGCGACAACCCAGGGCCCTTCGACCGGATCTGGCTCTTCATCCCCGGCATTGACCCGCCGCAGGTGTTCCGGGTCTATGCACGGCCAGCCTGAGCCGCGCCCTTGTGGGCGCCACGAAGGCCTGCCGCCTCAGGGAGCCTCCAGGCAAAGTTGTCCTGTCCCCAAACGCTACTTGGGCCGCTAACGCGATTTCGGACCATCAATTCATACGTGCAATTCTTAGTTGATCGCAGATTTTCCTCGCGAGGCGGTTGTCGACCTCCCCGTGTCGCGGTACGGGGGCCTTGGTCCCGGTTATCCGATTTACAAAAATGGTATGCCGGCCTCCTTCGCGGTCGACGCAACAACCTTCACGGCGAAGGTGTTCCAGCAGTTGGTGCCGTTTCAATTGCCCTCCCTTCGCAATTCTTAAATCGGCACAGGAAATTCGCCGCAGCGTTGCTAGGCGTTATGCCCGCCCGGTACCCACGTGCACAGAAAGCGGAATCATTTCGATGAGGTCGGCATCGTCGGCCGAAGCTTGCGCATCCGGAACCGGCAGCGGTTTTCCTTGCTCCAGTAAGATCTGGGCCAGGTCCTCCATTGCGCTGGCAATCATCAGGCGAGCGTCTGGCAGGTCGTAACCTTGCGATACGGCGCCGGGGAAGTCCAAGGCTTCAGCGACCACAAAGTCGCCGGGTTTCTTCGGAAGATAGAAGGCGACGTGATACCGCAGCATACGCCCATCATACGCTACCCTTCCCCAGCCGACCCCGCGCTGTGGTAGCGTAGCGGGCGAGCGGAGGTTTCATTCATGGCCCAATTCACGCGCCGAGATTTCCTAAAATCCAGCGCCGCCGGAGCCGCTCTCCTCGCCCCCGGCGCCGCAACCTTGAAGGCATTCGCCCCGAAGCGCTCGGCAACGGACGTTGTCACTCTCGGCCGGTCCGGAGTCCAGGTCACACGCCTCGCGTTCGGGACCGGCACGTTCGGCGGCCGCGTTCAACGCGAACTCGGGCAGGCTGAATTCACGAAACTCGTCCGTCACGCCTACGACCGCGGCATCCGTTTCTTTGAAACCGCCGACAGTTACCACGGCATGCCCGCCATGCTCGCAGCCGCCCTCGAAGGCATCCCGCGCGATAACTATCAGCTCATGACGAAGTACAATCTCCACAATCCCGGTGACCCGCTCGCCACAATCGACCGGTATCGCAAGGAGATGCACACGGAATACTTCGACATTCTGCTGATGCACTGCGTCCGCAGCCCGACCTGGCCGAAGGACAACGAGCGAGTCGAGGACGCGTTCTCGGAGGCGAAAGCGAAAAAGATCATCCGCGCTCACGGCGCCAGCGAGCATGGCCTGCCCGCCCTCAGCGCTTTTCCTGGCGCCGCGTGGCTCGACGTCGCCATGATTCGCATGAATCACAACGGCACGCGCATGGACACGCCAACCACGTTCGACACGAATGACCGCGGCGACGTCAAGCAGGTGGTTGCCGACATGCGCAAGGTCCACACGCAGGGCGCCGGCGTCGTCAGCATGAAACTCGCGGGCGAAGGCCAGTTCGTCACGCGCGCAGACCGCCAGGCTTCGCTGCGCTTCGCGATGGGCCTCGGTGTCGTCGACTGCGTGACCATCGGGTTCAAGAATACCGGCGAGGTCGACGAGGCCATCGACAACCTGGACCTGGCCTTGAACACTTAATTCGACCGAAAAAACTACTTCCCAGCGCGCGGGCATTAGTGTAAGATACACCGCAGGGGGCGGGTTCAGGGGAACCCGTTTAGGACAAATGAACTCATTCGCCGGCGGTTCCAGGGGAACCAGCTATCGCGGCGCTTCGGCGCCTTTTGCTTCGAGGAATCACAACCAGAACATCTCATAACCCAGGCGCACCGGCATGTCCATCTCATGGCTCGGGACAGCCGTGCTGTCCCTCTTGCTCGCCGGTAGCCTTGTCTACTGCGCGCTCACGATCATCGCCGCGCGGCGGTATCTTGCTTCGCGGCCCGGCCTGGGCCTTCGGGCGCTTACACCCATCAGCATCCTTACGCCTATCGCCGGGCGCGACGCAGGCCTCGAGGAAAACCTCCGTTCGGCCTTTCTTCAGGATTACTTCCCGTTCGAGATCATCTTCGCGGCCCGGTCGCCGGAAGATCCAGCCATCCCGGTAGCGCGCAAAGTGATGGCCGAATTCGCGGCCATTCCCTCGCGCCTGCTCATCACCGGAGAACCCGCTTACTCCAACGCCAAGGTCTTCAGCCTCGAGCGCATGATGGACGCTGCCCACTACGACCTCCTACTCATGGTGGACAGCGATGTTCGCCTCCGCCGTGACATGCTCAGCCGTATCGCCTCGGAGTTCGAAGATCCCGCCGTCGGCCTGGCCACCTGCCCTTACCGCGCGGTACCCGGCAAAGGCTGGTGCAACGCGCTCGAAGCGGTCGGCATGAACACGCAATTCCTCGGTGGCGTGCTTGTGGCCCGCTGGATCGAAGGGATGAAGTTCGCCCTTGGTCCCACGATCGCCGCGCGACGCAATGTCATCGAAGAGTTTGGCGGTTTCCGCGCCCTGGGAAGCTATCTTGCCGAGGATTTCGTGATGGGCCAACGCGTGGATTCGCTCGGCTACCGCGTGATTCTCTCTTCCTGTTCCGTGGAGCACCACATCGGCGACGCCCCGCTGTCCGGTAGCCTCGCTCATCGCCTCCGCTGGGCGCGCAGCACACGCCGGTCCCGCCCGGCGGGCTACTTCGGCGAGGTATTCACGCACCCGCTACCCATCGCGCTCGCCCTTACCGCTCTCCAGCCCGATCTTTGGCCCGCGCTTGCCTTCACCGCGGTGGTCCGCGCGGCCGCCGGTTGGGCCGTGGCGGGCTGGGTCCTCCGCGATCCTCTTACGGCACGCTTGTGGTGGGGCGTTCCGCTGCAAGACCTCATTGCCATCGCCGTCTGGATCGCCGGCTTCTTCGGCAAACACATCACCTGGCGCGGCCGCCGCTACGCCCTGCTCGCCGACGGCCGCTTCGAGCCGGTTTCCGACTGACGGGCCGTCTACGGTTTCGAGGCCACGCGCTTAGCCACGTACTCCACCGTTTGTCCGGAGTCGCCGATGCTCGCGGTAAAGTGAATCTCGTCTCCGGTCACTTTGCCCCTGTAGTGTATCTTGGCGTCGTTGCCCTGGAAATTCACCGAAATGGTGAACTCGATTGTGTCGCCGTCGACCTTGCCGTCCTCGATGGTCGACTTGCCCAGCATCTCGCTGGTGGTCTCTCCGGTCAGCTTCGTGCCGTCGACTTTGAACACGAACGTCCGCTCGATGGTTCCGTTTTCGGTCTCCGCGGTCCCCTTCCACGCGCCGGTGACATCGGCGGCGTACGCCGTCAGTGTGAATACCGCCATCAACGCGAGCAACCATTTCATAGGTTTTCCTCTTTCTGCTCCAACGGGGAGTTGCATTGTACTTACTCTGTGCTAATCCGGGGCTGTGGTCAAGGCCGGCGCTTCCGGAAATTGCGGATGCGGTGGAACGTCAGGTAATTCGCGTCGTGGTAGGTGTGTGCGCCGCCGGCATCGTCGTCCCACGCCGTGCGCGCCACGGCGATAATGTCGCCTCCGTCGAACTGCCAATCGACGTACTGAAACGCGTGCTTCAGCGGATCCGGATGCTCGAGCACGATGCGCCGGATTTCCCAATGGCGGAGGTCCTTCGAGTCGAGCAGCGCCAGTTCGTTCCGCACTGTCCCGGCGGCGCGGTCGCGAAACTGCGCGCCGATCACGTTGCCGAGCGTCCAGTAGCGCCGCGACTTTTGGCCGTAACGGATCGTGAATTTACTTGCCCCGGCCGGAAAATCGACGAAGCCGGTCCTGGGATCGAACGTCGCCGTGCGCCCGTCGCGGCTGATGTCGATGACCGCGGTTTTTCCACCGTGCTGCGTGTCGACGCGGAGGAAGTCCACGATTCGCCCATGCCGCGTCACCACGGCGTTGCCTTCGAGCCAACCGCCGAATTCGCCACCTAGCCATGAAGGGTCGCGGGCGAGTGCGTTGCTTTTCGTCCAATTCGAGGCGCGCAGCAGATCCGCATCTGACGGCGCCGATAGCATCATGGCGCGGAACCACTCGCCCCAACGCGCGCCTCCTTCGCGGTCCTCGAACGCCCGCCAGATGCGGCCGCCGGATTCGACGACCGGATCCGGCGCGCAGTGATACCGTCCGCGAAAGAGAACGCCGTTGGTTTCGTCCGTGGGCTCGGTCCAGTGCGCGCCGCCATCGCCGGAGCGGCGGATGACAATGTCGCCGTACTCGCCGCGGGTGCCGATCAGATAGAGCGCGCCAAGGTGTACGAACAGCGTGCTCCAGAATTGGCCGTGGACTTCGGCGATCTGCCGCCAGGTCGCACCGTGGTCATGGGAAGTAAACACACGAGTCACGCCCTCCGTGCGCATACCGGACTTCGGACCGAAAAGATCGTGGGAGGCGATGTAGGTTCCATCGGAAAGCACTGCGACGCTTGGCGATCCGATGTATTCGCCGGTCGAAGCCGGCTGGTGATCGATGACAACGCCCGGGGGTGGAGCGGCGGCGGCTAGGACGGCCGCGATAAGGGCTACGGAGGGGTGCATCGTTTCTTGTTGTACTACAGGCCAACGGATGGAGCGCATCGCACCCGTACAATAAAGAGAAGTTCCCATGGCGGCGAATTATGACGTGATCGTGGTCGGCGCGGGCCACGCCGGTTGCGAGGCGGCGCGTGCCTGCGCGCGCCTCGGCTTGCGTACCGCGATGGTGACGATGAATCTCGACCTCATCGCGCAGATGTCCTGTAACCCGGCGGTGGGCGGGATTGCCAAAGGACATCTCGTACGCGAGATCGACGCGCTGGGCGGAGTGATGGGCGAAATCACCGATGCCGTGGGCATTCAGTTCCGGCTGTTGAATACAAGCCGTGGACCGGCGGTCTGGTCCCCTCGCGCGCAGTGCGACAAGAAGCAATACCGCATCAAAATGCGCGAGACGCTCGAAAGGGAGCCGAATTTGCGGATCCTGCAGGCCGAAGTGGCCGGGCTTGAGTTAACGGATGACTCGCCGCGCCGCGTGACGGGTGTTTCTCTTCGGGATGGCCGGAAGCTCAGCGCGCGGGCCGTGGTGATCACGACCGGGACGTTCCTCAACGGGCTCGCCCATGTGGGTGAGACAACTTACAGTTGCGGCCGCAACGGCGAGGCTCCATCGAATTTTCTGGGCGACCGACTGCGCACGCTCGGCCTGGCCTGGACGCGCTTGAAGACCGGAACGCCGCCGCGGCTCGATGGACGCACCATCGACTGGTCGCGGTTCGACGCGCAATCCGGCGATACGAACCCAACTCCCTTTTCCTTTCTCACTGGCCGCATCGAGCGGGAGCAGGTGAAGTGTTACATAACGTACACTACTGAGGCGGCGCACGATGCGATCCGGAGCAATATCCATCGGTCGCCACTGTTCAGCGGGCAGATCGAAGGCATCGGACCGCGGTACTGCCCTTCGATCGAAGACAAGATCGTGAAGTTCCCCGATAAGACCCGCCATCAGATTTTTCTTGAGCCGGAGGGTCTGGACACGCACGAGATTTATGTAAACGGACTTTCGACGAGTATGCCGGTGGATGTGCAGACCGCTGTGCTGGCGGCGATCCCAGGGCTGGAAGACGCGGAGATGATCCGGCCGGGCTATGCCATAGAATATGATGCGATTGACCCGCGTGAGTTGGAGAGGACACTCGAGGTGAAGTCGATCCGGGGATTGTTTCTCGCCGGGCAGATTAACGGAACGTCGGGGTACGAGGAAGCGGCGTGCCAGGGGTTGGTGGCGGGGCTGAACGCGGCCTGCGAGCTGACGGGTAAGAATGCTGTGGTGGTCGGACGGACTGAGGGGTATACGGGGATCCTCATTGACGATCTGATCAGCAAGGGGGCGGACGAGCCGTACCGGATGTTCACTTCGCGGGCTGAGTTCCGGTTGCATCTGCGGATCGACAACGCCGACGAGCGCCTGACGCCGCTGGGACGGCGGGTTGGGCTGGT
>JAJYCN010000176.1 GCA_021778335.1 Acidobacteriota bacterium | reverse complement strand
CTGGAGCGGGTCCGACGACGGGTTCGTATACGTGACCCGAGACGGTGGCGGGCATTGGAAGAATGTAACGCCGAAGGCGCTGCCCGAGTGGAACCAGATCAACACGATTGAAGCTTCGCCGCACGACGCGGCGACGGCGTACGTGGCGGCGACGATGTACAAGTCGGGCGATTTCCGGCCGTACCTGTACGTGACCCACGACTACGGAGAGAACTGGACGCCGATCGTTAACGGCATTCCAGCAAACGCATTTACCCGGACGATTCGGGAGGACCCGCATCACAAGGGGCTGCTGGTAGCGGGCACGGAATACGGCTTGTACGTTTCCTTCGACGGCGGCGCGGATTGGCATCCGTTTCAATTGAACCTGCCGATCGTGCCGATTACCGACCTGGCGTTCCAGAAGCGCGATCAGGAGTTGGTGGTGGGCACGCAGGGGCGGGCGTTTTGGATTCTCGACGATGTACCGCTGTTGTACGACCTTTCACAGCAGACGCTGGGCGAGGCCGCGCACCTGTACAAGCCGAAGGATGTGTACCGTGGCGCGGGTGGCTTCCGGATTCGGCCCGGGATGGCCGTTGGGCAGAACCCGGCGAGCGGGGCGGCGATCTACTACTCGTTTGCCGCGAAGCCGAAAGACGAGGTCACGCTGGAGATTCTCGACGCAAAGGGGAAACTGGTGAAGAAATTCTCGAGCGTAGAGAAGAAAGAAGCACCCGTGGGCGAGCCTTCGGAAGACGAGGGCCCGGGGGCGCGGCGTGGCGCCGCGAAGCTGCCTGTGACGGAGGGCCTCAACCGGTTTGTCTGGGATCTGCATTACGAAGACGCGACGAAGTTTCCGGGGATGATTCTGTGGGCCGGTGGCGTGCGCGGACCGGTGGCGGCTCCGGGGATGTACACGGCGCGGCTCACGGCGGAAGGGAAAAGCCAGGAGCAAAGATTCGAAGTCCTGCCCGACCCGAGGCTGAAGACAACGCCCCAGGAGTACGCGGCGCAGCTCGAGCTGGCCTTGCAAATCCGCGACAAGCTAAGCGCGGTGAACGGCGCAGTAATCGAGATCCGGCAGGCGAAGCAACAGTTGGCGCGCTACGAGAAGGAACCGAAGACGGCCGAGGCGGCAAAGGCGCTCGAGAAGAAACTGACCGATGTGGAAGAAGCGATGTATCAGACCAGGAACCGGGCGAGCGAAGATCCGCTGAATTTCCCGATTAAGTTGAACAACAAGTTGGCGGCGCTCAAGAGCACGGTGGAAGACAGCGACACGGCTCCGACACGGCAGTCTGAGCAGGTTTACGAGGGATTGGCGGGACAGGCCAACGCGGAACTGGCGAAGGCACGAGACCTGTTGGGCCCGGAACTGGCGGCGTTTAACAAGAAGGTTCAGGAAGCGGGCATTCCGGCGATCGAGGTGAAGGCGCAGTAAAGCAAAACGCCCCGCGGTTCCGCAGGGAAATCCAAGGCGGGGCGTCTTGCGCAAATCGAGCCGCTGGCCTACTTGTGCTTAGCGCGATAGATGTTGCGACTGGAACGGTTGAGCGCGCGGTTGGCCTGACGCCGTTCTCCCGGGGTGAGAGGGCCGCCGTTGGCCTTGCGCTCCTGGCCGATACCATTGGCCGCGCGGGCCTGCTGACCCTCAAGACGCGCGGTCCGGCCGGCGTTCAGACTTCCACTACGCACCCCCTGGGCGATCCGGTCCTGTTGGTTCTCGCGGCGCGCCCCGACTTCTGTGTTGGAAAACTTTTGGGTCGCGGCGTTGTGCTTGTCCTGGTAGATTTGGTTGCTGAGCCGGTTCTGCTCGCGATTGATCTGGGCCTTTTCCTGGCCGGTCAGTTTGCCGCCATTCGCCGAGCGGTCGCCAGCGATCTGGTGATTCAGATTGGCCTCTTTGTGTTCAAGGTTTGACGTTTCCCGGCTGGTAAGCTGGCCGCTCTGGATCCCGTTGGCAATTCGGTCCTGTTGGTTTTCGCGGCGTTGACCCACTTCGGTGGGTGGATTCTGGTTACTTTGGGCGTAGACGCCGCCGGTGAACATCAAGCCGGCGGTAGCGACGAGCACGAAATTTTTCATGGGTATCCCCTTCTTCCCGGTCATTTCTTCGTTTGTTTTAGGAAATTCGTTAGTCCGGGCAGGCCAGGCGGTCCTCCGAGGCTCGCGCCCCAACCGTCTGGCGCCCGATCTTTTTCACTCTACTCACACCCATCTGAACGCCGGGCGCGGGAGGAAGTTGCTCTCTACTGTGCGGAGAAGCGTTAAATCCGTTTCACAATTTTCGTCGAAACCGGGCAGGGAGCCCCAAACAGAGAGAAAACGCCGCATAATGTGGGAAAGAATATGTGCCTAGGTCCTAGATTCCTACTTTGGCGCTGGATTCTGTCCGCCGCGGTGCTGGGCGTGCTGGGGGTAGGTTGTGCCTCGGGGGCTGCCAAGAAGGGCGAGGTGAAACAGATCAACCTTGAGCCGACTGGGGACTGGATTGACACGGGGATTGATTGCGGACCGGGCGCCAAGTTGCGCTTTACGGTAACCGGGACCGTGCAGTACTCCGACTCAAATGCGACCGGCCCGGAGGGACTGCCTCGCGGGTGGAAGGACCTACTGCGGATGATGCCGGTCAATTCGGTCGGGCGCGGGGCGGCTCTAGGACGCGTCGGCAACGGAGATTATTCGCAGCCGTTCGCGATCGGGGCGAGCCTGGACTATACCGTTGGCGATGCCGGGCGGCTCTATTTGGCGGTGAACCAGCCGAGCGGGGATTCGGGGACTGGCAACTTCAACGTGAATGTGGAAGTGTTGGACGCCGGGAAAACCGGAGCCGAAGCGCCCGCGGCCCAGATTTCCAGTCTCAGCACTGTGAAGGAATTCGACGGCATCACCGCCGCGACGCTCGCCAAGATTCCGCGCCGCGTCAACGACAGCCAGGGCAATGCAGGCGACATCGTCAATTTCCTCATTCTTGGGCAACAACAAGATGTCCTGAAAATGTTCCTGACGGCGGGCTGGGTCCAGGTAGACCGCACGGTCGGCGACGCGGTTCTTCATGGACTTTTGGCCACCCTCTCGAAGGATGCCTATACCCAGATGCCGATGAGCACGCTCGATCTGTTCGGGCGGCCTCAGGACTACGGGTTGGCCCACGCCGAACCGTTCGCTGTAGTGGCGACACGGAACCACTTGCGTCTTTGGAAGGCCCCGTTTCAGATCAACGGCCGCGAGCTTTGGGCGGGCGCGGCGACCCACGATATGGGCTTCGAACGTGACCAGCGCAACGGCGGCGTCACGCACCACATCGATCCCGACATCGATAAGGAGCGCGGTTATGTCGGCGAGACCTTGTTCTCCACCGGCATGATCAAGAGCATCGCCCTGATGATGCCTGCCAACCCGGTTCTGACCGCCAAGACAGCCACTGGAGGGAGTTTCCATTCCGACGGCCGCGTGCTGGTGATGAACATGGCCGCTGCAAAGGCAACCGCCAATGCCGCGGCGGCAAAGTTCTCGTCGTTGTTCTGTTCGGTCTTTGAGAAGGAAAAGCCGGATGCGGGCACATTCGGGCCGTGCCAGGACTACATCATGGATCCCGCGGCCGGGCGTGCGGACCTGAAGCCGATCAGCACGAACTACCGGGTGTTGATCGTGCCCGGCGTTTTGAGTCTGTGCGCATCCTCGGCGCCGGCGTACGAGCAGGGACAGGCACATCTGAAGGAGAAGCACGGCATTGACGCGTCGCTGCTGCCGGTTCCCAACGCAAGCTGCGAGGCGAATGGGAAGATGATCGCCGCTTACCTCAAGAAACAGGCCGGCGGGAAGAAGTTTCTTGTTTTCGGTTACAGCAAAGGCGGGCCGGACGTTGAGACGGCGCTTGAAACCGATCCGGAGGCTGCCAAACAAGTAGCGGCTTTCATAACAGTCGCCGGGGCTGTCGGTGGATCGCCGATCGCGGACGTGATGCCGCTTGCGGCGAAGCGCTGGATCGACGCGTTACACATGGGGAGTTGCCAGGGCGATCTGACGGCCGCGTTTCAGAGCCTGAAGAACGATACCCGGCATGCCTTCGAGAGCCAGCATCCGGCGCCGGCGGTCCGTTCCTACTCGATCGCGGCGGTATCGGACTCAACGAATACCTCGAAGGCGCTGGCCGAGACCTGGCGGCTGCTGAGCGTCTATAACCAGCCGCAGGACAGCCAGTTACTTGCGCCCGATACGCTGGTGCCGGGCGCGACCGATCTCGGGCAAGCGAGGGCGGATCATTTTGCCATCGCTCTGCCGTTTGAGAACCTCAATGACAGCACGATCCAGTCACTGGTGAACCACAATCATTTCCCGCGCACGGCGTTGCTGGAGGCGCTGGTGCGCTACGTCACCGAGGATCTTGAAGGGCATTGAGGCGATGCTTTTGAATTGCACGCCCAGTCGCCGGCTCACATTTGGTTTTCTGCTCTTGCTCGTATGGTCCGTACTCGGGACCCTGAGCCCAGTGGGGCGCGCCCAGTCACCGGCGCCGGATCCGGCGCTGCTCAACCACGTCCGTGCGCGGATGCAGCAGAACCTGGCGACGCTTCCGAACTACACATGCGACGTGAATATCGGACGTTACTGGAGGAACGGGCACAAGAAGCGGTGGACCCCCTATGACCGGGTGCAGTTGAGCTTGACGGTGGTCGACCGGGTGGAGCTGTACGGGCGGCGGCGCGGCGGCGAGATGCAGCAGGACGATCCCCGAAGGCTCGTCCCCACCGGGACGATTGGCAACGGAGAGTTTGCTGCGATCGCCGAGACGTTGTTTCGCTCCGACGCTCCGCAATTTCACTACGCCGGGGTGGGGCAGTTCGAGGGACGCGCGGCCGTGCGGTTCGACTATGTCGTGCCCGTCGAGCGGAGTAAGTACGATGTCACGGGCGATGGGCGCACGGCGCGTGTGCCTTTTCATGGATCCTTTTGGGCGGCGATGGATACACTCGACGTGATACGCATCGAACTGCGGGCCGATCAGATTCCCGCGCCGCTCGGCCTGCGGAAAGTGAGCGATGTCGTCGAATATGACTCCGTTCCGGTGGCTGGGCGCACGGTCCTTTTGCCGCGCGAGGGGCTGAACGAAATCGACGCGGCCGACGGTCAGGACTCGTTGAATCACACGAAGTTTCAGAACTGCCACGAGTATAAGGGCGAAGCCCGGATGCTGCCGGGCGACGGAAACTGACGGCACAGTACCGCACGAGTTGCGATCCGGTGGCTGGATACAATCGCGTGTATGCGGCTGGCCGTCAAAATCCTGCTTGCCGGGCTCTTCGTCGTCTGCGTTTATCGCGCCGCGACGCAATCCTTGGTTCACGATGAGGCGCTCACGTTCCGGCTGTATATCGCCGGCCCCCTCGATGCCATTTTTCGGTCCTACGATCCGAACCATCATTTCCTGAACACTCTTCTCATGCGGGCCTCGGCCGCGATTTTCG
Organism: Acidobacteriota bacterium; assembly: GCA_021778335.1. Classification (GTDB taxonomy): domain Bacteria; phylum Acidobacteriota; class Terriglobia; order Bryobacterales; family Bryobacteraceae; genus JAJYKC01. Next base: position 6,626 of record JAJYCN010000176.1, on the reverse strand, counting down.
GCGACTCCGAGTTGGCGCTGCGCCTTCCGGCGTTGGCCGGCGCCGCGCTCTACTTCGTGTCGATATACCGGCTGTCACTGGCTGCTTTTGGCGAGACGGCATTGTTCCCGCTTGCTGTGGCCCTGATGTCACTGAACCCGTTCACGCTGGATTTCATGGTCGCGGCGCGGGGCTATGGAATGGCCCTGGCGCTGATGATGTTCGCCCTCGCCATGCTCCATGAATCGCTCGCTCTGGAACCGGCGCCGCGGAAGCAGTTGGTGCTCGCCGGAGCGGCCCTGGGGCTTTCGGTGACGGCAAACCTGGTCTTTCTGCTTGCGGTGCTTGGCGTGGCCGGCATCGCCGTATACCTGCTTCCTAAGATCGTGCCCGCTCCGGCGAAGGCGGCGGGCAAACACTCCAAGCGGAAGCGCCCGGAGCGGCGCAAGGCATGGCCGCTCTGGGTCTGGCTTGTTACCCCGATGGCAGTGGTAGGGCTGTTGTATTTGGAGGCCGCGCCAATTGAGCAAATGAAGCTTGAATTGTTTTATGCCGGCGCTCGCTCCATCCCGGAAAGCATGCGGAATATGGCGCTGGTCGCACTGCAGCATTCCGGTCCGCTGCGCCAGGGGCGTGTGGTGGACCTGTGGCGTGACGCGGTCGCGTTCGTGGTGGCGCCGGGGATCGTTGTGGCCGCATTTGCCGCCGGATGGCGGAAGAAGGACCGTCTGCTTTTGCTCGTCAGTGTGCCGCTGGTTTTCGCTTCCTTCGCACTCGTGCTGATGCACTACGTTCTGGACCGTCCGTACCCGGCGGACCGGACGGGGATTTACTTCGCGCCGCTGGTTTGTCTTGGTCTGATGGGGCTGGCGCGTCTGCACAAAACCGGCGCCAGGGCCGTGTACGTGCTGTGGGCGATCCTGCTGGTTCAGTTCGTACTGGCCTTCAATACACGCTTATTCTGGGTCTGGGAGTACGATGCCGATACGCGCGACATGAGCGAATACATTGCAGCGCACCGCAATCCCGTCGCCGATACAGTTCGCGTAGGCGGTTCCTGGCAGTTGAGCGAGGCGATGGCCTACTACATGGTCAAGAACAACTGGCAGTGGATGGCGGTGGAGCGCCGTCCGCCGGAACTCGGCGACGACTATTACTTGATTGCGCCCCAGGATGTGGGGCTACTCGGCCAGATGGGGCTGAAGGCCGTCTACCGCGGTCCGGTCTCGGGAAGTATGCTCGCGGTTCCCTCTCGATAGCGGAGCGCGCAGCGCGTGGCCTGCTATTTCGGCGGTTCCTTTTCAGGCCGCTGGCGGCGCTCTCCTTTCTTCTCCTCCGGCCGTTGGGCCTGGCGGGGACGTTCGGCTGGAACACCGCGTTCCATCTGTGCAGGACGCTCGCCCGCGGGAGGCCGCGAAGGTTGCGTCCATCCGCCCTGGCGCGGTTGTTGCTGCTGCGCGGGTGGCGTCCGAGGCTGGGCGATTGCCGGAGGACGTCCCGAGGGCTGGGCTCGTTCCCCGGAGAACGTACGCCAACCACCGGTGGGAGCCTGGACAGGGGCCGAACGGGCTGGCGCCGCCATCCGGACCTGTGGACGCGCAGGTGCCTCTGCCTGCATGCTGCGAAGTGCCGACGCCGGTACTGGACGCCCAGGGCTCTGCCGGAGTGCCGATTGCTGGCGCTCGAATGGTACCGGCGCCGGCGGAGGTGTATTGCGCGCCACCACCGGCCGATTTATGACACCGGACGGCGGGCGGGGCGCGAAAGCGGCGGTACTGGCGCGCGGACCAAGAACCGCCGCGCGCTGCGGCGCCACGGGTGGCCCAGCCACCGCGGAATAAGTCCGTGCCTGCCCCGCGGGAACGACCATCCCCCCTTGGCGCACCGGCGTGCCGTTGGCGAATGCTGTCCGCGGCATCGCCGCCACGGCGCCCTGGACGTTCTGGTTGGCGTAGCGGAGGTTGGTGACGGAGCTATTGTTCACGTAGACGTTGTTATAGACGTTGGTGATGTTTACGTTGCGGTTGATCACCGTATTGCTTACGTTCACACGATTGAAGTAACCCGGAGACACTGCGTACGCCGGTACAAATGGCTCACCGAAGCCGAGCGCGAACCAGCCTACTCCGCCACCCACGCCGAACGACAGGCCGGCGCCGAAGCGCGGTCCGCCGACCCAGGCTACCAGGGCCGGCGCGTAGAACGGCCGGACCGCAATCGGGCCTGGACACCAGCCCCACATACCTCCCGCGAATGCCCAGCGCCCGTAATGAAATGGCGCGAACCCCCATGGGGCATCATCCACCCACGTCCAGCCCCACGGTGCGATCCAAGCCCAGTGACCGAACTGGTACGGAGCCCAACCGGCCGGTACACCGCCCGGGATCCACATCGGCCCGTAGGGCGGCATCTCAATCCAGTGGCCGTATACGTCGAGGTCCTCGTAGCCGGTCACTTCCGGCGAGACGTAGCGCCGCGACATGGCCTGGTCCTCGCGACGGTCCCGGTTTCGGCACCATTCTTCCCAGCCATCGGGTTCCGGCGCGGGCTGCAAGTTCGCAGTCACCTGTTGGTCGCCCACAACGACGGCTTGCTGGAACGGCGGGACATTGAGCGCTTGGGACGCGGTGGTCGCCTCGCCCTGACCCTCGCGAACCGTTGCCTGCGTGGTCTGAGTGTCGGGGTTGGCGTCAATCCGGTACTCGCCAGGACGGAGCAGGGTGAACGCCATATTCGGCGTGTCGACTTCGAACGCCTGATTCTCGCCGAGGTAGCGCAAACGAACCGTCAGCGTGCCTTCCGTAAGGCTGATCTGGACAGTCTGGTCGTTCAGGTTGAGGAACTGAAACGCGGTATTTGAACTCAGCCGCAGCGCTGTCGAGCCGATGTGCATTTCGGCGCGGCCACCGTCGCTGACCCAGAGATGGTCTCCCGTAGTGAGAGGACGGTTGATCGTGGCGTCCACCCAATCAGTGACCCCGGCGGGTTGGAACGACACTGGTCCGGTCATGTAATTCAGGCGCGCGGCGCGGCTGGGTGGGTCATCCTGGCCGAAAACCACAATGCCGGCTAGCGCGGCGATCGTGAGCAAACGTAAAGGCTTCACTTCTCTCAGGCTCCCTGTTTCACTAAACGCAAGTCCGGCTGCGGCGATTTCCTCACCGCACATTAAATTCTATGCATCTTTTCGGTCAGGGGCCTTGCCGCGGGACTTATCAGTGCGGGCCGGTTTGGCCGCGAATCGAGGCAAGCAACCTTTCGGGATCGTAACCGGCGCCGTCTTTGAAAACCAGGGTGACCTTTTTGATGTCGGCGATGCGGGCCGCGGGGTTGCCGTCGATCACGACGAGGTCGGCGGCCTTGCCGGTGGCAATCGAACCGGTTTCGCGGTCGATGCCTAGGAATCGGGCGCCGTTCAAGGTGGCGATACGGATCGCCTCGACGGGCGTGAAGCCGCCCTGAACGAGGAGTTCGATGTTGCGCTGGTCGCCGAAACCCGCCAGGGCGCTGCCGTCCCCCGTCGGGTCGCAACCGGCTTGCAGCAGGCCGCCGGCCTTGACGAACGCGCGTTCGAATTCGAGTTCACGGCGGATACGGAGTGCACTTAGCTTGAGGTCAGCTTCGGGAAGCATGTCCCGGCCGGTGAGGTAATTGCGCAGGGCGTCGGGTGAGAGCGCGTCGACAAAGCGACGCTCGAGCGGTGGAGCGTCCTCAAAAACTGCGAGCGTCGAGGTGATCGCAACTCGGTGACGGACGAGATCTCGAATCATTTCCTGGACGGGCGCCGATTGGACGTCGAGCTTTTCGAGATCCGCGGCCCCCGGCCCGAATCCGGGACAGACGTCCGGTTTCTTGCCGTCCATGAACTCGGTGTCCACGACGATGCCGTGTTCGAGGTTGTCGATGCCCAGCGCTGCCGCTTCGCGAAACCCAATTGAACAGAGATGCCCGGTGAGCTTGAGCCCACGCGCGTGTGCAGCGGTGAGGGCGGCTTCGAGTTCGGCCCGGGTGATGTGCATGTAAGCCTTGAAGGACTGCGCCCCTGTACTGGCCCAGTATTCAACGAAGCGGCGCGCGTCGTCAGGGCCTGTCAATTCGAGCATCTGCGGTGTAAAGCTGCCCTTGCCCTCGAGATAACCGACGGTGACGTACATCTTCGGACCGGGCATCGCACCTGCCTCGATGAGTTTTTTCAGGCTTAAGTCGGTATAGGGCTCCAGCGTTCCCCCGGTACGTGCTGTCGTCACACCGCTGGCCAGATACAAGCGAGGGAAACTGAAGGCCTCCTCGGTGTAAATGGGAATCCGCCCGCCGGAGGGATAGAACATGTGCTCATGCATGCCGACGAGCCCGGGGATGACAGTGTGGTTCTTCAGGTCGAGCCGCTTCGCCTCATCGGGGACGCGCGCCTGGGAGGAGGGTGCAATGGACTCGATGCGGCCGCCGCGAAGGACGAGCGTCTCGTCCTCCAGCGGCGCGGCGCCAGCGCCGTCGATGACACGAACGTGCTCCAGCGCGACGACCGGGGAGTCCACAACGAGAAAAGGGCGCACGCCGGGCGTTAGTGGGCTCTGGGCAAAGGCGCTGCTGAACAGCAGGATCGTGAGAGCTGGGGTTTGAAGGCGCATGGCGGTGGTGGAAAGAATACCACGCGGCTCCGGCAAGGTGGGGTGGTTAGTATAATGTGGGGCAATGTCCAAGACCCTGTCTGCTCTGACGTGCCTTATCGCCACGTCATTTTTCGCCTCCGCGGCGGTCACGATCGAGAAGGTCGACTATCACGGCTGGAAGAACAGCTATCGCATGACCAACGGAACGGTTGAGGTGATTGTCGTCTCCGATATCGGACCGCGAATCATGCACTACGGGTTCGTGGGTGACAAGAACATGTTTCTAGAGGTCCCGGCGATGCTCGGCAAGAGCGGCGAAACGACATGGCAGTCGCGGGGCGGCCACCGGATATGGGCGGCTCCGGAGGTGATGCCGGATACGTACGCGCTCGACAACAGCTCTTGCGAGGCGGATGTGAAGGGCAACTCGGTTACGGTGACCGGACCGGTCGAGAAAGAAACGGGTCTGCAAAAACAAATGGTTATAACGATGGCCCCCGCCGGGACCAGCGTCACCGTCCTGCACACGATCACCAACAAAGGTGCGAAGGCGCGAAGGATGGCTCCCTGGGCGTTGACGCAGATGGCGCAGACCGGCATGGCGATTCTTGCGTTTCCGCCGAGGCGGCGTCATGAAGACTACCTGTTGCCCACGAATCCCCTGACCATGTGGGGCTTCACGAATTTCACCGACCCCCGCTGGAAGATCCTCAACAAGTACATCACGCTGAAGCAGGATCCGCAGGCGACGAACCCTCAAAAGACTGGCATTTTCAACACCAATACCTTCGCCGCATATCTGCTCGGCTCTGATCTGTTCGTGAAGCGCACCCACGCCTATCCGACGCGAACCTACCCGGACTACGGCTGCTCGGTGGAAACGTACTCCGATCCGGACATTCTGGAAATCGAAACGCTCGGGCCGTTGATGACGCTGGCGCCGAATGCGTCCGTGCGGCATACCGAGCACTGGAATCTTTACCGGAACCTTTCGATTCCCGACCTCACGGATGAGGGTATCGACCAGGCGCTGAAGCCCATCCTGACTCAACCCTGACGAATCGCCGGCCAGCCGGTTCGCATCCTTAAGTCGATAGGATAGAAATATGAGGAATGCGACGAGACTGGTGTCGGCCGTAATATTCTCGGCTGGCTTAATTTTTGGTCAATACAAAGCGGAGCCGGCGGGCGCCGCTCCGGCGGAGTTGGCCGCGAGTGTTCGCGGCGCCATGCAGCAGCAGGGAGTGAAGGTGTCGGGCAACGGAGTCACGGTGGAAGTTTGGTTCTGCGCGGCCGAACCTTCGGGGCCGAAGTCGACTGAGTCCGACGTCACCTTGCCGAACATCCCGCAAGGGTCGCTGGTGGGCGCTTTGCGGGTGACAGGGAACTATTCCGATCGTCGGGGACAGACCATCAAGCCCGGTGTGTACACGCTGCGATACAGCAACTATCCGGTGAACGGTGATCATCAGGGCGTGGCACCGCAGCGCGACTTCCTGCTGCTGGTGCCTGCTAGCAACGACAATGACCCTGCTTCGACGCCCAACTTTGACGCTTTGGTGGCATTGAGCAAGAAGGCCTCCGGCACGCCCCACCCGGCGGTGCTAAGCTGTTGGAAATCCGACGACGGGACGAAACCCGGCTTGTCTCAATCCGGCGACACGGATTGGGTAGTGAACGGTCTGTTGGGGAAAGAAATGATTTCGCTCATCGTCATCGGAACGGCCAGCAGCTAACACGCCCTTGTCATGGCATTGCTTCGCTATACTACCCCTCACGGCATTTCTGTAAAGCGCACCACTTCCAAGGTGGGCTTTCAGAAAGGCCTCGGGCATCTTCTCGAGCGGCTCGACAAACGCCGCGGGTTTTACCTGTCATCGGGCTATGAGTATCCTGGGCGGTACTCGCGCTGGGATATCGCGTCGGTATGCCCTCCGCTGGAGATTTTTTCGCAGGGGCGCATCGTGGAGTTCTGCCCGCTGAATCGGCGGGGCGCGGCGCTCGTGAGAATGCTGGCCCCCGTGCTCGCCGCGTTCG
>JAJYCN010000175.1 GCA_021778335.1 Acidobacteriota bacterium | reverse complement strand
GCGCGAGGCGTCGCGCGGCGGGATTGCCGACTACTACGGCATCACTTATGAACGCATCGATCGCGAGTATGGCGTATGTTGGCCGTGTCCTTCGGAAGAGCATCCGGGTACGCCGCGCCTGGTGGAGAACGGCGTGTCGCTGTTTCCGGACGGCAAATGCCGGTTCCAGGTGACGGCGCCTCGCGAGAGCGGCGACCCGACCGATGCTTCGTATCCCATTTACTTGACCACAGGACGCGTGGTGAGCCAGTATTTGTCGGGCACGCAGACGCGGCGCATCGGCGGGCTGGTGGCGATTTACCCGGAGCCGAAGGTGGAGATTCATCCGCAACTTGCCGCCGCGCACGGCATTGCCGACGGCGACTGGGTGACGATCCGCACGCGGCGAGACGAGATTACGCTGCGGGCGATGGTGGTGCGAACAATCCGCCCGGACACGGTGTTCATTCCGTATCACTGGCCGAACGGGCAGAGTGCGAATAAGTTGACGCACCGAACGCTCGATCCGCGGAGTAAGATTCCCGAGTTCAAAGTATCGGCGTGCCGGATCCGCAAGGCGGACGCGCCCGGGGAGAACCGCTGATGTTCGGCTATGAGTTCTACGTCGACACCACGCGCTGCATCGGATGCCAGAGTTGCGTGAAGGCGTGCGAAGAGTGTGAAACGCACCGCGGCGTCTCGATGATCAATTTCGACTATGTGGACCGTCCGAACACGATCGCCACCGCGGCGTTTGTGTGTTTTCACTGCGACGACCCGACGTGCGCGCAGGTCTGCCCGGCGGACGCGATCAAGAAGGACGAGGACGGCGTGGTGCATTCGTCGCTGAAACCGCGGTGCATCGCCTGTTCGAACTGCGTGTACGCCTGTCCTTTCGGCATTCCGAAGCTGATGCCGGAGATGGAGCAGATGATGAAGTGCGACATGTGCTACGACCGCACCTCCGTTGGCCGGCGGCCGATGTGCGCGACCGTGTGTCCCAGCCAGGCGCTGGCCTACGTACGGCCCGAGGAGATTGCGCGGCGCCGCGAGAAGCCGCAGAACGTGGTGTGGTTTGGCAACCAGAAGGTGACGACGAAGGTGTACCTGATGTCGCCGGCGGGCGCGGGCGACGTTGTGCTGGACGTGGCCGACTACATATGGAAAGGAGAAGCCGTTGAAGCCGCCGTGTAAGGAATGCGACCCTCTGTGGCGCGAAGAGTTTTCCGTCCGGAAGGCGGGCGAAGCGTATGTCGCCCGGTGCCAGTTTACTAAGTTTCTCACTCTGACCAGCCTGGGTATGTTTGTGGGTAACCTGTGGATCCTGGCCAAGAGCTTTGTCAGCCGGCAGGTGAGTTATCCGGAGCAGGCGATCGCGAATTTAGGCGAAATCCCGGTCGGGGGCGTGAAGGTATTTCAATATCCCAATCCCGGTGAGCAGTGCCTGCTGATCCGCACCGGGGCGGACGAGTACGCGGCCTACAGCCAGAAATGCACGCACTTGTCTTGCGCGGTGTATTACTCGGCGGAGAATAACCGGATCGAATGTCCGTGCCACGAGGGTTATTTCTCGATCCGCGACGGGTCGGTGCTGCAAGGTCCGCCGACGCGACCGCTGCCGCGCGTGGTGCTGACGCGGCGGAACGGGCAACTGATTGCTCTCGGCATGGACGCGGAGCCGGAAAGCTAATGGATCCTTCACTGCCCCATCGCAGACGCGGACTCACGGCGATCAACGGCGCCATGGCGCTGGTCGTGGTTCTGGTCATCACGCAGGTATGGCTGTTGTCGGCGACACTCGACTCGTTCCTGGCGGGACGGCGTTCGGCGGCGCTACCCGGCGCGATTTTTTCCGGACTGCTGTTTCTGGGCTGCGGCGCGCTGTATCTGTTCATCCTGCGGATTGAACGGCAGGCGCGGAAGGAGGAAAGGGAAAAGCCGTGAAGAAGCCCTTCATACGCCGCGCTTCTCCCGATGGTTCGCAGACGCTAAGGCGGGCGGTGCAACTGGCGTTCGTGGCGCTGAATGTGTGGATTGGGGTCGAGTTCTATCTTTTCGTGCGGCAGTTTGAGACCGGCGCGGCGATAACGCACGGGCGTCCGCCGGGGGTGGAAGGTTGGCTTCCGATTGCTGGTCTGCTGAACTTAAAATACACGCTTCTCACGGGTGAGATGCCGGCGATTCATCCTGCGGCCATGGTGCTGCTGGCGGCGTTTCTTGCGATGAGTTGGCTGCTGCGGCGGTCGTTCTGTTCGTGGCTGTGTCCGGTGGGGACGCTGTCGGAAGAGTTATGGAAGTTCGGGCGGCGGACGTTCCGGCGCAACTGGCGATTCCCGCGGTGGCTGGACATTCCGCTGCGGTCTCTGAAGTATCTTGTGTTCGGGTTCTTTTTGTATGCGGTGCTGTCGATGCCGGCGGGTGCGATCGCCGAGTTTCAGCGCTCGCCGTTCGGCGTGCTGGCCGATGTGAAGATGCTGAACTTCTTCCGCGATCTTGGCGTGACGGCGGCGATTGTGCTCGCGGTGCTGATCATCGGGTCGATCTTTGTGCAGAACTTGTGGTGCCGGTATCTGTGCCCGTACGGCGCGCTCATTGGCCTGGTTTCCTGGCTGAGTCCGACACGGATCCGGCGGTCGGAGCAGGCGTGCATCGACTGCGCCAAGTGCGCGAAGGCGTGCCCGTCGCATCTGGCGGTGGACAAGCTGATCTCGATCGCGTCGGTGGAGTGCACGGGGTGTCTGGAGTGCGTGTCGGCGTGTCCGGTGGAAGGGGCGCTCGAGTTCCGGGGGCCGCGGCGCCGCGTGTCGCCCAAGTGGGTGGCGGCCGGGGTGGCCGTGATCTTTGTGGCCAGCGTGACGGCGGCGCGGGTGACGGGGCACTGGGCGAGTCCGATCCCGCCCGAGATTTACTCGCACTGGATCCCATTGGCGGCGAGTTTGTCGCACTGACGCGCCTGGACTGGCTCTCCAGTCAACACCGCGCACAACGCAGCGGGGCGCGAGCGTTGATTGGCCGCGTTGAACGCACCCCGCGCTGTGCGCTTAGAAATGAAATCCGAGCGTGGCGGTCAGCGCGCGCGGAGTGACATAGTGCGTTCCGGAAAAAGTGGACAGGAAGTTATAAAGCGCGTACTCGTTGGTGATGTTGACGGCTTCGAAACGCGCGCTCCACTTATAGCGGTCGCCATGAAACACGTTGTCGTCGCCGATGGCCATGTCGAAGAGATTGCGTGGCGCGATGCGCGCGGGATTGTGGTCGGGGTTTTCGGTTCCGGGCGCGGGAATGCGGACGAGGTTTGAGCCGAACATGGCTCCGGGGCACGTGCTGGCCGGGCTGATGGGCGTGGTGGGCGTGGCGTGGACGGAGCCACAGAAGAGACCGGCCTCGAACTGCTGGTCGGGCGTGAGATACGAGGCGTCGACGATACCGCCGGGCGTGGAGGCAAACGGAACGGCGCCGGCCACCATGCCGCTGTCGTAGCGCCAGTTGAAGCTGTACCACGGACCGTTCTTGAAGGGTTGGTACTGGAGGTGGGTTGTCTCGTTGAAGGCTTCGTCATGGTCGATGCGGAAGACGCCGTTTTCCGCGGCGCCCAGAGGCGTCTCGCCGATGCCGGCGATCTGTGGTTGGAAGAAGCGGGCGGTAACGTGGCTCATCACGACGAACGCGGACAAGCCGTGGAAGTTCGGCATGCTGCCGCGAATCGCGAAGCCGGGGATTTTTGAACTGGCCCACTCGATCGGATAAGTGATAGGCGTGTTGCCCAGAACGCTGAAATCGTAGGCGCCGTGCGTGTATTTCCAGATGTATTCGGCGTCGAGGACAAAGTACTTCCCGAAGGCCTGCTCGAAGCCGGCGTGAAACTCATTTCGCCAGCCGGGCGTGATGGGCGACGTGATGCACGGGTAACCTTGCGTGATGGCCTGCATCTGGTTGATGACCGGATTCGAGCAGCCCTCGCTGGCGAGCACTAAGTTCTCATTGAAGGGCGTCTCGAGCGTTCGCGCGTAGGATACGCGGAACACGGTGCCGGTGGGCTTGAAGTTGTAAGCGATGCCGAGGCGGGGTTCGACCTGGTTGGCGCTCGTAATGCCGTCGTAGACGTCGCCACGGAGGCCGAGGTTGAACGTCCAATCGCCGAGTGTGATGGCGTCCTGGATGTACATGGAAATCTCGCGGATGTCGGCATGCCCGTGGTACATATATGTGGCCGGATTCGCATTCGGGCAGCCGAAGGAAGCAGGCAGCAGTCCGGGACGCGTGAGATCATAGCAGGCCAGCGACGGCACGAAGCCGGGATTCTGCGGGAGGGCGCCGGTGCAGTTGATTGGATTGTTGATGCCGAAGCCTGTATAGGGGCTGCCGTTTGCGTTCAGGCAGGCGGAGTTAAACGTGGGGTCGACGATGCCGAAGCCGTCGTTTTCGTTGAGCAGTGTGTCCTGGTAAGTTACGCCCGCTTTCAGATTGTGAATGCCTTTCACGTAGGAAAGCGACGTACGCCCGCCGATGTTGGTTAGAGTGCGGGCCTGGCTTACGGTCTGGCGCTGGAGGTCGGGGACTAAGTCGGAGAAGGGATTGTTACTGGGATAGTAATCGTAGGCGTCACGGCGGACGAAAGCGCCGAGGGTAAAGACGGTACTCGAGCTGAGGACGCGGTTCCAGGACGGTGCAAAGTTGACGGTCTGGATTTGCGAGCGCTGGTCGGTTGGGCCGACCGGCAGGCCGTTGGGCCCGAGACCGCCGCTGTTGGCCACGAGTCCAGACCAGGCGTCGGCGGTCTGCGAGTCGTAGGAGTTCGGGGTTTGGAACCAGGAGCGGCTAAAGCCGAGGTTGACGGTGACACTGTCGTTTTCCGTTGGCTTGAGGTCGAGGCGGTCGAAGACGTTCTGCTGGTTGCCGTGGTCGTGGAAGATTTGAAATTCCGGCGTGTCGAGGAAACGGCCGGTGTCCATTCCGTTGGCGGAGATGAAATTGCCCCAACTGTTGCCGCCGTAGGCGAGGTCGAAGGCGCCGTTGGAGGATCCGAAGGATCCGTACGACGCGGTCACGTCGCCGTGGGGTTGAGTTACTCCCAGGCCCGAGCGGGTTGTTACTACGATGACCAGGCTTGTCTTGTCGCCGTACTCAGCGGGCGGAGCGCCTTCGATGACTTCCATCGACTGCACGGCGTCCGTCGGGATCTGGTTGGAGAAGACCTTACTTTGCTGGTCGGTGATCGGCTGGCCGTCGAGGGAGAAGGAATTCTGCGCGTGATCGCCCAAGCCGTGGAACAGGCCGTTGGAGTCGGCTGTGACGCCGGGCGCGGCCAGGGTCACGAGGGAACTTAAAGGCGAAGACGGACTTTCGAGCGGTAGTTTGTCGATAAGTTGGCGGTCGATGTCGGTGTGGGTGGATGGGTCGGTTTCCACGAGGTCGCCCGCGGATTCCGATACGGTTACAGTCGTCACCGCGGTCGCCAGAGGCAGGGTTAATGTGTTGAGGGTTATGGGTACGGCGGAACGGATATTCACGTCCACGGACGCAACTTGGAAGCCGGCGGCCGACGCGGTGAGGTGGTAGTTGTTGAACGGGAGATTGGCGAAGACGAAGCCTCCCTGGGCGTCGGTGAGGGCAGCGCGGACGTAGTGGGAGACGGGATTCTCGATTTCCACGGTCGCGGCCTTGATGGCCGCGCCCGAGGGATCGACGATGGTCCCGCGCACGGAACCAGCGGGTTGTCCCCATAACAATTGCCAAGATAGCGCGACGACTATTACCACTAAAAGATGATTCTTTGACACCCGGACAAATCCTTTCTGACCGCGTACGGGACGACGGATGGTGCTGCAGGGAAAGAAGGGCCGGACGCATGGCCGCGGGCGGCTTACGCACCGGTTGGGCTGAAGCAGCTTATAAGGAAGGTTAGGCGGGAGGAGCGCGGGACGGGGAGTAAATGGGCGCCGGATTTGTCGACCGGGGCAGTTCTGTGAGCGGCTTGCGCCATTCGGTACGCGCGGGCGCATCGAAGGTGGCGACGGCGGTCTGAAGCGCGGCCATCTGACCGGCCTGGCAGATGGGACAGCACTGATGGTGCGGGCTTCCGTGATTGTCCTCGTGCTGGTCTACGGCGCCGATGGTCTGCACGCTGGCCATACACAGCGCCAGGGTCAACACAGCGATTTGGTAGAGTTTACACACCTTCAGATGATGCGTAGACGTTTCCCGGCCGCATCCGGTTTCAGCAAGGTAAGAGACAAATGACCGGAGAGGTCAGGCCGGAGATGCGGTTAGCTGCCGCTTGCGGCCCGTAAGCGCTGCCGCGGCAAGCAGGGCCGTGGCGAGGATTAAAGGGTGCGAAGCACGCCCGGTCCGATGTCGAGACTGAAGTCCCGCAACGCCCAGGTCTTGCCACGATAGACGTTACTTACCTGCTCAATTGTCAGTCGCAATCGAATGGCCCCTCGAACCCGACAGTCGAAGTGTCCCACAACGGCCGGATCGGGTTCGAGGAGGCGAACCGCATTATTGGGTGCGGAGCCCGAAGCCGGCGCCGATCGGCAATTCTACGCCGAGAAACCGTAGAATTCCCGCCCGGAACGCACCGGCGAAGTGCAGGAACGATGTCCGCATTGTAGTCACCTCCTTTCGTTTCGAAATGGCGCGTGCGTCAACCGCGGATGAAGCCGGCGAGTTGGAGCACGCGAAAACCAAGCAGTCCGAACATGAGCAGCAGATAACCGCGCAGAGCCAGCAGGCAGACGCGCACGGTGGCTGTCATGCGCATAGGGCCGAGGGCATCGAGATCCACCTTCTCCTCGGGCGCGTCATCAAGCGGATGAACGACATGAAACATGGTCCGCGCTTTCTGTTCTTTTCGATCGAAGTCTACGTACATATTTCATCTCCTTCTATTCGTTGGGAAACAGCCTCGGAGCAGCCACCTGCGCGGCGAGCAGCAGGGACAGGGCGAACAGCAGCACCACGATGGTCCAATTGACTACGTTGTTCCAGGTCCGGTTTACGAGCCGCTCGCCCAGCAGTTCGCGGTCGCTCAACAGAAGCTGGAGGAAAATGATCGCCGACGGCAGCATCAGGCCGGCGAGCACCTGCACGCTGAGAATGATGAGTTGCAGAGGTGCGCGCGGGATCAGGACGACGGCCGCGGCCGCCATGACGCAGAGCGCGTAGACGGCGTAGAAGCCGGGAGCCTCGCGGACCGGCTTTTGCAAGCTATGCGCCCAGCCTCGCACTTCGCCGTACGCCCAGGCGCTCGACAACGAGATGGCCGTCGTCCCGAGCACCGCGGCGTTGATCATCAGCAGCAGGATGGCGTTCTTAACGATGGGGCCGAAGACGACGCCCAACTGCACGGCCATTCCGGCGGGATCGGTGAAATCCCAGTGCCGGTGGAAACCGGCGGCGCCGACCAGCATCATGCAGCCGGCGACCAGAATCGTGAACACCGCGCCAATGCAGGTATCGAGCCTGGCCCAGCGGAGGTCCGAGAAGCGGAGACGCTTGTCGGCGATGCAGCTTTGCTGGAAGAACAACTGCCACGGCGCGATGGTTGTGCCGACGATGGCGATCACCAGGAAGAGCCACGAGGCGGTCAATCCGGCAACGGGTGCGAGCGGAAGGATCGTGCGGCGCACCACTTCGCCCGCCGGCGGGGCCATGCGGAACGCGATGGCGAACCAGGCCAGATCGAGCAGGCAGAGGAACAACACGATGCGCTCCCAACGGCGATAACTGCCGGTAAGCGCGAGGGCGGTGAGAGCCACGGCCGCGATGGGCACGCCCCATACCGGAGGCACACCGAGTTTCTCGACGGCCAAGGCTATGGCGGCAAATTCGGTTACCAGGGTGAGGAAGTTAACGAGCAGAAGGTCTGCCAGCGAGAATCTTCCCCACCACTTGCCGAAGCGGCGGTAGATCATCGCCGCGTGGCCTTCGCCGGTGGCGATGCCGAGACGGACCACCATCTCCTGGACGAAATAAGAGATTGGAAGCAGCAGGAGGAGCAGCCACAACAGGCGCGTGCCGTAGCGCGCTCCGGCTTCGACGTACGTGGAGACGGCGCCGGCGTCGTTGTCGGCTTCCATGACAATCAGGCCGGGGCCGAAGACCATCAGGAACGTGAGCGCGTGCGCGGCCCACTTACTGGAAACCCGCTTCGATTTTGGTTTCTGCTGAGTCTGCGGCGCCTGAGCGCCGGCATAGAGCAAGTTCGCCATGACCTTTTCCCGGCCGCGGCGGCAGAGTGGAGACGGAGAAGTGCACGCGGCCCGCGTTCCGGCGCGGCGGCGCACTTTCAGTTGCTCGTGCTTCCGTTGGAGTTATGGCGCGGAAAGCAAACGCGGCCAATTCAGGCGGGCATCGGAGACGGAGGCTCGGCTGATTCGGCGTCATTTTGCTGTTCGCGCAATATACTCACACTGCCGTCGGACATTGATGGGCCTCCTTTCTCCAGAAATCGATCCCGGGACTTTCCTCGGGTCCTTTCCAGGATATCCCGGGGCATGGCGTTTGGTAAAGACTTCCCCGGAAGTTTTTCTGTTTCGATGCTCATCGTTGAAGCGGAATCCGCGCGAGAATATTTCTTTAGCGCGGTGCGCGCAGGGTGGCATCGAAAACTTGAGGAGAGGGATCTGTCCGGCATTACGGCATGATCGGCGACGAACAAACTCCGGCTTGGATGAAGTACACGCTTTTGCTGGCGGCGCTGTATAACGTGGCCCTCGGAACGTGGGCGATCCTTTTGCCGCAGGCGGTGTTTCAGCTTGCCGGCATGGACGCACCGCGGTATCCGGAGTTGTGGCAGGGCATCGGGTTGTCCGTGGGCGTGTTCGGTCTGGCGTACTTTGCGGCTGGATTCCATCCGACGCGGCACTGGCCGGTGGTGATGGCGGGGTTATCGGGTAAGGTTTTGGGCCCGGCCGGTTTTGCGTGGGCGGCCTGGCAGGGGCGTCTGCCGTGGAACGCCGCCTGGGTGATCGTTCCGAATGACCTCATCTGGTGGGGGCCGTTCGCGGCGATCCTTTGGCAGGCTTACACGGACTCACTCGACGGGCGGCGGGTCGCGTCGCCGGAGATCCAGCGGATGGCGCTGCGGGCGCGGACGCAAGTGGGCACGACGCTGCTCGATCTTTCCACCGAGTCGGCGGTGATGCTGGTGTTTCTGCGCCATTTCGGCTGCACCTTCTGCCGCGAGGCGCTGGCGGATCTTGCGGCGCAGCGGCGGTCGATTGAGGCGCTTGGCGTGCGGATCGCGCTGGTCCACATGAGCTCCGAAGCCGGCGGCGAGCGGTTTTTCACGCGGTACGGGTTGGCCGACATCGATCGCGTAAGCGACCCGAACCAGAATCTGTACCGGGCTTTTGGCCTGGCGCGCGGCAGGTTGGGCCAGTTGTTCGGGCCGAAGGCGTGGATCCGCGGATTTGAGGCGGGCATTCTGCGGCGGCATGGTATAGGCCTGCTCCAGGGTGACGGCTTTCAGATGCCGGGCGTGTTTCTGGTGTTCCACGGGGAAGTGAATTCGAGCTACCGGCACATGAGTGCGGCGGACCGGCCGGACTATGTGGCCATCGCGCAGGGTGAGACAGGCAACATGTTCCCGACGCGGCGGCCCACGCGCTGAGTGCGGCTTATTTGCCGATACAGAACGTCGAAAAGATCCGGTTGAGGATGTCGTCGGCGGTGGTTGCGCCGGTGATCGAGTCGAGCGGACGGAGGGCGGCGTAGAGGTCGAAGAGCAGCATCTCGTGCGGGAGGCCGGCGGTCGTGGCGGCGGCGGCCTGCTTGAGCGCGGCTTCGGTTTCTTTCAAGAGTTGCTCCTGGCGGAGGCTGGTGATGAAGCCGCTTTCAATTGAGGCCGGCGGAGCGACCTCGGCCCGGATGCGGGCGCGGAGTAAGCCGATGCCTTCCCCGGTTAAGGCCGAGACGCGGACCGCCTCTTCAGGGAGTTCGGCGAGGCAGGGCAGGTCGATCTTATTGGCGGCGAGTAGATAGCGGCCGCGCGCGTGGGCGCGTTCGACGAGCGAGAGGTCGGTAGCATCGAGCGGCGTGGAGGCGTCGAGAACCACGAGCGTCAGGTCGGCGTCGGCGATGGCCTGATAGCTTCGTTCGATGCCGAGTTTTTCCATGCGGTCGCTTGATTCGCGTATGCCGGCCGTGTCGACCAGGCGAACCGGCAGGCCGTCGAGCGAGAGCGTTTCGCTGACGAGGTCTCGCGTGGTGCAGGGAAGTTCGGTGACGATGGCGCGGTCCTGCTCGAGCAGGCGGTTGAAGAGGCTGCTCTTTCCGGCGTTCGGTTTACCGGCGATGGCGAGCGTGAAGCCGTCGTGGACAATTTTGCCGTACGCGAAGCTCGAAGCAAGTGAGGCGACCATGACGCGGAGCGGTTCGATTCGGCGAAGGATTTCGGAGGCAGGGGCGACGCTGACATCGTCTTCGGCGAAGTCGATGCCGGCTTCGAGGAGGGCGATGAGTTCGAGCAGTTGTTCTTTCAGCGGCGCGATGCGGCGGGAGACAGAGCCTTCGGCTTGTTGCGCGGCGACCTGCGCCTGATAGAGCGTGGTGGCTTCGATGAGGTCGCGGACGGCTTCGGCCTGGGCGAGGTCGATGCGTCCATTCAGGAAGGCGCGAAGGGTGAACTCGCCGGGGCCGGCGAGGCGGGCGCCTTCTTCGACGCATCGGGCCAGACAGTGTCGCAGAACGACCATGGCTCCGTGGCAGGCGATTTCGACGACGTCTTCCGCGGTGTAGGAGCGCGGCGCGGCGAAGTAAGTGACGATGACGCGATCGACGGCGCCGCCGCCGGGCCCGGTGAGGCGGGCGAGAGTTGCGGTCCATGGCTTCCAGGACGGCTCGGCGTGGAAGTCAAGCACACGCACGGCGATCTCGCGAGCCTGGGCGCCGGAGAGGCGTACGATGCCTAAGCCGGCGCGGCCCGGCGCGGTGGCGATGGCGGCGATGGTGTCGCCGGTCGAGTAAGTGGAAGTGAAGGTAGAAGGATCTGGCACGAAGTCGCGCCGCTTGTGTTACCGGCCGCGCGGCGGACCCGAACGGCGTGGTCCGCGGTCCCTGCGGTCACGGCCCCGGTCGCGATCATGGCCGCCGCGCCCCGGGGGGCCGCTGCGTCCCGGCGGTCCGTTGCGGCGTCCGAAGGAGGGCTCGCGCGGCTCCGGCGGGCGAATCGGCTCGGGCACGGTGGTCATTTCGGCTGGCACGATAACGACCTGGCGGATCGGCCCGGTGCCGGTGCTTTCGCTCCGGACGTCGGTTTCTCCGCGGAGGCTCAAGTGAATGATGCGCCGCTCGCGGCTGCTCATCGGGTTGAAGTGGAACGGGACGCGCGTCTTCTTGACCTTCTCGGCCGCGGTGATCGCACTCAGGCGAAGTTCCTCGATGCGCATCAGGCGGTAGTCATTGGCGTCGAAGCAGAGCTTGGAGTGGTCCTCGCTCGGGAGGCGGAGCGCCTCCATGGTGAGGTGCTCGAGGGCAAGGAGAAGCTCGGCGCGGTTGGCGAGGAGCAGATCGACGTCGTCGCCACTGAAGCGGACCACGAGTTCGGGGTCTTCGAACTCGGGCCGGGCGTGCGTGCCTTCGACGAGGTCGAAGTAAAGTTCGAATCCCGTGATACGTAGCAGGGGGCCAAGAAAAGCTTCGATGCGGGGGCCGTATTCGGCGATTGTGTACTTGAGGTTATCCACGTTCGGTCATGCCTTGGAGAGTTTCTTGCGCGGCTGCTGCTGCGGCGGGGGCGCGACGGTAACCGGTGCGCTGCTCCGGTTCATCATCCACTGCGTGACAATACCCACCAGATTGCTAGTCAGCCAGTATAGCACCAGGCCGCTTGACTGATAGTAGAAGAAAAAGCCGAGCAGCAGCGGTGTGAACATCATGATTTTGGCCTGGGAAGGATCCGTCGTGGGGTTCGGCGTCAGCTTCTGGACCAGGAACTGGGTGATGATCATCACCGTGGGCAATATGCGGATCGCCAGGTGCTCGGGCTGGGAAAGATCGCCCACCCAAAGCCAGGGAGCGTGCCGGAGTTCGATGGTGACGCCAAGGACTTTGTAGAAGGCGTAGAGCAGAGGCAACTGCAGCAGCATCGGGACGCAGCCGCCGACC
>JAJYCN010000174.1 GCA_021778335.1 Acidobacteriota bacterium | reverse complement strand
CCGCCGTGCAAGCCACCGACCGCGGATCGAAATCGAATGAATGCACCCGCGCCCCAAGCCGCCGGGCCGCGAGCGAGAACAGCCCGCTGCCGGAGCCTACGTCGAGAAACGAGCGCCCGCGCAGGTCGCTCACGCCGAGCATCGCCCGCAGGGAAGCCTCTGCCTGCGCTATTCGGCGATCATCCAGTTTTTCGAGAAAACGCGACCAGTTCTCTCCGAAGCGGAAGCGCTCCCCTGCCGCAACTTGCCGGGCGTGTCCGCCCGGAAGCCCGGGCTCCGTTTGCACGTGCAAGACCTTTGAGTTCCCTTCGTAATTAGAGTATCCGCAATCACTCTGAAATCGCTTCCTGAATCGCCAACACCCGGTCCGCCGCCACATTGCGCAGCGTTTGGCGCCCACCCGCGGGCCAGTCTATGTCAATCCGGTCCACGCGCTGCGCCGCCCCGAGGCCGAAATGGAGGCGCAGGTCGTTCTGCGAAAGATAACTTCCGCCGCTGCGTACTTCATCCACCTGCGTCCGTCCTCCCGCCGTCACACGAACCTTCGCCCCGATCGCGCTCCGGTTCGACTTCACACCGGTTAAAGCAAGTGTGATCCAATGCCCCTCGGAACGGGCCGCATTCTTCAGCAGGGTGGGCGCTTCGTTCTGGTTATTGACGAGCAGCTCCAGCAAGCCGTCGTTGTCGATGTCCGCCGCAGCAGCCCCGCGCGACGAGTGACGCTCCAGCAACCCCGGTCCGGCCCGCAGCGAGACGTCTTCGAACTTCCCGTTTGCCAGGTTGTGATAGAGAATCGGCCGATCCTTATAATGAATGTCGATGTGAAGCCGATCCACTTCCGGGAACACGTGCCCGTTCACGAGGAAAAGATCCGGCCAACCGTCGTTGTCGTAGTCGAAAAACACGCAGCCCCAGCCGACGAAACTTGTATTCCGCGCCAGTCCCGCCGCTTCGGTTGTTTCATCGAACTCCCCGCCGCCGCGGTTGCGGTAGAGCGTCTCCCGCTCGTCGCTGAAGTTCGTGCGGAAAATATCGAGCCGCCCGTCGCCGTCATAATCCGCCGCCGTTGCGCCCATCCCCGAAAGCGCCTTGCCGTTTTCATCGAGCGCCACACCGCGGTCGAGGCCTTCCTCGCTGAAGGTACCGTTCTTGCGGTTCATGAACAGCAACGACGGCGTCTGGTCGCAGGCCACGAAAATGTCGGGCCAGCCGTCGTCATTGAAATCCGCCGTCAGCACGCCAAGGCAGTAGCTCTGGCGCGGCTCACCGACACCGGAGGACTGCGAAACATCGCGAAACTTCCCACCACCTTCGTTGTGATAGAGCAGATTGCTTTCAAACGGCAGGCCGCGCGGGCCACAATTCACGGGCATGTTCCGGTACCAGCAGTATGGGTTCGCCCCCGGCTTCGGCGTCTCGGCCGGATCGAAATCGAGATAGTTGGATACGAACAGATCGAGCTTCCCGTCGCGGTCGTAGTCGAGGAATGCGCAGCCGGTGTTGTACCGCCGCCGGCTCTGGGTCAATCCGGCCTTCGCCGTCACGTCCTCGAACCGCTTGCCGCCCACGTTCCGATAAAGAACATTCTGGCCCCAATATGTTACGAACAAATCCGTAAAGCCGTCGTTATCGAAGTCGCCGGCGCAGACGCCCTCACCCCAGCCCATTCGCGTGATCCCCATCGCTTCGGTCACGTCCGTGAACGTCCCGTGGCCATCGTTGCGATACAGCCGGCTTAGCCCGCCGTCGCCCGAAACGACGAAAATGTCCGGCAATCCGTCGTTGTTGTAGTCGAGGAAGGCCACGCCGCTCCCCGTCGTCTCGATGATGAACTTCTTCGACTTATCCCCGCCGTTCGGGACGGCCCGCCTCAGCCCCGCCTGGGCTGCGATGTCACGGAAATCCGCCGCCACGGGCGAGTCCTTGGGCAGCGCGGCGAGGGCGAACGCCACCCCTATTCCCGCGGCCAGCAGCATCCCGCGCATGCTACGGATTCTTCTCACCCAACCGTTTCAGGAAATCGGAGAATTCCCCGCCGGGCGGCGCCACCAGTTTTTCCAGCGCCTCCTTCTGCGCCTTCGCGTCTTCCAATCGTCCCGCCTTGCGGTACGCCAGCATCAGGCTCATGCGCGCCGACTGGCTCCGCGGAGCAAGCTTCACCGCTCGCTCGAGTAGCGGGATCGCTTCGCCGTTCCGCCCCGCCGTTGACCGCAGCCGCGCGAGCGCTATCAGCGCCTCGGGAAACTCCGGATCGCTTTGAATCGCCTTCTCGAGCCGCGCAGCCGCCTCCTCCGGATGTTGCTGCGCTATCAGGATCTCCGCTACCTCGTACTCGGCCGCCGCGTCCGAGGTGTTCAACTGAAGCTCCGCGTCAAACTCCCGCCGCGCTTCGGTCATCGCCTCCGGGGCATGCGACTGCATCAGGATCGCGCGTCCCAGCCGGTAATGCATCCCAATGGTTGCCGGACTCTTGGCGATCGCTTTTCGATACTCGGTGATCGCGGCCGTGTAGTTCGCCTGGCTTTCAAAAATCTCCGCCGAAAGCTGGTTCACCCGGAACGAAGCCGGCGCGCGTTCGAAGAGTTCGCGCAGCGTCTCGTTCCAGGCACGGTTGTAAAGCCGGGCCGTCTCATACAACGTGTCCGCGTCCGCGGGATTCATCGACTTGAGGCTTCCCGCATCCCGGAACGCCTCGGCAAACCGCCCGGCGCGCGTGTCGCAATCCAGCAGAGCCAACCCTGTCAGGCGCCGGACTTCGGCGTCCGGGGCATTCGACGCCTGCGCGCGCAACTCCGGCACAGCTTCCTCGCACCGTCCCGTCCCGGCGAGCGACAACGCCAGGAACGCGCGCGCCGTCACATTGTCCGCTGCCGCCAGCACCGCGCGAAAACTCGTCTCTGCTCCGCGAAGGTCGCCGGCGTGAAACTTTTGAAGCCCTTCCACCAACCGCGGCGGTTCGGACGGCGACTGTGCCCAGATGACGCCGGCGAACAGCGCCAACGCCGCGAGATGCTTAATGGCCCGCATCGTCAATCACCAGCCCCAACTGGCCAAAGCGGTGCTTCCCCATCCCGTCCAGGTAGCGGAAGAGCAGCAGCGGCGGAGCCCCCGGCGGCACTTCTTTGGGTGGCTTCACGCGCTCTTGGGATCTCGCGCCGATCGACACCACGCGCCCGCTCGCGGCGATCTCATGAATCAAATTCTTTACGTTGTCCGCCGCCGGCGCGGGCTGGCTCTGCGCAAGCAGGAACACCGCGAAGGCAATCCCGTGTCCCATCAACGGTCTCCTTCATTGATTAGCCGCAGGCGCTCCCGCTGCGTCCAGCTAAAGATCGCGCGCGCCTCCCGTGGCGTCAACTTCGCGTCCGGATGCATCCACGTGTACTGCCGCAGCGGCATGTCTCCATCTTCCACCTGATTGGCAATCTCCGACAGGCTCCGCTCCTTGCGCCACTTGGAATATTCCGCCCAGCGCGAGAAATTCAGATGCAGCCGCCCTTCGGCCACATGCTTCGTGGTCCACGTCGAAACCGGCCACACGTAACTGTACCAGCGAAAGCGAGTCGCCTCCGAGTGGCAGTCCACGCAAGACCGGCGCAGCGTCGCAAACACGGCCGGGTCCACCCGCGCCCCAACGAGCAGCGGCGCCGAGGCTCCCGGCGCGGGCGCCGGACGCGTAGCCACCGACGCAACGCCCGCCCCGGCGGCGAGCGCCCCAAACAAAACTCCAATCAAACGTTTCACTCGCCCCGAAACTCTCCACGTAACACGGCGCAAAAGGCAGCGGACGCGGACATTGCCCGCCCCGCGCCGTGCGCTCAGTAGCCGGTAATCTCGCCGCCCGAAATCTTCTTGCGCGAAACCGCGGGCAGGTCCAGCGGATGATCGTAGCCCGGCTTGATGATGCCCGTCGGCGAGTAATACGGACCAAGATCGCACGCCATGCTGCCTTCTCCCGACTCGACAAACTGGATCGACGTGATGGCCTTCGCGCACTTGTACCCGTACCGCTTCGGATCGACTATTCGGAGCGGCGCGCCGTGCTTGTCCTCCAGCGGCTTGCCCGCAATATCGAGCACAAACATCGCGCGGGAGTTCGTCAGGTCGTCGATGGAGTAATACTCGAACCACTTGTCGGCGCAGTCCAGCCTCACCACCTTGGCGTTCTTCATCGGCTTCACGAGATCGAACAACGACACTCCCCGGAACCCGCCCCAGTCCGTCCGAGTCGACCAGCACTGCACGCACTTCATCCGCGCGTTCATCTTGTCCTGTGGCAGCGCGCGCAGATCCGCCAGCGTAAACATTTCCGGCTTCTCGCACAACCCCGATACCTTCAGCCGGTACGACTTCTTCTCAAGCGGCGGAATCGGGTTGAACCACATCAACCGGAACCCGAGTTCATCGGGTTTATCGCTCGGCAGCATGAGATGCTGCTCCTCCGCATGCGCTCCGAGCCCAGCAACAGACGCAGCGCCGGCAACAAGAAAACGACGGCGATTCATTGCTAATTCTCCAGCCGTTATCCTACCACCCCCGCCCGGTCAAATTCGCAGGCCGTTTGCGGTACACTCGCTCCATGTTTCGCGCCCTGCTCGCCGCCGTACTCTCTCTTTCCTGCGTGGCCGCCCAGGACTGGGCCCGACAAACCGTCGATAAGTCGCCCCGCCACCGCGAATGGGTCACCGTTAAACACGACGGCCGCGCGGTGGAAACCTTCATCGCCTACCCCGAGTCCAATCACAAGACTCCCGTTGTCCTGGTGATTCACGAAATCTTCGGCATGACCGACTGGGTTGAGGACGTCGCCGATGAGTTCGCGGCCGCGGGCTACATCGCCATCGCGCCGGATCTGCTGAGCGGCATGGCCCCGAACGGCGGCCGCACCAAAGACTTCCCCGCCGGCCGCGCCACCGAAGCGGTTGGCCACCTCGACCCGGACCAGATCACGGCCGACCTCAAAGCCGCCGCCGGCTACGGTCTCAAGCTCCCTTCCTCCAACGGCGAACTCTACGTCGCCGGATTCTGCTGGGGCGGCGGACAGTCGTTCCGCTTCGCCACCAACCGGCCGGACCTCCGCGCCGCGTTCGTCTTCTACGGGCCACCACCGTCCGCGGACGCCATGAAGCGAATTGAGGCGCCCGTGTTCGGCTTCTACGCCGGCAACGACGCCCGCATCGGCGCCACAGTCCCCACCGCGGTCTCCGACATGAAGGCGGCCGGCAAGACCTATGAGCCCGTCACCTACCCCGGCGCCGGCCACGGCTTCATGCGCGCCGGCGAAGCCCCGGACGCGAGCGAGGCAAACCGCAAAGCGCGGGAAGAATCCTGGAAGCGGATGAAGAAGCTACTCAAGCATTACTCTTAGTGGCCATGCAGGCGGAAAACTCCGAACCGCAGTAGAATCGCCACATATGTCGAATGCCGCGGTTCGGATTTCGCTCATGTTTCTGGCCGGCGTGCTCGCCGCGTCCGCCGCGGGCTTACCTTCTTTGTCCGAACCCGCTCCCTCCCCCGACGGCAAGCAACTCGCCTTCGTCTCGGGAGGCGACATCTGGATCGCGCCAGCCTCGGGCGGGGAAGCCCATCTTCTCATCTCGAACCCTGCAACCGAATTGCGCCCGCTGTTCTCCCCCGACGGAAAACAACTCGCGTTCGTCAGCGACCGCACCGGGAACGGCGACATCTACGTTCTCAATCTCTCTACAGGCGACCTCCGCCGGCTCACTTTCAGCGACGCCCCCGAACACCTCGACGCCTGGTCGGCGGACGGCAAGTGGATTTACTTCACGTCCCCGGTCAACGACGTACAAGGAGACAACGACCTGTTCCGCGTCAGCGCCGAAGGCGGCACGCCGCTTGAAGTGAGCCGCGAACTCTTCCTGAACGAATATTACGGGGCGCCGTCGCCCGACGGCGGCGAAATCGCTTTCTGCGCGCGCGGTTTCAGCATGTCGCAGTGGTGGCGCCTCGGACACAGTCATCTCGACGAAAGCGAAATCTGGGTGAAGAAGACCGGTGAAGACGGTGGCTACCGACGCCTCGTCGACGGAGGGGCGAAACAAGACTGGCCGATGTGGCGCCCCGATGGCCACGCTCTCTTCTTCGTCTCGGACCGGAGCGGCGCGCAGAACCTATGGGTGCTCACGATCGAGGCGAACGGCACGCCGCGGCCCGTGACAAAGTTTACCTTCGGCCGCTTCCTCTTCCCTACTCTCTCCGCCGACGGCAGGTCCGTCTACTTCGAGCGCGATTTCGCTATCTGGAAAGCCGACACCAAGACCGGCGCGGCGGAGAAGGTGCCGCTGACGCTGGCCGGCGTCGCCGACGGTCCGGCCGTGCATGTCGAACACCTCACGACGTTCACCGGCCTCGCGCTTTCGCCCGACGGCAAGAAAATCGCAGTCACGGCGCATGGCGAAGTCTTCGCGGCCTCCGCCAAGGACGGTGGCGACGCGATCCGGCTTACCCACACGGCTGCGCCCGAGGACGATCTCCACTGGACGCCCGACAGCAACATGCTTGTTTACGTCTCGGAACGCAACGGCAACGGCCAGATATTTTCTTACGACTTCCGCTCCGCCAAGGAAACGCAGATCACCCGCTCCACCGGCAACGACGAACTTCCCCTCGCCGCCCCCGATGGCAAATCGCTCGCCTATGTGCGTGATGGCCGTGAACTCCACGTCGTCTCGCTCGATGGGACGGGAGATCACATCCTCGCCACCGGGCAATTACGCGAACCCGCCCTGCGCTGGTCCCCCGACAGCAAGTGGATGGCCTTCGCCGACATCGGCGCCAAATCGTTCCGCACCGTCATGCTCGTGCCCGCCTCGGGCGGCACGCCGCGTGAAGCCGACTTTCTCGCCAACGGCGAAACCGCCGGCCGCATCGCCTGGAGCCCGGACGGAACGTTCCTGCTCTTCGACACGGCGCAGCGCTCCGAGCCCTCTTACATCGCCCGCGTCTGGCTCACGCCGCACGTTCCCAAGTTCCACGAAGATCAATTCCAGGAATTGTTTCAAACAAAACCGACTGGAAATGATTCAGCGAAATCCGACGGCAAATCGGAGACTGGAACCAAGGCAGACGCCGCCCCGCCCCAAGTGGCCGTAAACTTCGACGGGATCCGCGATCGCCTTTCCCTTCTGCCGCTCGGCCTCAACGCCGATGGTCCTGTGATCGGCCCCGACGGCAAGACGCTTTTGTTCGCGGCCCGCGCCGCTGGCCAAGTGAACCTGTTCACCTATTCTCTCGACGAACTCGCGCGGGAGAAACCCGTGGCCAAACAACTCACCTCCACCGCCGGCCGCAAGAGCGGCTACGCCTTCACTCCCGACTCGAAGGAAGTCGTCTACCTCGACGCCGGCAAGGTGGAACGTATCTCGCTCGATGCCCATCAGAGCAAACCAATCGCGGTTGCCGCGGATCTCCCGATCGACTTCAACTCGGAAAAGGTTGCCGCCTTCGAACAAGGCTGGAGCCTGCTGAACCGCTATTTCGTGAATCCACAGTTCAACGGCGTCGACTGGAAGAAAGAGCACGAACTCTACAAGCCTTATGTCGAAGGCAGCCGCACGGAAGCCGAAATGCGGCGCGTCATGAGCCTCATGATCGGGGACCTCGACTCCTCCCACAGCGGCATTGCGGGTCCGCCGGTTGACAAGCCCGTCCCCACCGGCCGCCTCGGCCTTCGCTTCGATCGACTTCGCTATGAGCACGGCGACGGCTTGATCGTCCGCGAGGTCGTGCCGCTCGCTCCCGCCGCCGTCGAGGGCTCGATTCACTTGGGCGATCGCCTGATTGCCGTGAACGGCACCCCGCTCGGGCCGCACACCAACCTCGATTCACTTCTGCAGGACGAAATCGGCAAGAAAGTCACCCTCGACATCGCGCCGCCGGGCGACGAATCGAAGAAGCGAACCGTCATCGTCCAGCCCATCTCGCCGGCGAACGAGGTGGAACTCCGCTACCGCCAGTGGGTGGAATCGAATCGAGCTTATGTCGATCGGATCAGCCATGGCAAGCTCGGGTACATCCACATCAAGGACATGAGCGAGGCTTCGCTCGATCAGCTTTATATCGACCTCGACATCGCCAACGAAACGAAAGAGGGCGTGGTTATCGACATCCGCGATAACCACGGCGGTTTTGTGAACGGATATGCTCTCGACGTCTTCACGCGCCGAAATTACCTCACCATGACGCCGCGCGGGATGCAGCCTGTTCCAGCGCGCGCCTGGCTCGGCCAACGGGCGCTTGGCACGCCGACCGTGCTCGTCACGAACGAAGGCTCGCTTTCCGACGCCGAGGATTTTACCGAGGGCTATCGCACGCTGAAACTCGGCAAGGTGGTCGGCGAACCTACGGCCGGGTGGATCATCTACACCTGGGGCGCCCAGTTAATCGACGGTTCCATGCTGCGCCTCCCAGAGGCCCGTGTTCAGGGCGCCAACGGCGAAACCATGGAAATGCACCCGCGCCCCGTCGATGTCGAGGTCCAGCGCCCGCTGGGGGAATCGCTTGAAGGCAAGGACTCGCAACTCGACCGCGCCGTCGCCGTCCTTCTCGCCCAAGCCGGGCGCTGAGCGCGGCTCACGGAATTGTCTTCAGGAACTCCGCAGCCACCTCCGCGGGCGTGCGATGCCGCACGTCCACGTCGGTGTTCATCTTGCGCATGGCATCGCCGCCGATCTTGCCCGAAAGCGCTTCCAGAGCCATCTCCAGCCCCGGCACGCGCCGCAGCGTGTCGAAGCGCGCCACGTACGAGGCCGGGTTCGGAGGGAAAGCGTTCTTGTCATCCTTGAGCACGGCAAAGTCGGGGTCTGAAATCGAAGCGTCGGTCGTGCTGCCCGACACGAGGTTCACTTCACCCTTTCTCAGCGCCGGGTAGAGAGCCGCGAGTTCCATACTCACCGGCCCGGCCGTGAACTGCATGTCCGGATAAGCCGCCAAAAACGCACGGAACCCGTCCGGCCTTTCCAGAAACTCGAAGCCGCAGCCGAGCTTCCAACCCGGTTGCTTCATCGCTTCGCTCATCGTTTCCACG
Organism: Acidobacteriota bacterium; assembly: GCA_021778335.1. Taxonomy (GTDB): domain Bacteria; phylum Acidobacteriota; class Terriglobia; order Bryobacterales; family Bryobacteraceae; genus JAJYKC01. Next base: position 3,111 of record JAJYCN010000174.1, on the reverse strand, counting down.
TGCTCCGTTGCCGCCTTTTCTTTGAGCACCACCATCGCGAACCGGTTCTCGAAGCCCAGCGTCTCCATCCAACGCAATTGCTGCAGGGTCGCCAGCTCGGAGCGCACCTCGTTGGTCATCGCGTCCGCCGGCTCAAAACTCGCGTGATGAAGCAGCGCCATGTACGCCGTTCCCAAATACTCCGGATACACGTCGATCTGCGCCTCGCGCACGGCCTGGTAGGCCATTAGCGTTCCGCCGAGCTTCAATCGCCTCTCGACGTGCAACCCCAGCCGCCGCTCGATCTGCTGCGCCGCAATCTCGCCCAGAATCGCGGACTCGGTTGTGTTCTTCGAACCCACGATAATGTGTGGCTTGGGCGAACATCCCGCCGCGGCCATGGACAAACCCAGCACGGCTCCCAGCGCGCGAAACCGATTTGCCCGAACGCGTACCATGCTTCCACCTTAGCGTGATCCCCGCCTCCAGGCGCCCTCTAACCGAAACCTTTGAAATAAACCGCGCGGCTGGAGGCATCATATAAGAGGCGCCCTTATGCTGATTCAAACTGCCCCGCGAATTCGTTCCTCCGAAATTACTCCGCGCAGCGTGTATCTCAACCGCCGCCGTTTTCTTTCCGGCTCCCTCGGCTTCGGCGCTGTGCTTGCCTCCGCCCCGCTCGCGGAAGCGAAGTTCAGCGGCCTCAAGGAGAGCCCGTTCAACACCACGGAACCCGAAACACCTTACAAAGTCGTGACTAGTTACAACAACTATTACGAGTTCGGCACCAGCAAGGACCAGCCTGTTAAGTACGCCGGCACACTCCAGACCCGCCCGTGGGCCGTGCAGGTTGAAGGCGAAGTCTCGAAGCCACAGACGCTCGATATAGACGCCATCCTTAAGCTCGCTCCGCTCGAAGAGCGCATTTACCGTCACCGCTGCGTTGAAGGATGGTCCATCGTCGTGCCTTGGGTCGGTTACTCGCTGAGCGAAATCCTTCGCCGCGTCGAGCCCACGTCGAAGGCCAAGTTTGTCGCGTTCCAGAGCTTCTACAACGCGAAGCAGATGCCGCTTGGCCGTTACGCGGGCATCCAGCTTCCTTATGTCGAGGGCCTGCGGCTTGATGAAGCCATGAACCCGCTTACACTTCTCTGCGTCGGCCTCTACGGCGACATTCTCCCCAACCAGAACGGGGCGCCGGTCCGCATTGTGATCCCGTGGAAATACGGCTTCAAGAGCATTAAGTCGATCGTTAAGATCAAGCTCGTCGACAAGCAGCCGCCTAGCACGTGGAACATTGAAAACTCTCACGAGTACGGCTTCTACTCGAACGTGAATCCCCAAGTCGACCACCCGCGATGGAGCCAGGCCACGGAGCGCCGTCTTGGCGACTTCTTCAAGCGCCCCACGCTCATGTTCAACGGTTACGGGGATCAAGTCGCCAGTATGTACACCGGGATGGACCTTCGAAAGTATTTCTAAGACATGCCAAAGCCCGGTCTCATCATCCGGCGGCTGAAACCGCTTGTCTTCGCCGCCGGTCTCGCCCCCGCCGCGCTCCTGGCCTGGAAAGGATATCAGCAGGACCTCGGGGGCAATCCTGTCGAGTTCATCACCCACGCGACAGGGGATTGGACCATTCGGTTCCTGCTCATTACCCTCGCTATTACGCCGCTCCGCTACATCACATCGCTGCCCGACCTCATCCGCCTGCGCCGCATGCTTGGCCTTTTTGCCTTCTTCTATGGCACGCTCCACATGCTCACTTACGTGTGGCTCGACCAGTTCTTCAGCCTTTCGAGCATGGCCCACGACATCGTAAAGCGCCCGTTCATCACCGCCGGCGCGACGGGCTTCCTCGCGATGGTCCCTCTCGCCCTCACGTCAACCGCGGGCTGGATCCGCCGCCTCGGAGGCCGGCGGTGGCAACTGCTGCACCGACTGATCTACCTCTCCGCGACGGCCGGCGTCATCCATTACTACTGGTTGGTGAAAAGCGACATCCGCATGCCCGTGCTCTATGGCGCCATCCTCGCTTTGCTGCTCTCCTTTCGAGTGGTCCGCACGCTCCGCCACAAGCCCAAGCCTCGACTTGCAGCCACGCCCGTTCCCACAGGCAGAGCTTAGCCATTCGTCAAATTCCGAAGCAGAGAAAAGGTCAAATCATGAACTCGAAACCAATCCGAGCATTACGAAAGTAAATTTGGATAACCTTGTGACTTAGTTCGTAATTCTTCGCACGTTGCGGGAAAAGAACTTGACAGCCCCCCCGCGGGTGCATGATTATCCCGTGCGCGCCCCATTGAGGCACGTTCAATCTCTAACCGGAGGATAGCAATATGGCGTATAGCCATAAAATGTCCGCGATCGTCTGCGCATTTTCTTTCTCAATACTGACCACCGTCGCCGAGGCGGCAGGCCCCACACAATTGTCCACAGTGTTTGTGCCCGAATCTGGGGCGCCGATCACACTTACGCGACAGCTCTCGACACTTCAGGATCATCTCGCCGAGATGGAGTTCGCCAATTCGTCCGGGCGAGACGTCAAGGCAGTTAAGCTCGCCTGGATATCACTTGCTCCAGCGCAATGTTCGGAGTCCGCTCTGGCGCCGATAACCGGACCGGAGCGAACCTACGCCCTCGACCTTCCTGCGGGAAAAACCGCCACATTGAAGAACGCCGGACTTAGTCCCGCCGACTTGCTTCGGTGGGCGCAACCCGCCGGGGCGCACATGATTCAAACACAGGTGGCATTGACGGAAGTCGACTTCGCTGACGGTGGCGTTTGGCGATCCGCCCGTAGCATCAACGAACCGTTCTCGACCGACGAGCTTACCGCGGCCTCTCAGTCGTGCCGCGACGGGCGGGTCACGGAGGCCGCTCGCCGTCCTATCGGCAGCGAGAACCGCGCCGCGGCTGGCTCTCCCGCCGCATCGCCCAATATAGTGGGCTGCTACTGGAAATGCGTGGACAGCACCAGCATCAAGGCATTTTGCGCCGCCAGTTCGGGTGGCTGCAATCTGACCAATTGCTCAAACTTGCAGCTCTGCTCCTACCAGAATTGTGTCCAGATCTGCGTAGAATAGTGTGAAACGGAGCGGCTGCCCATACGCAGCAAGACTGAAGACACAT
>JAJYCN010000173.1 GCA_021778335.1 Acidobacteriota bacterium | reverse complement strand
AACCTTCACTAGAACCTAAGCAAGGATTGCGATCAGCGCCAGACGCGCGATCCACCACAGGCTTCCCCGCTTCCTCGCAGTGGTTCCCAGCGCCTCCACGAACCCCTTCCAGTGGCGGAAACTGAACCACGAAAACGCCGCACCCGCCGCGAATCCGACCCCATTCCGCCAACCGTGCGCCACCGCCGCATAGACAGCGCCCGCCACAGCCACCACGCCGATCCACCGCTCGATCCGCCGCATCGAGCGCTCGTAGCGCTCCTCGTCACTGGTTCCCGGCATCGCGATTCAACTCCCGAAGCAACTCAATAAACCCGGACGCAATCCCTAGCAAGAGGAACACCAGGTAGAGGAAGTGCGTGTGAAACAACTTGTCCAGCAAATACCCGATCGCGTATCCGATGAACGTCGAAACCGGCAGCAGGAACGCAAGGTAGGAATACCGTCCCAAGAGTTGGAACGGATCGTTCATGTTCTTCTTAGGCATGGGCTGAGCCGGTGCTCTTCCGCGCGGCAAGTTCCCCGGCGCGCGCGGCGACCTCCTGGACTAGAAAGCCCATCTTTGGATGGCTGGGCTCGAAATCCGGCCGGATGCCGTACTCCTCCAGCGTCTCCGTCGTCGTCGGTCCGATCGAAGCGACCACCATCCGCCGCAGACCCTCCGTCATCGGCCGCTCGATCCCTTCTTCGGCCGCGATCCGCGCCAGATGCAGCATCTGCGCCGAGGTCGTGAACAGGACGAACTCCACTTCGCTCCGCGCAATCCTGTGCGCGGCTTCGCGAAGCGGCGCCGTGTCCTCGGGCAAATCCCACTGGTACACCCGCACCGTCGTCACCTTGGCGCCTCGAGCCTCGAACCCGGCAACCAGTTCCGGATTCGGCCGCCCGTACTCCTGCACGGCAACACGCCGCTCCAGCCGCCCCTCGGTCACCGCCAGCACTTCACGCCACGTGTTCGGCTCCGGCGCGATCGCCGCGATCGGCACTTTCCATTCCCGCAACACCGCCGCCGGTTTCGGACCCCTCACCACGACCGCAAGGGACCGCAGAGCTTCCAGGAACCGTTCTTCGGAAAACCGTTCCGCCAGAGCACGGCGGAGCGCCCGCGCACCGACGCCGGTCAGCAAAACCATCATGTCGAACCCGCCGCTCAGAAGCCGTTCGCCAAACTCGGAAGCCCCACTTGCCTCGGCCGCCACTTCACGCATCGCCGGCGCTGAAAACACATCTCCGCCTTGGCGGCGAATCAACTCCGCCATCTCGGCCGCACGCCGGCTTTCGAATGAAATCACCCGCCGCCCTTCAAAGCCCATCGCCTCCAGAGTATCGAATCTCTCCTTCCTCGCTCCGCGGGGTCAATTTGGTTTTCCATTGGAAATAGCTCGTTGTAACTGAAACTTCACGCCGGCGTAATTTTCGCGCAACCACCTCGCTACTACCATTGCTCCTAGTGCGGGCCGGACCCCGTCGTCGCCGGCCCCCTTTGCTCGCACTCTGAGTATCTAACAAGATCCATTGGGAGGAAGTGTAACTTGGCGAATCGCCTTGTTGTTCTTTGTACATTGTTGGTTGTATCTGTCTCTGCCTGGAGTCAAACGCCGGGCGGCGTTCGAGGCACGATAGTCGACGCGAGCGGAGCCGCTGTGCCAGGCGCCCAGATCACGCTCACCGAAGCTTCCACCCACACGGCGACCCGTGCCACCACCGACGCCAACGGCGACTTTCAGGTCACCAACGTCGCTCCCGGCACTTACTCGCTGCTCATAAATCAATCCGACTTCGATATGTACCGCCAGTCGAACATACAAATCCAGCCCGGCCAGACCGTATCTCTAAGCGTCACGTTGACCCTGCACCCCGTCTCGCAGACCGTCGAAGTCCACGGCGACATAACACCCGGAGTGAATGTCATGCCCTCCGAGCAGGAAGTCTTCGCCTCCGACGAGCAGATCCGCGTCCTCGACCGGAAACAAATCGACACCCTCGGACCCATCGCCGGAGCCGCCCAGATGGTCTCCCTCGCCCCCGGCGCCAATGTCACCGGCTACGGCAACTCCGGCGCAACCAAGTACACCGTCTCCCTCAACGGCATCAGCCAGGGATGGGGAGGCTACGGCGGCTACACCGGCGGCGCCTCCCTCAACATCACCTTCGATGGCTTCCCCATCGTCGACCCCGCCACCGACCTCTGGCAATCCGCCACCCTCCCTCAGACTCAGTTGATCCAGAACGTCAACGTCGTCTACGGACCCGGCGACCCCATCGACCGCTGGTACGCCAACGTCGGCGGCTCCATCGAATTCACGCCTCTCCAGCCCACCGGCAAGTTCCACGGCGATGTGTGGTCGAGCTACGGCAGCTACAACCAGCGCGACCTCGCCTTCGACCTCGCCTCCGGCGTCTACAACGGCTGGTCGGCCATCGTTGCCGCCGGCGGAAACCTCGGCGACGACTTCCGCTCCGGCCCCGACGGCTTCAACAACCCCAGCAAGGACTACGCCGTCTACTCCAAAGCCCTCAAGACTTTCGAAGACAGCAGCTTCGACCTCGGCGGTTACTTCGCCCACAGCGGCGGCTACCGCGCCCAGGTCATCCCCATGACCGCCAACCCCCTCATCACTATGAACGGCCAACCGGGAGGCGTCGTCTACAGCCAGGCCACGTCCGGCTTTTACAGCTCTCTGCCCTACGACAGCTATAACAAGTACGACACCAACGAAATGGGAAATATCAATGGCCGCTTCAACGTCAAGCTCGACGATTCCACTCGCATCGAGGACCAGGCCTGGTACATGTATGTCCGCCGCCTCCACGACCGCCTGAACGATGTCTACAACCTCGGCCCGCAGGTCGACGAATGGAACAACCCGCACACTTATACCGTGGGCGATCAGGTTGACGTAACCAAGAGTCTGTCCGGTAACTTAATCAACGTCGGCGCATACTTCATCCACACGATGTACAACAGCCGGAACAACTTCTACGATCCGCTCCTCGGGGGAAGCTACGACACGGTAAACATCGGCGGCAAAATTCGTTCCTCCTACTTCAATCAGGACGATTTCGCCGTCGCCCTCCAGGATGATTTCCATCCGTACTCGAAGCTCCACATCACCCCCGGCATCCGCTACGTCGGCTTCGACGTCGGCTATTCCCAGGCGCCTCTCCAGGATTTTAATTTCGCGCCTGGCGTAATGCTGAGCCAGTTTTGCCCTTCAACCCAGTTTTCCTTGGCCGGCAACACGAAGAATCAGGGCGCTATTTGCGATAATCACCAGAACCGCAGTGGCGTCGAGCCTTCCGTTAATGCCTCCTATTACGTGCTTCCCTGGCTGACGCTTTACGGCGGTTTCATGGAGGCTCTCCGCGCGCCCGAACTCGGCGGCGGCGGCGGCTTGTTCCAATCGGTCGATCCCAACAGCTACCACCTCGCCCGCCAGATCTACGAGCAGGGCGGTTTCAAGATCCACACCGAAGGCTCCGGTCCGCTCCGCACCATGATCTTCGGCGCCGCCTTCTATCACGAGGACTACAAGTACCAGGAAATCGATATTCCGTTGAGCAACGGCGACGTGATCTCGGCGAACGGAAGCTCCGTCTACCACGGCCTGAATGTGTTCTTTGACGACGACCCCATATCCAGCGTCCACGTCTTCGCCAACCTGAACTTCGAGAAGGCGAGCTACTCCAACTACGTGGTCAGCGGCCTGGCTTATAACGGCTCCCCGGTCCCCTACGTTCCGGCCCAAACGCTGGACGCCGGCGTCTACTACAGCTTCAAGGCGTTCCACCGCCTCACGCTCGAGCCCACCGGCGAGTTCCAGTTCATCGGAACGCAGAACGTATTCGACAACACCGTCGGCGCCCCCAGCAACCAGACCATGGCCGCCTATGGCACCCTCAACCTGAGCCTGAAAATCCCCTTCAAGCACTTCGAGTTGACCTTCGCCGGGCTCAACGTCCTGAACAACGGCTACAACGTCTACGAGTTCATCTCCTCCGGCGGCTACTTCGGCACGCCCACGGGCGGCTATATGCTGGCCTACCCCGGCGCGCCGTTTACCGCCTACGGCGGCGTGAACTTCCACTTCTAGGAACTTGTTGAAAAACGCGCGAACAGCAGTCCGGGATGTTCAGCTCCGTTTCCCTGGAAGAACGCGTTCCCCAAGACCACCGTCTGCGTGCCATCCGCAAGCTGGTAGACGAGATCCTGCGAGCCATCGCCCGGTAGTTCGACGGCATCTACGCCAGAACGGGCCCGCCGCCGGTGCCTCCCCCGAGCGCCTGCCACGGGCCCGTGCTGCTGCAGATCTTTTGCAGCGTAAGCCACGAGCGTCGAAGCAATAAAACGCGGGAATCGAAAACGGACCCGGATGCGAGGCTCTACCGCAAAGGCCACGGTCAGGAGGCCCGGCTCGGCTATCTCGGCCAGGTACGGATGGAGAATCGCAACGGCCTGATGGTGGACACGCTGGTGGCGCACGCCCATGGAGCCGCCGAACGCGATGCCGCTTTGCTGATGCTCCACAACCAATCGCGCCACCGGCGATGGCGCGGGGATTGTGGGCCGATGAGCGTGGGTGCGGACACAGCCAATGACACGCGGGACCTCGTAGTCACGCTGCGGGAGATCGACGTCCGCCCACACGTAGCACAAAACGCCAACCGGTCCGGCAAAAGCGCCATTGACAGGCGCACGAGCCGGCGCGACCGTTGAGGTCAGCCGGAGCAAACGACCGCGGATCGAGAAGGCGCTCGGATGGATGAAGCAAACCCGCGGCATGCGCAACACGAAGCTTCGTGGACTGGCGAAAGTAGCTTGGCAGTTCCTGATGATCGCCGCCGCTTTCCATCTCTCGATGCTCCCGAAGTTACAGACGGTCGAAGTGTAGCCGAACGCCCAATAAAGGCATTTTTCAACACCGCACCGCGGCGCTGAGTGGGCCACTCTGCCCCAGGCCGGTTTTCGCCGTTCATTTCTTCCGGCCCGCTGCCCCCGCGACAGCTCCTGCCAAACCGCGGAAGCCCGATTCCAAGAAGTTCCTGGCCCACAACGCGGTGTCGCCCGGATCCCAAAACGCGCGGCGCCGCGGAATTCGCTACCATTGTCTTCGGAGGAATGGCCGAGTGGTTGAAGGCGGCGGTCTTGAAAACCGTTAGCGGGGTGACTCGCTCGGGGGTTCGAATCCCTCTTCCTCCGCCAACAGATTCGGTCTCCACGCCAACCACGGGTTCCATCACCCCGGAAGTCTTCCCGTCTCGCCATACCTGATCCGCACTCCGATTCCGGAATTTTCAAGGTGCCGGAAGCCATAGCCCTGGCGGGTCATGCTTTCCATACGCTCGCGATTCCCTCCCGCCAGGAACCGGGTAGGCCCAAAACCATCGCTTCCGTGGCCAAAACATTTCCGCCACAATTGTTTTATCAATCCGGCTCGGAACTCCCCGCTTGCGATCAAGAGCAGGCCGTCGCCTGAGTACGTGATCCACGACGTGCGGAATCCTATGTACTCCCGGGAGCTATCACCCTAGGTTACAGGCCTGAGTACCGGTTCAGACCTCGTGGAGCCGTCGGTCTGCATCGGATTACGAATCACCCAAGCGGCTTCCCACCACTTATCCGAGACTAAGTTGATCGTATAACTTCAACTTAGCCAGCTCACGCCCGGCATCACCGAGTTCCACGATCCGATGATTTTCACTCCCCCCTGGTAGTACACCCCCTTCGTGCTTGGTTATATACGTTCTGGGCCGCCGTCGGATTGTCTTACAGCAGCGAAGATTTTTTTCACTGTCCTTATTCAACTTGGCGCCATTCTCGCTTATAATGCATGAGAACTCTGGCTGCCGTGGGCACTGATGTTCGAGGAACTTTTGGTGAAACGCTTCGGACGTCTAGGCACACATACTGTCGGAGTCCCGAAAAAGGGCTAAGGCCTGTATGAGCCTTCTCACTATCGAACGGCGGGTCCGGATCATTGCAATCAGGAACATTGCATCGAAGTTGGTTGGGCCGTGTACCGACTTACAAATTACAACTGTTGCCGTCCACGCGCGCATCATCGGCTCTTCTGTGAAGGATCTAGAGTTGCTGAGTGACTTGGACGTCGACAACCTGTGGTGGTGGCTACGGGAACATCCCTAGGGTCAACACCGCACGTAGGTACAGTAAAACGGCGATCAGGACTACGAGCAAGTTTTTAAGCCCTCGCCAGCGAAATCGGGAATAGTACTGGAACGCTTGGAACCTCAAGTACGCATGGGACTAGAACTCCTCCGCACGGCCAACGCGGCCACTCCTGCACAGGTGCGCCCTCGCCTGTTGCGCCTGCACCGGATCAGAACTCGCCAGAACTGCGGGCCGAGAGAGCGATGCGAAGTGCTGAACCAGGCCCGCCGCAGCTCGTTCTCATAGATCGCAAGCTGCGCTTCCATGTCGCGCTCCTGGAGGCGGCGTTCTCTCAAGATCTCCCCGTAGCGCTTGAGGAAATAGTCGATCGTCTCGACGCGAGGCCGGATCGAACGGAGCGGCCGGTTCTCGTCCAGATCCTTGATCGGCATCCCGCGGCGGCGTGCTCTGCGAAAAGATCGTTTACGCGCAGCAGCCTGGCGTGGCAAAGCCACGCGGACGCCATCACTGTTATCAAGGACCACATAAACACCGTCGGCCGCCAGCTCGTGAAGCTGGAAGCGGTGCGCGAGAACGCCTCGCCGTGGCAGAGGACAGCCATGGACCGCACTCGGCCGATCCTGAAAGAACTCGCCTCCGACACAGCATCGATCGTCGACTACCTGACCAACCATCCGGAGCGGCTGAAGCTCCCCGCGTATCAGGACTACCTGGAAGCGAACGCGGACCATTCCGAAGGCCTCGCCGCGTTGATCTCGGATTTCGTGAACTACGGAAGAAACAAGGGACGTATGGAGCATTTGAAAGACAAGCTCGAAATCCCCTCTGAATAAGGGTTGCTGTTCTTCGGTGGTTACTGGTGAGGCGAAGCGGGAGCGGGGGCAGGCTCCCGTGGTGAGCTGGTAGCCGCCTCGGCATGATGGCGTAGCTCGTCCATCTTCACACCGGTGATCGCCAGCGCGATAAAGCCGGTAAGCAACAGGGGAATCGTGACAACGACCCACAGAAGAATGGAAAACCGCTTGGCGAGCGCCCGCGGCACATGAAAGAGCAACAGGCTCACCACCGTCAGCGCGTTAAACGCTCCCAGGCTTCCCGGAGCCTGCGGCACCACGGCCCCTAGCCGCAGAATCACCATCGTCACAAACGCCGGCAGCCATCCAAGATAGGCTAGCGGCGCGTAGGCCTGAAACAGAGCGTAAATCGGCAGAACCTGCATCAGCAGGTACGGCATGCTCACCAGGAACGCCATGTACAGGTAGCGCGAATGCCCGATCAGGTGAAGATCCTGAACCAGAATATGCACCCAACTGAGCCACTTCGCCTTCACCAGCGCATCCAGCGTCTGTTCCCGCCAGTACATGGCGATCGCCAGGAGTCCAGCCACGACGAGAATCACGGCCCCGAGTATATAAGCGCCGTCGACGAGGAACCTCGGCATGCGGGGCATCGAGCGAAAAGCCGCAAACAGGCAGGCCATCAGCCAGACGCCGTCGAAGATCCGCTCAATCAACGCCGACGCAAGGACCACCGACAGCGGAATCTGGCTCCAGCGCCCCTGCAAGAAGCACCGCACGATCTCCCCGGCCCGAAGCGGCAGCAACTCATTGGCGAATAGTCCGACGAAAATCGCGCGCGTGGAGTGGCCGACCGACACCGGTTTCACAGGCGCTAACAGCAGGCTCCATCGCCACGCTTGCCACAGGTAAACCAGAACGCCGGAAACGGCGGAAACCGCCACCCACGGCCAATGCAGATGCGCCACCTCACGGTTCAACTGGCTTAAACCGGAGCCGCGCAACACCCAGACCAGACACGCCAGCGATGCGATGTTAATTGCGATGATCGCGAGCTTTCGCGTGAGACGTTGTCCGCCGCCCCTTCCGGCCGATGACTTCGCCGTGTCCAAGTCTCATCATATGCCACGCGAGGGTGGCGCCGCCCCGGGCTTGGGCTATAATTCCCAGTTGCCCGATTCAACCTCCACGCCCGCCGCTCCGAAGACCCATCTCATCCGATCCCTCGGACTCCTGGAACTCGTCCTCATCGGCATCATCATGGTCCAGCCCACCGCTCCGATGCCTCTCTACGGCGTGTTGTTTGAAACCGGCATGGGCCACGTCGTCACCACCGTCCTCATGGCGATGGTGGCAATGCTGCTTACCGCCGTCAGCTACGGCCGCATGGCGCGCGTCTATCCCAGCGCCGGCTCCGCCTATTCCTACGTCGCTCAGGAAATCCACCCCGCGCTCGGCCTCGCCACCGGCTGGAGCATGCTGATGGACTACCTGTTGAACCCACTCATCTGCGTCATCTGGGGCAGCCGCGAAGCCCAGGTCCACCTCATCCCGAGCATCCCCTACGCCGTGTGGGCCGTCTTCTTCACGCTCATCTTCACTTGGGCCAATCTCCGCAAAGTGCGCACCACCGCCCGCATCAACGCCATCATGGCGATCGCGATGGGCATCGTCATCTTCGCCATGCTCGCCTGCACCGCGCATTGGGTCTCGGCTCTGCCTTCCCTCTCCGCCTGCACCTTCATCCGCCCCTTCTACGATCCGCGCTACTTCTCCTGGTCCCGCATCGGCGGCGGCGCATCCATCGCCGTGCTGACTTACATCGGCTTCGACGGCCTCTCCACCCTTTCGGAGGAAACCAAGAATCCCCGCCGCAACATCCTCTATGCGATGGTTCTGACTTGTCTCATCATCGGCGTCCTCTCCGCCATCGAGGTGTACGCCGCGCAGCTTGTCTGGCCCGTCGGCAAACCGTTCCAGGCCGTTGAAACCGCCTACACCGACGTCGCCCGCGTCGTCGGCGGCGGCACGCTCGCCATCGCCATGAGCTTCACCCTTCTACTCGCCAACTTCGGCTCCGGCTCCGGCGCCCAGTTGGCCGGCGCCCGCCTGCTCTACGGCATGGGCCGCAGCGGCGCGCTCCCCGAAGGCTTCTTCGGCAAAGTAAGTGCCCGCTCGGGCGTCCCCGCCAACAACGTCATGCTCGTCGGCGCGCTCGCCCTCCTCGGCTCGTTTCTCATCTCTTACGAAGACGGCGCTCAGCTTCTCAATTTCGGCGCCCTCATCGGCTTCGCCGGCGTGAATTTCTCCTCCTTCCTGCATTATTGGTATCGCGGCCGCGACCGCCGCCTCACCCACCTCGTCCCCCCGCTCCTCGGCTTCGTCCTCTGCGCCGCGCTCTGGATCAACCTCGACCGCCGCGCCCATATCCTCGGCGGCATCTGGCTCGCCGCCGGCATGGTGTACGGGTTCTGGAAAACACAAGGATTCCGGAAAACGCTCGATTTCGAAATTCCACCTGAAGACTAACTTCCGGCCGCGGTCCTCATCCCCCCGGCGGCATAGGGACGGACAAGCTGGACCGGTCGCCGATATGCCGCGTTATTCCAGCCAAACTCTCATGGATTTCTCAATACACTGTGATAATTCCGAGTATTAAATCAACGGAATCGGATCTATATTCGAGGTAGGCAGAGCCCCGGAATCAGAAGCAAAGGCGAGTCACTTACAACCTCGTCGTAAAGTAGATCCAATCGAACGGCTTCGCTCAGTGCACGGGAGCCGCCGCCACCTGAGACCGCGGCCGCGCATACACCTCAACCCACTGGCCTCCCCGTTCCCACCGGGCGGCCGGCTCTAAGTGCAGCACACTGCGGACTTCTTCGCGAGTTAGGTCCGGCCCGTATTCGTAGTAGCGAGTCAGAAACCGCACCACCCAGCAGAATCGCAGTGCGCCCCACTTAGGCTCCCACGTGCGGCTGTACAGCACCAACACACGCGGCCGCTCCCCGGCAAGCTGCAGTAACGTCCGCGCCCGCAGATCCGAAGTCTCCCGCACCGCCATCGGCCGGTCGACATAGCCGAACGCCGGCCGCTGCAGCGCCCCGGTAAGAGGCCATGCCGTGTAAATCGTCTCACCGGCGTAATGCTTCTCCAAATAACTCGCCGCCTCCTGATGCAGCCGCACAAAGTCGACTAACGCGAGATTATTCTCATAAGGGAACGGAAACGCCGGGTTAAGAAACCAACTACTGACTAACCCACCTCCCAGAACCGCTACCGCCGGAACTCGCCACCGCATCGGCACGGTGGAAAACGCCGCCGCATACGCCCAGTAAAGCACCGGCAGCACGGGCAACAGATACCGTTCCAACGCCGCTCCCCCGAGTACCGTCACCAGCAGCGTCTGCGCCACGCCCACCATCAGCACAACCCGCCACGCTCGCCCCTGAAATACGTCCGTCTTCCACAGCGAATAAAGCAGCGCCGCCGCGCCCACCCAACGGAAATCGGCAACAAATAAAAAATAAAGCCGCCGCAGAACCGATACTGTCACTCGTACCGGATGCAGCGCATAGGTCAGGTTGTAGTGCGTGTATCCGGGACTCCCAAACAAATACCCGGTCTCATGCCACAGCACCGCAAGCCAGATCCCCAGCGCCACCAGCGGCGCAACGAACACCAGGGCATCCTTCCGCCGTCCCTCCCGCAGCAACACCGCGCCCAGCACCACCGGAACCACCACGCTCGTGTCCTTCATGAGCACCAGCGCGACCGAGGCCGCCGCCGCGCATCCCACCAAGTCATCCAGAAACAGCACCAGCACAACCGCCGTCATCAGCGCCGCGGGCAGATCAAGCTGCGCCAGCAGCGACTGCATCTGAAACAACGGATCGGCCAGCAGCAGCACAGCCGCCAGAATCGCGTATCCCGGCCGCAACCCCAGCCTTCCCGCCAACCCATAGGTCGCCGCAACCACCCCCGCCGCCACAACCAGCATCGCGGCCCGCGTCGCCGGAATCGAGTAACCGACGACGCTCCAAACCAGCGCCAGATAGGCCATCAACCCTGGTGGGTGCGAATTGGGAACCGTGGAACGCGGAATCCACGCTCCGTGTTGAAGAATGTCTAACCCGGCCGGAACGAACTGTCCAAGCTCATCCCAGAAGTAAGGCAGACGCAGATACGGCCAGTGCAGCGCGAACACGGCAAGGGCAGAGGCAGCCAGCGCAAGCGCCGTGCCCCGCCGCCGGTTCACTGAATCGAGCCACCCGGCGTTTTCGGTTCGATGCGAATCTCGCCAAACGTGGCCTCATACTGCGTCAGGTTCTGCTGCAACACGTTGAACAGCGCCTTCGCCTGCTGTGGGCTGAGGTAAATCCCCTGGAAGTTCTGAATCGTCACCGTCTCGGGCGCGGTCTGATTCACCGTCCCGAACAGCAGAAAGAAATCCCAGAGGTTCACCCTCATCTGTACGCTGTTTGAATAGTTCTCGCGGTAGTCCGGCGTGTTCGCCAGGTGAATCTTCGGTTGCGGTATCGACGGCGTCATCACAGACATCATCCCACGCCGCGCCGCCTACGCTCCCGACAGCATGTCTTTGGCCGAAATCGCCACCAGCGCCAGCGTCAGCCCGATCATGATCACCACCGACGACCACGCCACCACGTTGTAGAACCGCGAATTCGTCCATTCCTTCATCAACCGCTGCCGGTTGATCAGCAACACCATGTAGATCAGCACGAACGGCAGCAGCACGCCGTTGATCACCTGGCTGAACAGAATCATCTTCACCAGCGGGAAATTCGGCCACAGAATAATGCCCGCCCCGAACACCACCAGCAGCGTGTACAGCCAGTAAAATATCGGCGCCTGGTCCATCCGCTTGTCCACACCGGACTCGAATCCCAGCCCTTCGCACACCGTGTACACCGTCGACAACGGCAGAATGCAAGCCGCGAAGAACGACGCGTTGAACAATCCCGCGCTGAACAGCAGGTAAGCGTACTGGCCAAACGGCTTCAATGCCAACGCCGCATCCGCCGCATTTTCGATGTCCCGCGGCCCGCGCGCCCAGATCGCCGCCGCGCACGAAACGATAATGAAGAACGCCACCACGTCCGTGATGATGCACCCGATGACGACTTCCAGCCGGCTCTCGACATACTCCTTCGCCGTAATGCCTTTCTCCACCACCGCCGACTGCAGGTAGAACTGCATCCAGGGCGCGATAGACGTC
>JAJYCN010000172.1 GCA_021778335.1 Acidobacteriota bacterium | reverse complement strand
CAGTTGCTTGCCGCTTGGATGGTCGTCGATCCGCGCGACCTGCCCATGAATCCACGCCTTCTCGGCAAGCCCGGCGTCGGCAAAACGACGCTCGCCTACGCCGCCGCACAGCGCCTGCGCCAGGAAGTCTACATCCTCCAAGCCACCGTGGACACGCGCCCGGAGGACCTGCTTGTCACGCCGGTGATCGAAGGCGGATCCAGGCTTCGGTATGTGGCGAGCCCGCTGGTGACGGCGATGATTCGCGGCGGCGTCGCGATTGTCGACGAAGGCAACCGCATGAGCGAGAAAAGTTGGGCGAGCCTTGCGCCACTGCTGGACAACCGGCGCTATGTCGAGTCGATCGCGGCCGGAGTGAAGATTCACGCTCATCCGAATTTCCGCCTTGTCGCCACGATGAACGACGATTCGAGCACCTTCGACCTGCCCGAATACATCCACTCCCGCCTGCAGCCCCAGATCCTCATCGACTTTCCCGAGCGTGACGAGGAACTCGCCATTCTCAAACAAAACCTTCCGTTCGGCGAGGACCGCATCCTGAACTACGTCGCCGATTTTCTCGAGCAGGCGCACGCGGCCGACGAGCGCTACACCGTCCGCGACGGCATCAACATTGCGCGCTTCGCCTCGAAACTGCGCGCCTCCGAAGACGGCCGCGCGGAATTTGCCTACCTGGTGAGGACTTCCCTGCTCGAAACGTTGGGCGAAGAGGCCCTCCGCTATGCGCCCCACGCCTGAGCCCCCCTCGATCCTCCGCCGCGGCAACCTGACTTACCTGCCGGCTGTCCCGGGCCGGCTCGAATTCGCGTCCGCGATCCGGCGCCGGCTTCTCGAGCAACGCCCCGCCGCGGTCGCCGTTGAGCTGCCTGTGTTTCTCGAAGAGGCGTATCTGGAAGCCGCCGCGCGCCTGCCCGAAATGTCGGTGATCCTTTACGAGGACGTAGCCGCCGATGACACCGCCATCTACCTTCCTGTCGAGCCGTGTGACCCGTTCGTCGAAGCGATCCGCACGGCGCTGGAAATGGGCGTGCCGGTGATGTTTCTCGAGGCCGATGGCGTTGCCCGGCCGCACGTGGCCAGTTCGTATCCCGACCCGTACTCGATCCGGCACATCGGACTGGACCGCTATGTGGAAGCCTATCGCCTTCGCCCACAACCCCCGACACCCGGCATGGAGGCGCACGCCGCCGCCATGGCGTGGAAACTGCAAGGGGCGGACCCGTTCGCTCCGGTCGCGGCCGTCGTCTCGCTGAACATGCTCAATCCGTTGCTCGACGCGATGGAGACGCCGCAAGAGGCGCCGCCCGCGCCGCGCACGCTGCCCGAGCCGCGTCTCTTGAATCCCCATCCGGAATGCCTCGCCGAAATCACCACCGAGTATCCCTACCTGCAGGAGCGCTACGAGCGCGAGCGCCTGATGCCGGCGGACGGCCCTCTCACCGACCGCCCGCGAGTCCAACTTGACCTTCTTCGCGACGCCGCGCGCGCTTATGAACTGAACACCGGCGAATCCGTCGCCTCCTGGCAGCGCCTCGCCATAGCGCGCTACACGAGAAACCTGGCCTCGATCTCGGGCGAACTCACGGCCGGTCTGTTCGATATCGTGGTTGCGGCGCGCGGTATCGTCGACGATAACTTCGCCTGGGATGCGTGGGAAACCGCCAACCGCTACCCGGCGCAAAAGGATAACTCGGACACGCTCGAAACCGTGAATCTCTCCGGCGAGGAGGTGTGGCTCAATACTCGCAAGCTCCGGTTGCGGCGCCGGGATCCCCGGCCAAAGCGGATGTTCCGGCCGCGAGGGCTGAAGCCGCGCAAGAAAGAACGCGTACCCGGCGAATGGGCCCGCCAGACGGAGGGCAATGCGATCTGTTCTTATCCTCCCGAAGATATTGCTATCGAAAATTACGGCAAATTCCTCCAGAAAAAAGCGAAAACGATGCTCAGCGAAGAGCGGGTTCGCGTTGAGCCTTTTCTGACGAGTATCTTCGACGGCATCGATCTCCGCGAAACCATCCGGAACTGGCACGAAGGACGTATCTGGGTGCGTAAGCTGGACAGGCTGGCCGGAGAAACCGGTGCGCTCGTGGTCGTCTTCGACGAAGACAAGGAAGACAAGTATACATACTTGACGACTTGGCTCGGCGAACACCAGAACGAGTCCGACATGGCGTTCTATTCGACCCAGCCTTTCGAGCACTTAGTCGGTCCGGGAATTGGGCGCGCCGAGTACGGCGGATTTCTGATGACGCTGCCGCCGCGCCGACTATTCGACATCTGGGTGGACCCGGATTACGACTTCGCCGAATCCAAACCCGAGCGCTTGCTTCTGGCCGCGCTGGACTATTCCGTTCATCGCTTCGTCGTCTACGTTGCCCGGAAACCGCCTCGTTCGATCTTTCGTACCATCGCCGCGCGCATGGACCGCCGCATCCTGTATCTGCCGATGGGCGCGCTGGCTCCCGATAAGATCAAGCGTCTTCGCGTCGTTCACGTCCTTGACGGCTACGAGCGCCGCGCCCTGGCTCGCGATTTCATCTGGTAAAACCGGCTGACCCTGTAACGCCTGCGTTTTACGCTTCACCAGTATAGGGGGAACGTAAGCAGATGCCGGACCAGTGTGGCGACACCAGCGTCGCCGATATTTTCTATAAGACCGTTGTTCTATCCTTCGACCTGGCGGGCGCGGAGATCGCCAACTCTCCGCAAGTTCTGGAAAAGGCGCTCAAGTCGCCGGACGTCGACAAGGCGCTCCGCCAGACGCTGAACAATTTTGCGTTTCAAAACGCAGGGAAAACACAGTTCAACTCCGCCGACGCCCAGAAACTCGGCCAGGCCCTGATCGACAAGGCCGGAGGCAAACTCTCCGACGCCCTGCTGAAACAGATCCAGGACTCTTCAGAGTACAAAAGTCTACAGCAGTCCATTCAGGAACTCGAGCAGAAGGTGAAATCCACGCCGGCCGGCGCATGGATTGACCACAACAAGTATGTGCTCTACATTGCCGCCGCGGTGATCGGCGTGGGCGGCGCCGCCGTGCTCTATGTCGCCCAGCCGAAAAGTAAGATCATCGACTTCGCCGCGGGGAAGCTCGACGGCAAGCAGGTGGATATCGTCAAGGTCGGCGGCGTCAAACTCGGCGTCAAATTGGGCCAGTTCCAGCCGTCGACGCGCACCGCGGGCGGAAGCCTCACCGCCAACGTGAAACTCAAGAAGGTTGATCTCTCCTTCCAGGCCGGCATCGTGGCCGTCGGTCCAAAGGTCGACCAGATCAAAACGCAGGTAGTGGTGAAGACCCACGAAAATGTCACCATCACGGCCGACGCCTCCGGGTCGCCGGACAAAAAGACGCTGGACCTTGGACTCGGTCTCGGAATTACCGGGGGAAACCTCCCCGGGCCGCTCAACCTCCGGCTCGGCGTCGTCCTCGATGAGAAGAAGCGGCCAGACGCCACACTCAACGCCAGCCTCAGCACCAAATACGGCGACTTCGGAGCGACCATGCAAACCGACGGCAAGAACTACCAGGGACTAGCTACCTGGAGCATCCCCCTGCCGTAAATCTCCCGCCGTGTCGGTTTTCGTCCGCTTCGCGAATTTCTCGAAGGTCTGCAGGATGGCGGGCAGCTTACCGGCGTCTCCCATGCCAACGTACTTGTCGTGCTCAACGCGGCAGTCGATCCAATCGGACGGCCCGCGCTCGTTCTTCACCGGCCGCATGCCGGCGCCGGAGAGCGGGGTTTCGGCCAGGTCGATTGTAACGTGCCAGCCCGGTGTCTCCATGGTTTCAATCGTTATCCCTTTGACCTTTTCCCACTCACCGTCACAGTTTGTCCGGTACCAGTTTTGAAGAAATTCGAGCGTATTAAGTTCTCTTGCCATCTCGCGAAACCCTTCGACGGGCTCGTCCGTACAATCATTTACAGACTCGCATCGCAGAGCTTAGCAGACCGCAAGATACAATGTCTTAGGTGAGTAGTCCCGCGCCCTTCCCGAGGTGTTCATGAAACGCTTGCACTTTGCCTTAATCCTGGTTGTCGCTCTTGGCAGCATAAGCTTCGGCCAGCAGACGCGCCAGCGCCGGGGTCCCGCTCAGGACCGGGACGACCCACACGCCCGCGAAGAGTGGTTCTACCATCAGCGAGCGTATCCGTACCAGAAGATCCCGTCCGGCGCCCGGATGCGGGCCGTCCAGGCGATGGATCGCATCGACGCTGCGGCGCGGGCGCGCGGGAGCGTGTTCAGCGGTGCCGCCAACGTCGCGCGTCCAACCTCCGTTTCCACTTCGGCGACTTGGACTTCCCTGGGCCCTCAACCGACACTCTGCTCCTCCGATGTCTGCGCCAATGTCAGTCTCAATAACAGCGTGAGCGACTACATGTCGACGTCCGGCCGCGTCACCGCTGTGGCAATCGACCCCACGAACTCGAACACGGTTTACGCCGGAGGCGCGTTTGGTGGCATCTGGAAGAGCACCGACGCCGGCAACACCTGGACCGCCCTGACCGACGCACAAACCTCCCTGGCCATCGGCTCGATGGCCATCGATCCGAACAGCCACAACACGATTTACGTCGGCACGGGCGAGGCAAACAACGCGGGTGACAGCTATTACGGAGCGGGCATACTGAAATCAACCGACGGCGGCAACACCTGGACCAACATCCAGGGTCCATTCCTCAGCGGCCCGAGCGGCGCGCAGCACATCGGCGCGCTGGCGGTCAGCCCGGCCAGTTCAAGTATCGTTCTGGCCGGCGCCGATTCGGGCGTCTACCGCTCTACCGACGGCGGCAACACGTGGACTCTTATCTTGTCGAACGCCCCGGGCACTTCGATCGTCTTCGACCCCATTAATACTTCCACGGCCTACGCGGCGCTGGGAGACAACTACGGTTCAACCTCCAACGGTGTCTACAAGTCCACAGACGGCGGCGCGACTTGGAACCAACTCACCGGCTCCGGAACGCCAGCCCTGCCAACGCACGGGGTGGGTCGTATCGACATAGGCATTGCTCCGTCGACCCCCACGACCCTCTACGTGGCCATTCAGAGCACTCTGCACCTGAGCGGCGCCAATCCCTCCGCCGGTCTGCTGGGCATTTGGAAGTCGACCGACGGCGGCAACACCTGGAACCAGTTGACGGCCACCCTTCCCCAGGACACGTCCTCCAACAATCCGTTCTGCGGCGTCAATGGCCAATGCGACTACGATCTGGTCATCCGTGTCCATCCCAAGAATCCCGACGTCGTGCTCGTCGGCGGTGTCACTCTTGCGCTGTCCACCGACGGCCAGTCGTTTCAGAACCTGCCGCTCGAACTAGCGCCTGGCAACACTGAGCTCTATGCCGTTCACGTCGATCAACACGGCATCGCATTTTCGAACGACGGGTCCATCATGTATCTCGGCAACGATGGCGGCATGTGGAGCGCTCCCGCCGGCGACGTGCAGAACGGCGGCACGGTCCACTTCGCAAATCTCAACCAGACGCTTTCGCTCACCCAGTTCTATCCTCAGCTCTCGCTCTTCCCTGCCGCCCCGAATACTGTCCTGGGAGGAACGCAGGACAACGGATTCCAACTGCAATCCTCGGGCGCCTGGAACAATATCAGCGGCGGGGATGGCGGCTACACCGCCGTCGATTCCAGCTTCCCTTCGTTGTTCTACGGCGTGTTCCCATCGGCGAGTGCCGGATTTACGATCTGGCGCGGATTCAATCTCCCCAACATGAGCACGTATCCGTACAACGAAACTCCCGCCGGCTACGGCATCGACCCGAACGATCGTACCGAGTTCATCTCTCCCCTCGAAATGGATCCGCACAACCCGCAGTTGCTTTACTACGGGTCATATCGCGTGTATCAATCGAAAAACAGCGCGGGGTTGTGGCTGCCGATCTCGGGGGATCTCACGGGCGGTAGTCTCAACGACGAAGTGACGGTGGTTGCGGTGTCCGGGGCAGATTCAAATACCGTGTGGGCCGGCACCAGCAATGGGAAGGTCTGGATGACCTCGAACGCCCTTAGTGCTTCTCCCTCCTGGACGAATCGCACGCCGAGTCTCCCGAATCGTTACGTCACCGGCATCGCTACGGACCCGGGTAATCCCTCGATCGCCTACGTTTCACTTTCGGGCATTCCCGGCCAACAGGACTTGCAGGGCCACATCTTTACGACCACCGACGGCGGCGCATCCTGGACCGACATCAGCGGCAATCTGCCGAATACGCCCGTTAACTGGGTCGTCGTGGATCCGGACGTTCCTAGCACAATCTACGCAGCCACCGATATCGGAGTGCAGGTCACCACCGACGGTGGACAGTCGTGGAGCACGCTCGGCAGCGGGCTTCCGCGAGTAGCTGTCCTGGCGTTGAAACTCGACCGGGCCAAACGCGTTCTCTACGCCGGTTCCCACGGGCGTGGAATGTGGTCCGTCGCTCTGCCGCTCGGCTCCGGAGGCTCGCTGGAACCGACCATCGCTTCGCTTTCTCCGGCCAGCGTGAACGCCAACTCCGGCGCCTTCACCTTAACCGTCACGGGTACGAATTTTGCCGCCGGCAGTGTTGTGCTCTGGAACGGAGTAGCGCTTACTTCGTCCGTCACCGATAGCGGCCACATGACCGCACAGGTGCCGGCTGCCAACGTCACTACGCTCGGCCGTGCTTCAGTGGCAGTCTTCAACTCAACCGGGGGCTCCTCCAGCCCCGCGGATTTCTCGATCGGCGGTCCTCCGGCCCTGAATTCCGGCGGTATCGTGAGCGCGGCCGGCAAAACCGGCCAGCCAGCCACCGTCGCTCCCGGCGAAATTGTCTCGCTCTACGGTGTCTCGATGGCGGGAGCCACCGGTGAGCCCACCGCCGCTCCGCCGCTGCCAACTACGCTCGGCCAGACCACCGTGATCGAAGACGGGGAAACCATGCCGCTCTTTTTCGTCTCCGCCAACCAGATCAATTTCCAGGTCGGCTGGTATCAGTACCCCACCACTCCTACGGTCTTCCAAGTCGTCAACGGCGCCCAGCCCGGAAATCAGCTTAATTACAACGTCGTGCCGTTTGCGCCATCCATCTTTTCCACCAATCAACAGGGAAATGGCCAGGGCGCGATCCTGATTGCCAATTCCTCCATCCTCGCCGCCCCGTCGGGTACGACATCCAACTCGCGGCCCGCCAACCTCGGCGAGACGGTCGAGATTTTCGCTACCGGTCTCGGATTGGTCGACCAGGTGCAGAACGGAAACCTAACTGATGGTGAACCCGCGCCAAGCAATCCTGTCGCCCACACAACGACGACTCCCAGCGTCACCATCGGCGGCATCACGGCCACCGTCAGTTTCTCCGGCCTCGCGCCGGGCTTCGTCGGATTAAACCAGATCAACGTCGTTGTCCCGCGGACCGTCACGCCCGGCAACGCAGTGCCTGTACAACTCACCATGTACGACAGCAATTACTCCAACGGGACAACGTATACTTCGAACACGGTGACGATTGCCGTTCAGTAAGTGAGTTACTCGCGTATTCTTGTCCGCGCCACCAACTGGGTGGGTGACGCGGTGATGAGTCTCCCGGCCTTGCGGGCGCTGCGTGCCGCGTATCCTCGCGCGCACCTGGCCGTGCTCGCCAAGCCATGGGTTGCCGGGCTCTATGCCCGCGAGCGATTCGCGGACGAAGTGATTCCCTACCGCGCGGAAAAGCTGCCCGAAAAGCTTCGCTTTGCCCGCTCCCTGCGCGCTCATGGTTTTGACGCGGCCATACTCCTGCAGAATGCGTTCGAAGCGGCGCTCATCGTGCGCGTGGCGGGCATTCCTCACCGCATCGGCTACAACCGCGACGCCCGCGGCTGGCTGCTGACCCAGGCCGTGCGTCCGCCGAAACCCGGTGAGATTCCCCGCCACGAGCGGTTCTACTATCTCGAACTACTCCGCCGCGCGGGCATTATCGATGCCCTGCCTCCCTCGGATGAGATCCGCCTGGACGGCGCGGAGGCCGCCCGTCAGGAAGGCCTGTCCTTGCTCGGCGCGCGCGGCTTCGAAGGCCCCATCATCGGACTCAGCCCCGGCGCCGCCTTCGGCACCGCCAAGCGCTGGCTTCCGGAACGCTTCGCCGATGCCGCGGTGCGTGTCGCGCGGCTTCGCACCGCCTCCGTTGCCATCTTCGGCTCCGCCTCCGAACGCCCGCTCTGCGAAACCGTCGCCGCCCTTGTCGGCGCCGAGGAGATTCCCTGCCACAACTTCGCGGGTGAAACCGCCCTGACTGAATACATCAGTTTGGCCGCGGCCTGCGACGTCTACCTCACCAACGACTCGGGTTCAATGCACATCGCCTCGGCTCTGGGCGTACCTACCGTTGCCGTGTTCGGCGCAACCGACGCGGATGCCACGGGCCCCACAGGATCCTTAGCCCGCGTCGTCCGTGAACCAGTGGACTGCAGCCCGTGCCTGCTTCGCACCTGCCCCATCGATCACCGCTGCATGAAACGCGTCGAAGCCGGCCGCGTAGCCGGCGTCGCTCTCGAGTTGATGGGCCTGCCCAAAGGCGCAGCGAAGCGGCTAGAATCATAGAACGGAAAGGGAGGGGCCTCACCCCATGAAACGTTCTGCTGCTTTTGCCGCGGCCGTCGCCGCCGCGTTTCTCTTCGGCTTCGCCACGCGCGCTTATACCTTCGAGCGTCACCCGGAAATGGCCGCCGCCGAGAAAGCCCTCGGCAACGCTTTGAATCACCTCGAACACGGCGCCCACGACTTCGGCGGCCATCGCGTAAAGGCGATGCAATTAACTCGCTCGGCGATCGCCGAGGTGCAGGAATCCTACAAGTTCGACCGGTAACCGTTAACACTGGACGACGTTCACGGCCAGCCCAGCGAGCGACGTCTCCTTGTAGCGCGACTGCATGTCAAGCCCGGTCTCGTACATCGTCTTGATCACCTGATCGAGCGACACCTTATGCCGCCCGCCTTCGCGCATCGCCATGCGGGCGGCATTTACCGCCTTCACGGCGCCGATCGCATTGCGCTCGATGCACGGAATCTGCACCAGCCCGCCGATCGGGTCGCACGTCATGCCCAGGTTGTGCTCCATGGCGATCTCGGCCGCCTGCTCGACTTCTTCGTTCGTGCCGAACATCGCCGCCACAAGTCCCCCGGCCGCCATCGAGCATGCCACGCCCACTTCGCCCTGGCAGCCCACTTCCGCTCCGGAGATCGACGCGTTTTCTTTGTACAGAATGCCAATCGCGGCCGCGGTCAGGAAGTAGCGCAATAGTGTATCCGCCGTCATCTCGCCGATGAACTGCCGGTAATAGTGCGCCACCGCCGGAATGATGCCCGCCGCGCCGTTGGTGGGCGCTGTGACCACCCGCCCGCCCGCGGCGTTCTCTTCATTCACCGCCATCGCGTAGACGTTCACCCAATCCATCGGCGCCAGGGGATCCGACGAACCCTCCGCGCGCAGCCTGGCGGCCAGGCGCGGCGCCCGCCGTCGCACTTTCAGCCCGCCCGGCAGAATCCCTTCATTCACCAGTCCGCGCTGCGTGCAGGCCTGCATCACGTCCCAAATGCGCTGTACGTGGGCGCGCACTTCGTCCTCCGTCCGCCACGCTTTTTCGTTTTCGAGCACGACGCGCCAAACCGGCAAGCCGGCTTCGTCGGCCATGCCCAGCAGCTCCGCCGCGCTGTTAAACGGATACGGCGCAGGCGCAGGCGCCTCGGCCGATGCACCCCGGGCGCCCTCGCGCTCAATGAACCCGCCGCCGACGGAGTAGTAAGTCTCCCGCCGCAACACGCGTCCATCGGCGCCCAGCGCCGTGAACGTCATGCCGTTGGGGTGGGCGGCTAGCGTCTGGTCGCGATGGAAAACCAGGTTACTCGATTCCTCAAACGGCAACTCGTACCGGCCCAACAAGCGAATCGTTCCGCTCGAGCGAATCTGCGCGACAACCTTGTCGACCTCGCCTGGGTCCACCTCGTCCGGTTTGGATCCGCTGAGTCCCAGCAGCACCGCCCTGTCGGTTCCGTGCCCCAAGCCGGTCAGCGCCAGCGACCCGAACAACTCCGCCCGCACCTCGGCGGTCTGATCGCCCAATGCGTCGGTGTCCAGGCTCGCCGCAAACTCTCGCGCCGCCCGCATCGGACCCACGGTGTGCGAACTCGAAGGGCCGATGCCGATCTTGAACAGATCGAAAATACTCGTTTTCACGGCGCCATTCCGTCCCAATACAAAATCACCTTGCCCGAATCGCCGCCTCGCATCGCTTCGAAGCCTTGCTCGAAATCCTGGAAAGCAAGCCGGTGCGTGATCACCGGATGCACGTCCAACCCGCCTTCAAGCATCACCGACATCTTGTACCAGGTTTCGTACATCTCCCGCCCGTAGATGCCCTTCATCGTCAGTCCGCCGAACACGATCCGGTTGAAATCCACCGGCATCGGTTCCGGCGGTATGCCGAGCATCGCGATTTTTCCACCATGCGCCATGTTTTCGAGCATCGACTCGAGCGCCGCCTGAATGCCCGACATCTCGAGCCCCACGTCGAAGCCTTCTGTCATTCCAAGCTGCTTCTGCACGTCTTCGAGCTTTCCTTGACGAACGTCGAGAGCCACGTTCGCGCCCATCTTCTTCGCCAATTCCAGCCGCTTCGGGTTGATGTCGGTCACCACAACGTACGGCGCCCCGGCATGACGCACAATCGCCGCGGCCATCACGCCGATCGGCCCCGCGCCGGTGATCAGCACGTCTTCGCCGAGCACCGGAAACGAGAGCGCCGTGTGCACCGCGTTGCCGAGGGGATCGAATATCGAAGCGACATCCAAATCGATGCCCGGCCGGTGGTGCCAGACATTGCTCATCGGCACTACGATGTACTCGGCGAATGCGCCGGCACGATTTACGCCCACGCCCGCCGTATGCGGGCATAGGTGCCGCCGTCCGGCCAGGCAATTGCGGCACCTTCCGCACACCACGTGACCCTCGCCGCTCACAATATCGCCGCGGTGAAAGTCGCTTACGTTCGACCCGACTTCTTCCACTGTGCCCACAAACTCATGGCCGATCGTCATCGGCACATGAATGGTCCGCTGCGCCCAACCATCCCAGTTGTAAATGTGTAAGTCCGTACCGCAGATCCCGGTGCGAAGCACTTTGATCAGCACGTCATTGATGCCGTAAGAAGGAACGGGAACATCTTCCAGCCAAAGTCCCGGCTGGGCCAACTTCTTCACTAGAGCTTTCACTATGTGCCTCTGAGCCGAGCGTAGCACGCACCCGTAGGTGCATTCTGCACCGCGTCGGGGCTACTCGTACCGCAGAGCCCGGATCGGATCGATGCGGCTGGCTCGCAGCGCGGGAATGTAACCGGCCGCCGCGGCTACCGTAGCAAGCCAGAAGGCGGCCACCGCCAGCGACACCGGGTCCGTGGCCGCGACCCCGAACAATTGGCTCTGCACCAGTTTCCCCAGCGCCAACGCGGCGCCTACGCCTACTACCGCCCCGCCCGCCAGCAGCACCAGTACCTCGCGCATCACCATCCAGACCACATGCCCGCGCGAGGCGCCCAGCGCGGAGCGAATGCCGATCTCGCGCGTCCGCCGTGTTACGGTAAACGCCATCACGCCGTATAGCCCGATCGCCGCCAGAATCGCGGCGAGCATACCGAACACCGTCGACAGGCTCGCAACCAGCCGCTCCAGCATCAAGGAGTTCGACACCTGCTCTTCCATCGTGCGCATCCCGAACACCGGCAGGTTCGGATCCAGATCGTGCACCTGCGCGCGAATTTCCCCGAACAACTGCTCGGGGTTGAGCGCGCTTCGCACATACACGGTCATGCCGCCCGGATGCCGGTCGGCCAGGCTCGGCTGGAACATCTGCTGCGGAATTTTGTCGCGAAGATCCGTGTACTTGATGTCCTTCACCACTCCGATGATCTCCATGTCCGTCTTCGTCCCCGGGTCGGTGCCAAAGCCAACGTGCCGGCCTACCGGATTCCGCCCATTGAAATACTTCTTCACGAAAGTCTCGTTGACGATCACCTTACCCGGAACAAAATTGTCGTCGCCGTCGCCGTGTTTCACCACGTTCGTATCTTGGTTGGTGAAGTCCCGTCCGGCCAGAATCGGCACGTCCAGCGTCGCGAAATATCCAGGGGTCACCGAGTTCATGTACGCATACAGGTTCTCGCCCTGC
>JAJYCN010000171.1 GCA_021778335.1 Acidobacteriota bacterium | reverse complement strand
CTCCGCTCGGCTCGGTCGGATCTCTCCTCCCGGCTGGAGTCTGCTACCGGGCGCTCTGGCGCTTACCCGGACGGGACTTTCACCCGCGAGAACAACGCGTCTTTCAGGACGCACCATACCTTTCATTTTACCGTCCCCTGCATGCGAATTTACTCCGTCCTTGCTTCGACGCTTGCCAAGCCCGTATAGTTTGATCTGCAAGGAACTCGACATTGATGAGAACCGCCGCTCTCCTGCTGCCTTTGCTTCTCTGCCTTCCCACGCTCGCCCCGGCACGCGTGCGCGTAACCGCCGCAACCACCATCTTGATCGACTCGCGCGAACCGGGCCCCCTGCAAAAAGCCGCCTCGGATCTCGCCGGCGATTTCCAACGCGTCTTCGGCCGCCGCGCCAACATCGTGCACAACCCAAGTCAAACCGGCGAATCCACCATCCGCATCGCCTGCAACGAACCGCTCCCGCCTCCTGTCACGAAACCCTCCGGCTGGGAAAATCTCCGTATCCAAACCATCGACAACGGGAACACGCACGAGGTCGTCCTCACCGGCTCCGATGTGCGCGGCGCCATCTACGCCGTCTATCAGTTCTCCCAACAATTCCTCGGCGTCGATCCTCTCTATTACTGGACCGATCACGCCCCCGCCCGCCGCACCGAAGTCGTCCTCCCCGAAAACTACGCCCACACCGAAGGCCCCGCGTTCCACTATCGCGGCTGGTTCCTCAACGACGAGGATCTTTTCACCGGATGGACGCCCGGCGTGCAGCAGGGCGCCGGCATCGCCCTTAGCACCTGGGACCACATCTTCGAAGCCATCCTCCGCCTCAAAGGCAACATGGTCGTCCCCGGCACCTGGATCTTCCCCTACGAGCCGCAAATCCGCGCCGCCGGCGACCGCGGCCTCGTCGTCACCCAGCATCACGTCAACACCCTCGGACTCGACACTTACCGGTGGCCGCCCACGCGCCCCATGTCGTTTCTCTCCGATCCCAAGTCTCTCGAAGAAGCCTGGACCCGCGCCGCCAGCCAGTACCCCAAGGGCCTTGAAGTCCTCTGGAGCGTCGGCTTCCGCGGCCAGAACGACTATCCGTTCTGGCTGAACGACTCGAACGCGCCCACCACCGATGAAGGCCGCGCCCGCATCATCCGCTCCGCCATCGACGCGCAGATCGCCATCGTCCGCAAGCAGGATCCCAACCCGCAAATCTTCCTGAACGCCTGGCGCGAAGCGGCCACGTTCATCCACGAAGGCTTCTTGAAGGTCCCCGAAGGCGTTTCCCTCATCTGGCCCGACAATGGCCACGGTCTCCTCGAAGACCACGGCTCGATCGCCGCCGGCCAGGGCGAGTACTATCACACCGCCATGTTCGATTACATGTCGAACCACTACAGCGAAATGGTCCCGCTCGATCGCATCCAGCGCGAACTCGGCCGCGCCGTCAACGCCGGCGCAACCCGCTGGCTCCTCATCAACACCGCCAACGTCCGCCCCGTCGTCATGACCACCCGCGCCGTCATGGAACTCGCCTGGAACCCCAAATCCTGGGTCGGCGCCGAGCCCCACGGCGACACCGAATATCTTGAACGCTGGTGCCGCGAAGAGTTCGGCTCCCGCGCCGCCCCGGCTCTCGAAGCCTACTACAACGCCTACTTCGCCGCCCCCGCCCAATACGGCAACGCCGAAGACGCGCGCGCCGCCGACAACTTCTATGAGACCGTCGCCCGCCGCCTCCTCCTCGCCCTCCTCGAAGGAAACACCAACGCCCTCAAGGGCCTCTCCGGACGCATCCCCTTTTCAACCATCGACGGCTTCGCCGCGAAAATCGTCGCCGCCGCGCGCGACGCCGAACCCCGCTGGCAGCACGCCCGCGAACTCGCAATGAAAGCGAGGCCCCTCGTCCCCGCAAACCGCCAGCAATTCTTCCAGGCCAACATCCTCACCCAGGTCGACATGCACCTCCACTTCAACGAAATGATCCTCAAGCTCGCCGAAATGGAGCAGGCCGGCGCAACGCCCACGAAAATCGCTCTGCTCAAAGATGCCATCGCCGCCGGCGTTGAAGCCCAACGGGCCCTCGAAGCCGCCGACTACGGCAAGTGGAACAACTACTACACCGCCGGCGACTGGCTGCTCAACACGCCCCTCACCCTCGACCTCGAACGCGCCTACCTCGGCCATCTCGAAGGCCGCCCCATCGATCCCGGCGTCGTCACCCGCGCCCGCGATACCGGCTTCGCCTATCACATGATCACCGCCTATCAAGGTACGCAAACCGTCTTCGGCGTTCCTTCGCGGCTGTAGCCCGCCCGCGATACAATCGGGACTTAACGAATGCCCTCCGGCCGCGTCTCCATTTTTGTCACCTGCATCGTGGATCAGGTTTTCCCCAACGTCGGGCTCGCCATGGCCGACGTGCTCGAACGCCTCGGCTACGACATCGAGTTCCGCCAGGACCAGACCTGCTGCGGCCAGCCCGCCTTCAATAGCGGCTACCGCGAAGAAGCCGCCACCGTCGCCCGTCACTTCCTCCGCGTCTTCGAAGGCGCCGAATACATCGTCGTCCCCTCCGGCTCCTGCGGCTCCATGATTTCCCACCACTTCGAAGAACTGTTCGAGCCCGGCAGCGACTCGCACAAAGAGTCGCTCAAGCTGAAACCCCGCGTCTATGAGTTCTCCCGCTTCCTGCTCGAAATCGCGAAAACCGACGACGTCGGCGCCCGCTTCGACGGCGTCGTCACCTATCACGACAGTTGCCACGCCCTCCGCGAAATGCACATCAAGAACGGCCCCCGCCGCCTCCTCGGCAAAGTCCGCGGCCTCACCCTCAAAGAAATGGACGCCGCGGAAGAATGCTGTGGCTTCGGCGGAACGTTCTCCATCAAATTCCCCGAAGTAAGCGGCGGTATGGCTCGTACCAAAATCGACTCCATCCAGAAAACCGGAGCCTCCACCGTCGTCTCCATCGACTCCAGTTGCCTGATGCAGTTGCAAGGCGCCATTTCCCGCGCCGGTCTCCCCATCCGCACCATGCACCTCGCCGAGGTCCTCGCAAGCCGATGAACCCCTCCGATATCCCTCCCGACGCCGCCATCCACGAAACCCTCGGCGACCCGCGCCTGCAAACCGCCATCTACACCGCCACGCAGCGCCTCATCGACCATCGCAAAAAGGCCGTCGCCGCCGACGCGCTGCCCGCCTACCAGGACCTCCGCGCCCTCGCCCACCGCATCAAGCGCCACACCATCGAGCACCTCGACTACTACCTCGAACTCGTCGAATCCCAGGTCGCCGCCCGCGGCGGCAAGGTCGTCTTCTGCGAGGACGCAAACGAAGTGGCCGACTTCGTCCTCAACCTCGCCAAGGAAAAAGGCGAGCGGCTCATCGTCAAATCCAAGTCGATGACCACCGAAGAAGTCCATCTCAACGACCGCCTCGAAAGCCACCAACTCGAGGCGGTCGAAACCGACCTCGGCGAGTACCTCCTCCAACTCGCCCACCAGCGCCCCTATCACATCGTCGCGCCCGCTCTCCACATGACGCGCTACGACGTCGCCGATGTCCTTACCAAGAATCTCGGCGTCGAGCGCGAAGTCGAACCCGAAAAGCAAACCAAAATCGCCCGCGCAACCCTCCGCGAGAAATTCCTCGAAGCCGGCATCGGCATCACCGGCGCCAACTTCGTCGTCGCAGGCTCCGGCGCCGTCGTCGTCGTCGAGAACGAAGGCAACGCACGCTTATCTTCCTCCGCGCCGCGCATCCACATCGCCATCGCCGGCATCGAAAAACTAATCCCCAGCGCCAAGGACCTCGCCGTCTTCCTCAAACTCCTCGGCCGCAGCGCCACCGGCCAGCCTCTCACCGTCTACACCTCCTTCCTCTCCGGCCCCCGGCGCGAAAACGAACCCGACGGCCCGAAAGAGTTCTACCTCGTCCTGCTCGACGGCGGCCGCACCAAACTCCTCGCCGACCCCGGCAAACGCGAATCCCTGTTCTGCATCCGCTGCGGCGCCTGCCTCAACCACTGCCCCGTCTACCGCAAAATCGGCGGTCACAACTACCCGTGGGTTTACTCCGGCCCCATCGGCGCCATCATCACCCCGCAGTTCCACGGCATCGGCAAGGATCCCTGGCTCCCCTTCGCCTCCAGCCTCTGCGGCGCCTGCGCCGAGGTCTGCCCCGTTAAAATCGACATCCCGAAGGTCCTGCTGAAGCTCCGCTTTGAAGTCACCGCCTCCGGCGCCAAAGGCCCCGGCGAACGCAAAGCCTTCAGCCTCTGGGCAGCGATCATGGCCCGTCCGAAACTCTTCTCGCTGTTCGGCGCCATCGCCGCCCACTTCGCTCCCCGCCCCAAAAACGGAGCCTGGATCCGCAAGCTAAGCTGGCCTATGAACCTGGCCCCGCTCGCCGCCTGGCTCAGCCAGCGCGATCTCCCGCCGCCGGCCGCTCAAAGCTTCCGTAGCCAGTGGAAGTCCCGAAAGGCCGCCCGATGAGCGCCCGCGATAACATCCTCGGCCGCATCCGCACCGCCCTCGGCCGCATGCCCGGCGAAGGCATCGCCCCACGCCCCAGCTTCGATCTACAGATCCCCTCGCTGCCCGACCGCACCGCCCTGTTCTGCGAGCGCTTCGAAGCCCTCGCCGGAAAACCTCACTTGGCCGCGGATCCCTCCGCCGCCCTCGAGACTGTCAAGGCCATTTGCAACGGCCGCAGCGCCGTCGCCGCCGATCACCCTCTGCTCGCCGAAACCGGCATCCTCAACCTCGAAGGCGTCGAACACTCGTTCCCCGATGCCGCCGCCCAACGCGAAGCCTGCGCCCTCTGCGACATCGGCATCTCCAGCGCCACCTACTCACTCGCCGACACCGGAACCATGGTGATGTTCGCCAAGCCAAGCGAGCCAAGGCTCGTCTCTCTCCTCCCGCCCATCCACGTCGCCCTCATCCCCGCTTCCTCCATCCTCGCCGGCCTCGAAGATCTCCTCACCCGCGTCGCCGACCCCGCGGCATATTCCAGTTCCATGGTCCTCATCACCGGACCCAGCCGCACCGCCGACATCGAACAGATCCTCATCCGCGGCGTCCACGGCCCCGGCGAGGTCCACGCCGTCGTCCTTACATACTGTTAGCTATATTACCGTCGTACCTGTTGACGTGCCCCTTGCTCTGGTACAATAACTAAAGTGTTGCGGCGCCCTCACCGAGGGACCCGGCGCTGAGTGACGCGGGGAGCGATCCCAGGTTTTGATCGCAATCTACCCCCTGCGCGGCGCACTGACGAATCGTTCGCAACCTTAGGAAGCGCCAGAAAACTTCCCATCTGGCGAAACAATTCCCACACAAGCCAGCTACTAGCTGTTCCAACGGCTGGTGAAACACGTAGGAGGTAGAATGCCGAATAGACTTTCCAATCGCCTGATGGTGTTTGCCGGATTATTGGCAGCGCCAGTGGGCACCGCGGTCAATGCGGCCAAGCCCCCCATGCAGCCCGTAAACGCCGACGCAAGGCTGCCCAGGCTGACCAGGTTCTTCGAGAATCACAACTGCCCATTGCGGGATCACGCCCAGCTCTTCCTGGACGTGGCGGACCGGAACCACCTCGATTGGCGCCTGTTGCCCAGCATTTCCGTGGTGGAGTCCGGTGGCGGCAAGCAGTTCCGAAACAACAACGTACTCGGCTGGGCCAACTGCGAACAGAACTTCCCGTCAGTCACCGCGGGCATTCGAACGGTGGCGCAACGGCTCTCGCGTTCCCATCTCTACAGGCACAAATCGCTCGATGGGATTCTCACCACCTACAACCCCCGCCCCGAGTACTCGATGAAAGTGAAGAGCCTGATGCGCTCCTTCCAGTTCATCCAGATTCCGGCGGAAGCCGCTGCAAACTAATCCCCTGGATACCGCGGGCACAAGAACCACGCCCCAGCACCCCTGGCCAGCTGGCACGGCCGTCAACTGAACGTTCTCCGGCCGCCGTCCGCGGCCGGGTCAACTGCTAACCTTCTAAGAGGTGGACACTTAGATAAAGTCCACCGAATACCGCCACGGTAATGATCGCACCGATAATCCACTTGATGGCGCGCTCCCGTGTGCTCACTGCCTTGTGTTCATCAGCCCGGATTGTGTCGTCGAGGCTTTCAAACATATGGTGCCTCCCTGGTCTCGGTCTGAACTGAGGCCGAATCCTATTCCGACTCCAGTATAGTCCCGCTAGGGTGGAAATACCATCCGTTCCTTGTGGTATCCCCACCGGCCAGCGCCTTGCCCCCCGCCCTGGTCTCGGATCCGGCGCCTCCGCCGGTCCCCCTCCGCAGATCCCCTCACCGGCGAACTGATTTTGTCCTAATTTCTCACCTCGTCGCAAAAAACGGACGATTTACTTACGGCGCTCAAAACAATATTTCTTTTCGACAAATTTTGTGAGATATTTTTTCTCTTAATGCCACCAAACCATATCGCCGAAGTCTAGGCCTTCGCAATCTGGGGGTTAAGGCCCGGCAGAGAAGACAACAGCCAGTGGCTCTGGCGGGAAAGGGACTTGTGAAGGCTCTCACTGTGGATGTCAGACAGTCAACAGGCCGGGTGTTGTGCTCCACCATCTTTCGTCCCGGCGGAAAGAAGTTGCTCGCCAAAGGTCATCAGTTGAGCGAAGAGGATGTAAGACTGCTCGAGACCGAAGGCATGCGGGAAGTTTGGGTCACCGAACTGGAAGAAGGGGAAGTCGGCGAAGATCAGGCCGTCAGCCGGGTCGGGATGGAGATGGGCTGCGGCGCGCTCGAAATCCGCCTCGCCGCCGGAGGCCGCGCCAATCTGATCGCGACCGAACCTTCCTGCAACCTCATCGACGAGGAACTGCTCAAGCAGATCAACTGCACCTCCAGCATCGCCATCGCGACCATGCCGAACTTCTCGTACGCCGAACCAGGCCGGCGCGTGGCGACGGTCAAAAGCGCTCCCTTCGCCATTGCGCAGGCCGAGCTCGAGGCTGTCACAAATATCCTCACCGAGCAGGGGCCGATTCTCCAGGCACGGCCCATCCGGAAACCCACCGTCGCTGTCCTCTATACGGATCCCAACCACGGCGATCGCGCCCGTCTGATGTTTGAAACCATCATGCACCAGCGCCTGGAGCCGTATCCGCTGGGCGGCGTACAATCGCTCGCCGTGGTCGAGCGCGAGGATGCCGTCGTACGCGGTTTGGAGAGTCTGCTCCGCACCAAACCCACCGTAATCCTGGTCGCCTCGACAACGGCGCCCGCCGGCCCGTACGACACCATAGGCCGGGCAATCTCCAAAGCCGGCTGCCAGATCGAGCGTTTCATGGCGCCCGTCGAACCGGGCAACCTGCTGCTGCTCGCCTTTCACGGAGACACACCCATCATCTCCGCGCCGGGATGCTTCCGGTCGGCCAAGACGAATGTCGTCGACCTCATCCTGCCGCCGGCCCTGGCCCAATATCGCGTCTCCGGCTGGGAGATCGCCTGCCTCGGCCACGGCGGGCTTCTCATTTAATACGCTTTCCTCCACACCCGCCGGGCGACCCTCCACTGCCCCGCGGGTTTTACCGGCCGGGCGTCTGACCAACGCCCGGCCGCTTTCTTTCCCGCCGTACGGGCCATCAGTGCCGTCCTGATATGCTGAAGCTGAAAAACGAAGCCAGCGGAATCCTGTCCGGGATTCAAAACGCGTAGCGAATGTCCATTCTGAGTATCAGCGGCGAAGCGGGCTGCCGGCCGGAGGATTTGGCCCGGCTTCTCGCGCCTCGGTTGAGCTACGAACTTCTTATCAGCGACGGGCTCGAACAGATCCTCGGCGAAAGCCGGAAACAAAACGAAGAACTGCCGGACCGCGCCTGGCCCCTGCTCGCCGCCGACGTCCTCATCCGCCGCGCCGCTCACGGCGGCCTCATCTACTGCCTGCCCGGCGGACAGTTCCTGCTCCGCGGCCTCCCGGATGTCTTCCGGGTCCATCTCGCCGCCTCGGAGAGCATCCGCGTCGGCGCGTACATGGCCGATGAGGGCCTGACGCGCAGCGCCGCCATCGAGCGTCTCAAACACGACGAACAGCGGCAGGCCGCGCTCAACAAACTCCGCTTCGGCCGTACCCGCCTCCACGCCTCCAGCGTCAGCCTGATGTTCAATACCGAATCCCTCGACACCCACCAGCAGGCCGCCGTCGTCGAGGCCGCCCTCCACGCCCGCGGCGCCATCGACGCCGCCGGAATCGGCGCCGCCGCTCAGGCCCAGATGCTGTTCGGCATCCGCCTGAAACTCGCCCGTTTCGGCATCAGCCCTCCGGGCGAGATCGCCACCCGCCGCCCCATTTTCAGCCATCCCAGCGAGGAAATTTTCGCCAAATTGCTCGATTTCTACTGCATTCCCTGGGAATACGAACCCCGCAGCTTCCCCCTCCAGTGGGATTCCGAAGGCCGCGTGACTGAAGCCTTTACCCCCGACTTCTTCCTCCCCGAGTTCGACCTCTACGTCGAGCTCACCACCATGAAACAGGCCCTCGTCACCCGCAAGAACCACAAAATCAAGCTGCTCCGCGCCATCTACCCGCACATTAACATTCAGGTCTTCTACCAGAAGGACATTCAGGACCTCATCCTCAAATACGGAGACGCCCGCGCGCCCGGCGAGCTACACCACGCATGACGTCCGCCGAACCGCGCATCGAGCGCATCCTCTTCACCGAAGAACAGGTCAACCAGCGCCTCGACGAAGTCGCCGCCGAAATCTCGGCCCAGTATTCCGGCCGCGAATTGAAACTCATCGGCGTCCTCAAAGGCTCCGTCTTCTTCCTCACCGCCCTCGCCCGGCGCCTCACCGTCCCCGTGAAACTCGACTTCCTCGCCATCTCGCCCTTCGTAAACCCGGCCGGCGCGCCCGGCGTCGTCCGGATTTCCAAGGACCTCGACGAGGGCATCCAGGGCGAGCACGTGCTGCTCGTCGAAGACATCATCGACACCGGCTTCACCGCCCGCTACCTGCTCCGCAACCTCGCCAGCCGCGGCCCGGAGTCCATCGGCCTCTGTACTCTACTCGACCGCACCACTCGCCGCCTGGCCCAGATCACCATCGACTACCGTTGCTTTGAAATCCCCGACCGCTTCGTCGTCGGCTGCGGACTCGACTTCAAACAGCTCTACCGCAACCTTGGCTACATCGCCGTCCTGAAACCGGATTGAGCCCGTCCGTTGCTCCTAT
Source organism: Acidobacteriota bacterium (assembly GCA_021778335.1). Classification (GTDB taxonomy): domain Bacteria; phylum Acidobacteriota; class Terriglobia; order Bryobacterales; family Bryobacteraceae; genus JAJYKC01. The sequence goes on along the minus strand of JAJYCN010000171.1, from coordinate 2,977 downwards.
AATGGGGATGCACCCGCACTCCCATGTCTACCGCGATTGAGGCATACGTACGCCGGAACGAGAAGCGTCTGCTCGAAGAGATCAAGGATCTGCTCCGCATCCCCAGCATCAGCACCGCGCCGGAGCACAAAGCCGACGTGCGCCGCGCCGCCGAATTCGTCGCCGATAAAATGCGCGCCGCCGGCCTGGAAAACGTGGAAGTCATCCCCACCGCCGGCCACCCCCTCGTTTACGGCGACTGGCTCCATCAACCCGGAAAGCCCACCGTACTCTGTTACGGCCACTACGATGTCCAGCCCGCCGACCCGCTCGAACTGTGGCGCAATCCCCCGTTCGAACCGGTGCTGGAAAACGGCAATCTCGTCGCCCGCGGCGCCGCCGACGACAAAGGCCAGATGTACACCCACATCAAGGCCGTCGAGGCTCTGCGCGCCGTCCACGGCAAACTCCCGCTCAACGTCAAATTCCTCATCGAGGGCGAAGAGGAAGTCGGCGGCGAGTCGATCGCCTATTACGTCGCCGAAAACCCCGCCCGGCTCAAGGCCGACGTCGCCCTCGTCTCCGACACCGAACTCTTCGCCGAAGGCCTGCCCACCCTCTGCATCGGCCTCCGCGGCCTCGTCTATACCGAAGTCGTCGCCCGCGGCCCAGCCAAGGACCTCCACTCCGGCATCTACGGCGGAGCGGCTCCCAACGCGGTCTTCGGCCTCATCGAACTGCTCTCGAAATGCAAGGACGCAAACGGCCGTATCCAGATCCCCGGCATTTACGACGACGTCCGCGCGCCGGCCCCCGAAGAACTCGAAAGCTGGGCGCGCCTGCCGTTCGATGAAGCCGAGTTCCTCCGCGACGAAGCCGGCGCCTCGCGGCTTACCGGTGAACCCGGCTACACCGTCCTCGAACGCGTCTGGGCCCGCCCCACTCTCGAAGTCCACGGCGTGGCCGGCGGATTCACCGGTGCCGGCGCCAAAACCGTCATCCCCGCCACGGCCACCGCCAAACTCAGCCTCCGCCTCGTACCGGATCAAAACCCGGACCGCGTTCTCGACGCCCTCCGAAGTTTTCTCGAAGCCAACGCCCCCGCCGGCATTTCGATCGACCTCCGCGTACTCAGCGCCGGGCCGCCGCTCACCGTCAACCCTCACCACCCGGCCATGGAGGTCGCCGCCCGCGTCTTCGAGGAAACGCTCGGCAAGAAAACCGTCTTCATACGCAGTGGCGGCTCCATCCCGGTGGTCGGCGACTTCGCCACCCACCTGGGCATCCCCTCCATCCTGATGGGCTTCGGCTTGCCCGACGACGGCCTCCATTCGCCCAACGAGAAATTCCGGCTGGAAAATTACTACACGGGTATCCGAACCGTCGCCCGCTTTTTCGAGGAGTACGGACGCTAGGGCCCGCGTAGCCAGCCGGCGGTAGAACGAGAGTGCCGATCGAAACACAGATACCCGGCGCCGGACACCGCTCGCAGGCCGAACAGGTGGCGCGATCGGCGGGCATCGTGTCCCTCGCCGTCCTCGCCAGCCGCCTCAGCGGCCTCCTGCGCGAAATCATCCTCGCCCGCTTCTTCGGCGCTGGTTTCGTCTACGACGCCTTCCTGCTCGGCTTCCGCGTCCCCAATCTCGCGCGCGACCTTTTCGCCGAAGGCGCGCTCTCCTCCGCCTTCGTCCCCACCTTCACCCAAACGCTCGCCCGCCGCGGCCGTGAAGCCGCCGCCGAACTATCCAGCCTCACCGCCTCGGCCATCCTCATCGTCGTCGGCGCCGTCTGCGCGCTCGGCGCCATTTTCGCCCCCGTCATCGTCGAACTCCTCGCTCCTGGCTTCCACTCCATCCCCGGCAAGTTCGAACTCGCCGTCCACCTCACCCGCATCATGTTCCCGTTCCTGCTCCTGGTCGCCCTCGCCGCCCAGGCCATGGGAATTCTCAACTCCTGCGACCGCTACGCCGTCCCCGCCCTCTCGTCCACCGCCTTCAACGTCGGTTCGCTCGGCCTCGGCCTCATCCTCGGCTTCGTCATCGGCCGCCGCATCGGCCTCACTCCCATCGAAGGCATCTCCGTCGGCGTCGTTCTAGGCGGTGCGCTCCAACTCGCCGTCCAGATCCCGTCCCTCCGCCGCCTGGGCTTTCACTTCCACTTCCACATCGACTGGTCGGACCCCGGCCTTCGCCGCATCCTCGAACTGATGGGCCCGGCCCTCCTCGGCTCCGCCGCCATTCAGATCAACGTGATGGTCAACACCAACCTCGCCTCGCGCATCCCCGGCGATGGCCCCGTAAGCTGGCTGCAGTACGCTTTCCGCTTTATGCAGTTTCCCCTCGGTCTGTTCGGTGTCGCCATCGCCTCGGCCACGCTGCCTTCCATCTCTCGCAGCTTCGGCGACGGCAATATCGACGAGTTCCGCCGTACCGTGGCCCACTCGCTCGGCATGGTCTTTCTCTTCACCCTGCCTTCCTCCATCGGCCTCGCAGTCCTTGGTAGAACCATGATCGGCGCCATCTACCAGGGCGGTCACTTCCAGGCAAACGACACCAATCAGACCGCCATCGCTCTGGCCTGCTACGCCATCGGACTAACCGGCTACTCCGCCATGAAGGTGCTCAACCCCGCCTTCTACGCCCTCCACGACGCCCACACCCCCATGTGGACCGGCCTCGCCTCTATCGGCCTCAACCTCGCCATTGCCCTCACTCTGCTTCGGGCCTTCGGCCTCGGCCACGCCGGCCTCGCGCTATCGACCTCCGCGGTCGCCGTCGCCGGCGCCGCCGCCCTGTTCCTGATTCTTCGCAACCGCCTCGGCGGCATTCACGGACGCGCCCTCTTCTCCAGCTTCTGGCGCATCGGCGTCGCCAGCGTCTTCATGGGCGCCGTCGCCTTCGCCACAAGTCACGCCATCGAAGGCTGGCTCGGGGATGGCCGCCTCGCCCGTCTCGCCGACCTCGCCGTCTCCATCCCGCTCAGCGTCGCCGTCTTCTAT
>JAJYCN010000170.1 GCA_021778335.1 Acidobacteriota bacterium | reverse complement strand
CGGCCACTTCATGTTTGACGACGACCAGGAGACGCCGAACACGCTCACCGCGATGTTCGAGTTCTACGTGGGTGGCAAGCAGAAGCATCTCGTCGTTGAAGTACGCCACTGGATTTCCAATCACGAAGCCGGCATCGACGCAGATCGAAAGAACGACCCCAACACAGTCGGCAATATTTTCTACGGCTCGAAGGGATATCTTGCCGTCGAGTGGTACGACCAGTACCGGTCCTGGCTCGGCAAGGACCAGCAGCCCGGGCCGTCCAAACACGACGCCGGAAGCCGTTTGTTGCGCCGGATAACGTCTAGCGCCGGGCGCTCGGGGCGCCGCCAGGCGTAGGATGAGGGTTAGGCTATGACAAGCTCTGAACACGGCGCCCTCTCTTTTCTTTCTACGCAACTGGGCTCGATTCGCGCTTCCGGCGGCGCGCACCGGTTGCGTGTGCTCGAGTCTGCCTGCGAGCCGGTTTCGCGGGTCGACGGCCGCGAGGTCATCAACCTGGCAAGCAACAACTACCTCGGCCTTGCCAACCACCCTAAGCTTCGGGAAGCCGCGATTGATGCGATAAAACGCTACGGGGCTGGTTCGGGGGCGGTACGCACCATTTCGGGCACGATGAGCCTCCACGTCGAACTCGAGGAACGCATCGCCGCCTTCAAACATGTGGAGGCGAGCGTCGTCTTCCAGTCGGGTTTCACCGCCAACGCCGGAACCGTCTCCGCGATTCTTACCGCCGACGATCACATCATCAGCGACGAGTTGAACCACGCCAGCATAATTGACGGCTGCCGTCTTTCCCGCGCCAGGATTCACGTCTTCCGGCATCGCGATGTTGCCGCGGCTGAAGAGAAACTCGCCTCGCTCGAAGGTGTCCCGGGTCACAGGCTGCTTATCACCGATGGCGTGTTTTCGATGGATGGCGATATTGGTCCGCTACCGGAACTGGTGGCGATTGCCGAACGCCACGGCGCGATCATGATGGTCGACGACGCCCATGCCTCCGGCGTGTTGGGCCGCGGCGGCCGCGGCGCCGTCGATCGCTTCGGCCTCCACGGCCGCGTGGATATTCAGGTAGGGACGCTGTCGAAAGCCGTGGGCGTGCTCGGTGGCTATGTCTGCGGCTCCCGGGACCTCATCGAATTCCTTCATCTGCGCGCGCGCCCATTCCTGTTCTCGACCTCGCACCCACCCGCGGTGACGGCGGCGTGCCTGGCGGCGTTCGACCTGATGGAGAACGAACCGGAGCGCGTGGAGCGTTTGTGGAAAAACACGTCCCGCTTCCGCGAGGCCCTGCGAAGTGCAGGGCTTGATACCGGAGCCAGCGAGACGCCGATCGTCCCCGTGATGGTGGGCGAGGCGCGCAAGGCGCACGCCTACTCCCAGATGCTCTTTGACAGCGGCGTGTTCGCAACCGGAATCGGCTATCCGACGGTACCCGAAGGCAAGGCCCGGGTCCGCACCATCGTAACTGCCGCCCACACCGATGAACAGTTGGACCGGGCTGCCGAGATTCTGGCCTCCTGCGCCAAGGCGATGGGTATCCTGTAGCGGACATCAGTTCCAAGATTTGAAACGAAACGCCGCGAGATAGCATCTAAACGAAGAGGTAAAGGTTCCCATCGGAAAGAGGGGCTTCCTGGAATAATTCCATAGGGCCGCGCTCATTTTGATCCAATTCTTCGAAGTACAGATGGACCGGACCGAGGAGATCGTGTCATGAAATCATCCGCAAAGATTCAGGTCGTTGAGCCGGAAGTCACGCCGGTCGATACCGCGGCGTCACAGCCAGCCGGCTTGACCGGGTACAAGGTGTTCAATCGGATTGTCGATTGGATCACCACGGATCGCATGCAATTGCTCAACATCACCGAACGGATCAACGAGATCGTGAGGAAGAGCGGCATAAAAGAGGGCTTGGTCCACCTGCAAACACTGCATACGACCTCGGCGCTTGTCCTCAGCGAGTGGCAGGATGCGCTTCTGTACGACACGAAGACGTTCTTTGAAACGGTCGTTGACGGCAACCGCTACTACCGGCACAACGACCCCGAGTTTTCCGATTGCGAGCGCAGCAACGCGGACTCTCACATGCGCGGCATGCTGATGGGTCAGACGCTCAGTCTCCAGGTGCGAAATGCCGCGGTGCTGCTCGGCACGTGGCAGAGCATTCTGTTCGCCGAGTTTGACGGTCCGCGCAGCCGTTCCGTCGCGGTGCAGGTAAGCGGGATTTAGCTCACCGGGATTCGCCGCCGTGACCCGCCATTTCCGCATTGATGAAGCCGAAGCCCTTCTTCCGATGCTGCGTGAGGTTTTGCAGCGAGCGGCGGTGATCAGGGCCGAAGCGGAGAAGGCTGAGCAGGAACTCAATTCTTTTCGCGAAAGCGTCGTTAGGGCAGGCGGTACTCGCGTAGACCATGCCCGCGTCCTCGATCTGCGCTCGCGGCTCTCCGATTCGCAGGGCCGCCTGGGCCGCTTGGTGGAGGAGGTGCAGTCCACGGGCTGCCTGATAAAGGATCTCAGCCAAGGCCTGATTGATTTCCCGGCACTGCGAAACGGGGAAGAAGTGCTGCTGTGCTGGAAACTTGGCGAACCCGGAATCGCGTTCTGGCACCGCATGGAAGACGGCTTTCGCGGCCGCCGCCCGATTGGAAAAGAGTTCGGATCGCCAGAGACTTGAGCGTCGTCCGTCTCCCGGTCGGCTCAAACTGCCCGACACCGTCTGCTGCCTTTCTTTCGGGCGGAGCGGTGTCGGGCGGAGCGGTTGAGTTTCCGTCGCTGGAACGCTTACCCTGGATGTTTGAACTCTCCCGAAATATCTCCACCATGCAATCCGCAGTAACTACCGCTGAGGCCGCCCGTCGGCGGGCGGGCGCGGGTGTTTACGGCATCGTTCTCGCATTCCTGGCCGCAAAAGCGATGGGCAATCTAGGCATCGCCGTGGGTACGAAGCGGTTCCCGCAGACCCTGGGCCTTGATCCGACGGCGTATCTGCGCGCGATGGCGGACCCGGCGCTCGCAGGCGGAATCATTCTGCTCATCCTGGCGCTACTGGTGCGGATGGCGCTTCTGAGCCGCGCGGACCTCAGCTTTGTCCTGCCGGTCACGGCGATCGGCTACGTCTTCGCTACCCTGCTTGGGAAATTCGTCCTCGGCGAACACGTCTCGGCGGCGCGCTGGGACGGGACGTTCCTGATCGTCGCCGGCGCCGCGCTTGTGGGCTCGGACGACCACAAATCACCGGGGGAATTCGTGCCATGAGGTGGGTCTTACTCAGCGCTGTTGTGGCCGCAACCGTGGCGAGCGACCTGCTGCAGAGCTACGAGATGAAGCGTGCCGGCGAGCAGACCATTGGCGCCACCGGCCTGATGCGCCTGCTCCGCGAGATCGCCCGCCGGCGCTTTCTCATCCTCTCGATCGCGTGCATGGCTGTGTCGTTTTTCGCCTTCATGGCGATGGTTCAAGCCGAGCCGCTCAGCTTCGCCGTGCCCGCCTCGGCGGCGAGCTTTGTGCTGGAAACCGTGCTCGCCCGGTTCATCCTGAAAGAACACATCAGCCGCCGCCGCGCGGCAGGAGCGCTGCTGGTGCTTGGCGGCGTAGTGCTCGTCGCGCGCTAGAAGCGTGCTATTTCGGTTCGGCCGGAACGAGTTTGCCGTCGCGGAGGCAGTACGCACCCTGGCGCCAGCGCAGATTGTTGCGGAAAAAGCTCGACGTCCAGATGGTGAAGCCGAGCGCGTCCCACGCCGCAACCATCGCGTAGTCGCTCGCCCGCAGCGGTTGTTGCAAACCCCACCGCCCGATCAACCAAAGAATCGCCACGCGGGCCGCTAAGTACGCTCCGCCGTAGATTTCCAGCGTCTTCCAGGAGGGATCCGCCAGCAGCGCCACGAACAACCAGAAAATGCCGTGCGTGAACAGCAGCCCAAAGTGGCCCCACGGGCGCATATGGCGCATCACCACCATCCACCGCAGCCGCTTCGGAAACAGATCGCCGATCTCCGGATAATCCTCGCGCGTGTTCACGGTGTAGCGCGACAGCACAACGTCGTATCCCCGCTCGCCGATCAGCCGTCCGATCAGCAGATCGTCCGCCGGACGATTCTGCAGCGCCTCGAAGCCACCGAAACTGGCCACCGCGGATTTCGTCGTTGCGATCGTCGTTCCGAAAGCGAATTTCACGCCGTCCAGCAGCCAAGCCACAAGAATCCCGGCGTAAAAATCGGCGAGCATGCCGAGCCTATGCAGGCGCTCGGCCAGGCTCCCCGTGCCTTCCGGCGCATAGAAGCACGTCACCGCGCCACAGCCAGGCTCCGCCAGCGGCGCAACCACGCTGCGCAGGTAATCGGGCTTCACCCGGACGTCGCTGTCGCAAAGCACCAGGTGCTCAAAGCGCGCCGCCTCGTTCAGGCGCACCAATTTGGCCACCTTGTCGTTGGCGGCGCCTTCGCTCGAGGCGTACACAAGCTGGATCTGATGCTCGGGAAAATCGCGCATCACGCGTTCGATGACCGGCAACGCCGGGTCGGTGTCCGAGCCGAGGCAAAAAACGATTTCGTAATTGCGGGGCGAGCCGTAGTCCTGGCGGCAGAAGCTCGCAAAATTTTCGTAGGCTTCCGGGTCAAGCCCGCGAACCGGTTTCAGGATGCTCACCGGCGGCTGAAAGCCCGCCGGCCGCGATCGACGGGAACTGAGAAAGAAGCGCAGCCCGCTGAAGAGCACGAGCAGGTAATAGATGAACGGCAGCGCCGCTACCGTAAGAATCGCATCCCGGAAAAAGATCATCGAAAAGGCCGCGCCGACTCTTAATGGTAGCCGTTCCTACAGCCAATCCGGTAAGCTGGCGTATGGTACTTTTGAAGTTGATTCCCACCCGAACCCTTGGCTCCAGTTGTCCGTGAGGTAACCCGATTTGTGTGGAATTGCGGGTTTTACGCATCGCGGCTGGGCGCCTGAGCCCGGACGAATCCAGCAGGCCGTTCACTCGATCCGCCATCGCGGTCCCGATCAGCAGGGCGTCTTCGAGTCGCCCGCCGTCTCTCTTGGCGCGGCGCGGCTGAAAATCCTCGACCTCTCCGCCGGCGATCAGCCGATCGTTTCCGATTCCGGCGACGCGGTCATCGTCTTCAACGGCGAGATCTACAATCACCTGGAACTGCGCGCCGAACTCGAAACTCTCGGCCACCGCTTCCACTCCCACTCCGACACCGAAACCGTTCTCGCCGCCTTCATTCAGTGGGACACCGATTGCTTCGCCCGCCTCCGCGGCATGTTCGGCGTCGCCCTCTGGATCGAATCTCAACGCCGGCTGGTTATCGCCCGGGACCGCATGGGCATCAAGCCGCTCTACTACTCCTTCGCCGGCGGCGACATCTTCTTCGGCTCCGAACTGAAAACTCTCTTCGTTCACCCGCAGATCGAGCGGCGTCTCTCGCCCGAAGGGCTCGATTGCTACCTCGCGTTGAACTTTGTCCCGTGCCCGTACACGCTGGTCGACGGCATTCGCAAACTCGAACCCGGCTCGTGGCTCGAATGGCGCGACGGCCGGATCCGCAACGGCGCCTACTGGACGCTTCCCACCGTCGCGCCCCGGAAAATCGGCCTCGAACAAGCCAAAGAAGAACTTGACGCCCTGCTGCGGCGCAGCGTGCGCGAGCACCTGCTGTCCGACGTCCCTCTGGGCCTCTGGCTCAGCGGAGGCATCGACTCGTCGGCGCTGCTGCACTACGCTGCGAGCGAAGTCAGTGGCTCGCTGAAAACCTTCTCGATCTCCTTCGCCGGCCGCACTTTCGATGAGAGCCGCTACATCCACGAAGTCACTTCGCACTACGGCGCCGCCCACGAGGTAATGGACCTCTCGCCGGAGGAAGACCTCGCCTCGACCATCGAAAAATTCGCCGACTACTCCGACGAACCGTCCGCCGACGCCGGCGCTTTGCCGGTCTGGTACCTCTCGCAGCTCACCAAGCGCAGCGTCACCGTGGCCCTCAGCGGCGAGGGCGCCGACGAACTCTTCGCCGGCTATCTCACCTACCGCGCCAATGACCTGGCCCGGCGCGCCCGCTGGGCCCCGGCATGGACGCGCCATGCCGCGCTCGCCGCGCTTACCCGGTGGCCTGTGTCGGACGACAAGATCAGCTTCGAGTACAAGCTGAAGCGCTTCCTCGAAGGCAGCCTGCTCCGGCCGGAACGCGCTCACGTCTACTGGAACGGCACCTTCGGCGACGCAGAAAAACAGGCGCTCGTAAAACACCCGCTCCCCTCCGCGCTCAGCTCGATCCTGGCGCCGCTCGCCAAAGCCGGCGACCGCCTCAGCGCCTATCTCGAGTTCGACCAACGCTACTATCTCGCCGACGACATCCTCGTCAAGTCGGACCGCATGAGCATGGCCCATGCCGTCGAAGTCCGCCCCGCCTTTCTCGACCACCGCATCGTCGAGTTCGCCGCCGGCCTTCCCGACGAGCTAAAAATGCGTGGCTCGTACCAAAAAGTGGTGCTGAAAGAACTGATGCGCGGCAAACTCCCCGCCTCCATCCTCACGCGCAAGAAAACCGGATTCGACATCCCCGCGCACGACTGGCTTCGCGGCCCCTTGCGCCCCCTGCTCACCGACACCATCTCCACCGCTCTGCGCGAGCACGGCGGCTGGTTCGACGAAACAGCGGTCAACGCCGTCCTCCGCCGCCACCTCGAGCGCAAGGCGAACCTCGGTTATCATCTCTGGGGGCTTCTGATTCTCTTTCTATGGATGAGCAAATGGCGAATTCAAACGGCGGCGCAAATGACGCCGGCCGCTCCCGTCTCTTCGTCTATCTAAGCGTCATACTCGTCGCCGCGGCCATCTATCTCGGCTGCATCGTCTCGCCGCCCTCGCTGATGGACGACGTGGACGCCGTGCAGGCGCAGATCGCCCACAACATGCTCACCTCGGGCGATTGGGTCACCGCGCGCCTGGACGGAGTAGCCTACCTCGAAAAACCCCCGCTCATCTACTGGCTCATCGCGGAGTTCTACCGCGTCTTCGGCGTGCACGACTGGGCCGCGCGTCTACCCGTCGCCCTGTCTTGCGTAGCCCTGGCCTGGATCACCACCGCCTTCGGCATCTGGGCTTTCGGAAAGCGCGCCGGTTGGTACGCCGGACTCGCCATCGCCTCCTGCATCGGCCTGTTCCTGTTTACGCGCATCCTCATCCCCGACGTGATGATCACCTTCACCATCGCGCTCTCGATGTGGGCGTTCCTGCGATGCCTCGAAGAAGACGAACCCCATCCGCGCCTCTGGGCCGCGGTGATGGCCGCGTGCATGGGCATCGGCCTGCTGCTGAAGAGCCTCATCGGCGTCGTCTTTCCCGCCGCCGCCGCCGTCATGTATCTGCTGATCACGCGCCAGCTTTTCCTGCGCCGCGCCTGGAAGCGGCTGCACCTGGTGAGCGGCGTGCTCATCATGCTCGCCATCGCGCTGCCATGGCACGCGCTCGCCACGCTCCAGAACCCGCCCTACTTCAACTTCACCTTCCGAAGCGTGCCCGGCGAATACCACGGCTTCTTCTGGTTCTTCTTCATGAACGAGCAGGTGCTGCGGTTCCTGAACCTCCGCTACCCGCGCGACTACAACACCGTACCGCGCGTGTACTTCTGGCTGTTCCACTTCCTGTGGCTGTTCCCCTTCAGCGTCTACCTGCCCTCGGCCTTCCGGCAGTCCTTCCGTCCCACGGACCGCGCCGGCCGCACCCGCCTTCTCGCGCTCTGCTGGACTGGTTTCCTGCTCGTCTTCTTCACGTTCTCTACGACGCAGGAATACTACTCGATGCCCTGTTACCCGGCGCTTGCTCTGTTGATCGGCTCCGCGCTCGCAGCCAACGGCACATGGATCCGCCGCAGCACGCGCGTGCTCTCGGTTGTCGCGGCCCTGGCCGGCATCGCCGCGGCCGCCCTCTGCATCACGGTTTGGAATATGCCGGCGCCGGGCGACATCTCCTCCGCCTTGAGCCGCAACCCCAGCGCTTACACGCTCTCGCTCGGCCACATGCTGGATCTGACGCTCGCTTCCTTCGCCTATCTGCGCCCGCCCTTGGCCCTCGCCGCCGCCGCCTTCTTACTTGGCGCCGTAGGCACGTTTTTCTTCAAGGGTTCGCGCGCATATCTGGCCGCCGCGCTGATGATGGTCCTGTTCTTCCACGCCGCGCGCCTCGCGATGGTCACCTTCGACCCCTACCTGTCCTCGCGCCCGCTCGCCGAGGCCCTGCGGCGGGCTCCTCGCGGGCGCCTCATCGTGGACCACCACTACTACACTTACTCGTCGGTTTTCTTCTACACGAACCGCACGGCGCTGCTTCTCAACGGCCGGATTAATAACCTCGTGTACGGCTCCTACGCTCCCGGATCGCCGGACGTCTTCATCACGGATCAGCAGTGGCTCAACCTCTGGCAGAGCCCGGAGCGGTGCTATCTCGTAGCCAGCGATGAAGCTGTAGAACGTCTGAGTAAGTTGGCCGCGCCGGCGAAGTTATACACGATTGCCTCCAGCGGGGGGAAACAGGTGGTGACGAATCAGCCGGTCGCCTACAACGCCCGGCTCTCAGCCCCGGTGGGAGTTCCCGTCGGCGCCCGCCTCGGCGGCCACGCTCTCTAGCGTCTGGTTCGCCGCACGGCGCTCGTTGCGCGTCTTGCGCCAGTTCACCTGCGGCATAAAGAGGCCCGCGTCGATCCGGTCGCGGTACCGCATCGCCACGTTGATGAGGGAATCGAGCAGCGAATCCGACAGAAGGTGCGGCTGCAGGCCAAGCTCAACCAGCTTCGAGTGCTTGGCGTTGTAGTAGTGCTCTTCCGATTCCACGCGCGGATCCGGCAGATGGTCGATCTCCGTCCGCAGGCCCAGCTTCTTGGCCGCGGTTTGCACATGGTGCGCCAGTTCCAGCACCGTGAACTGCTCGGTGAACTGGTTGAACACGCGGAACTCGCCCGGCGCCGCCGGGTTCAGGCACGCCAGTTCGATGCAGCGCACGGTATCGCGGATGTCGAGATACCCGCGCGTCTGCCCGCCGCGTCCGTACACCGTCAGCGGATGCCCCAGTGCCGCCTGCGCGCAGAAGCGGTTCAGCACCGTGCCGAACACTTCGTCGTAGTCGAACCGGTTGATCAGCGTCTCATCCAGCGCCGTTTCGTCCGTCATTGTGCCGTACACCACGCCCTGGTTCAGATCCGTCGCCCGCAGCCCCCAGATGCGGCAGGTGAAGGTGATGTTGTGGCTGTCGTGCACCTTCGACAGGTGATAGAACGAACCCGGCTGCTTCGGATACGGCAGCACGTCCTTCCGGCCGTTGTGCTCGATCGTGATGTAGCCTTCTTCGATGTCGATGTTCGGCGTACCGTATTCGCCCATCGTGCCCAGCTTGACCAGGTGGCAGTCCGGCGCCAGCTCGCGCAGCGCAAACAGCAGGTTCAGCGTCCCGACGACGTTGTTCACCTGCGTCGACACCGCATGCTCGCGGTCGATCATCGAGTATGGCGCGGACCGCTGTTCGGCGAAGTGAATCACCGCATCCGGCCGGAAGCTCGTCAGAAACCCGGCGATGACGTCATAATTCGTGATGTCGCCCTGATAGCTCGAAATCTTCTTTCCCGTGAGTTGCTCCCACGTGCGGAGCCGCTGCGGCAAAGGTTGAATCGGTGTCAGCGTCTGCACGCCGAGCTCGAAATCCCAGTGCCGCCGGATGTAGCTGTCGACGATGGCCACCTCGTGGCCTTGCCGCGACAAGTACAACGCCGCCGCCCATCCGCAGTAGCCGTCCCCGCCAAGAACGCCGATTTTCACGTGAGAGCCGTCCATCTACCCCAGGGTCTGGGGATTTCAAAGTTCAAGACCGCAGTCCCGTGCTGGCCCAATTGCCAACTTATCTGGTGGGGAATTGCGGTTCCTCGCGTACACTTCGACCGAAGCGACCGAATCGAATTCTTTAGTTTACCAGCTTACCTGCCGGAGCCGCTCACCGGTGGAAAAATGTTTGACGCCTCCCCTGTTCGGACGTATCATAAAGGACGTTATGATACGTCAACGGGCGGACAGGGGAGGGGCGGGAAAGAGCCGTGAACATTCCGGCCGGCACCGGGTTGCCGGAGGCCTGCGGCCATGGGTTCCGATCTCGTTCCGATCCCGGAGCGGCAGTTGGGCCGGGCGGGGTTCCCGAGCTTGTCGGCCATCAGCGGCCGCGAGGGTGAATCCGCCGCCTGGCGCTTCATCGAATTCTTCACGGCAAACATCCGGAACCCGAACACGCGGGCTGCCTATGCGAGAGCGGTCAACCGGTTCATCGCCTGGTGCGAGAAACACCGGACCACGAGACTCCAGGACGTGACGCCGGTGGCCGTCGCCGCCTATATCGAGAACCATCCGGGCGCGGCGCCGTCCGTGAAGCAGCACCTGGCCGCCATCCGGATGCTCTTTGATTGGCTCGTGGTGGGCCAGGTCGTGCCCCTGAACCCCGCAGCCTCCGTCCGCGGGCCGAAATATGTTGTGCGGCGCGGCAAGACGCCGGTCTTGAAAGCCGACCAGGCCCGTGCGCTCCTCGACTCCATCAAGACGGATTCCGTGGTGGGCCTCCGCGACCGCGCTATTATCGCCGTGATGGTCTATACCTTCGGTCGCGTCTCCGCCATGGTGCACATGCGGGTCGAAGATTACTACCAGAACGGGAAGCGCTGGTGGGTCCGGCTCCATGAAAAGGGTGGCAAGCGGCATGAGGTACCAGCGCATCACAACGCCGAGGCGTATCTCGACGCCTACCTGGATGCGGCGGGCATCTGGGAGGAGAAGAAATCTCCCCTCTTCCGGAGCGTCGACAAACGGCGGGAGGCCACGGCGAATCCCATGACCCGGACGGACGTGCTCCGCATGGTGAAGCGCCTGTCTCTCGACGCGGGCCTCCCCTCCTCTACCTGCTGCCACACGTTCCGCGCGACTGGCATCACGGCCTATCTCGAATCGGGCGGGACGATTGAGAACGCCCAGGCGATCGCCGCGCATGAGTCGCCGCGGACGACGAAGCTCTATGACCGCACGGGCGATGAAATCACGCTCGACGAGGTCGAGCGGATCGGGATTTGAGGCTCAGTAACTCGAGTATAACCGTTGGTTATCTCAGCGGTTGTCAGCACGCATTTCGTGGCCATTCTTCGCGATAATCTCGAAATTACTTCCGTAAACCCTGCACAGAGGGAGCTTCAAGAGAATGTCGTCAACAATCCGTGCAACCGAATATCCAAGACGCCAACCGGGGAACAGTCCGGCCAAGGGAGATGACCCGAAGTCATAGGTGTCCGCATGCACATCGAAGCCGAGATCCTGGAAGAGCGCTCTGACATACCGGGCGTCGAGTTCGCGCTCGTCGGCTGTTTGATATCTCTTCATCAAACCGGGGACTAGCAACCGACCAACAGCCCCCGAAAGCCTTCGAATGCTAGGGTCGAGAGAATAGAACACCCCAGCAGGGTTGAGCATGCTCTGAACGCGAAACGGTAAATCAGCCAGGTCCGGGTCGGACAGGTGATGCAAAAAAAAGATGGCAATTACAGCGTCGAAGGTTTCATCTAAATCGTGATGGGTCCCCTCAACAAACCGAACATTCGAGATCCCGCCCCTTGCGGCGTCGATGCGCGCTTGCTTAATCCCGTTTGGAGATAGATCTACGCCAACCACTTCTCCGACATGCGGTCCTAGAAGAATCTCTGTATCTCCGATCCCACACCCAAGACTGAGGACTCTGCTCACCTGCGAGACGCCGGTCACACGACGGATTCTGCCGACGAGGTGACGTCGGAGAGCCCGAACAGCCGGGCGAGCAAAATGCGTCTGAGCAAACCCAGAATACAGGTCTTCGTGGTATTCACACTCCCTCCGGAGAACACCCGGCGATCGGCTAGCTGCCATACACCAGGTATTCTAACCCCTGCGCGGATCGCGCAGGGGCGGCCCGCAGTGTTGTCGCGCCAAACATAGGATACAGCGAATTAGGTGTGAGGCTATACTTTTCCGGTTCCGACTCAATCCTTCGAGCCAACCACGCCCGATTGCTAAGCGGACCTGAGGTCGCTCCCGTGCTCAACTCTGCCATCACCGCACGGTGGCTGTAGCATCTAGAATGAACTGCTCGGCGTCTTCCACTCGCGATCTAAAAGCGAAATCCGTCGTCTGAGTTACCAACGAGCCGA
>JAJYCN010000169.1 GCA_021778335.1 Acidobacteriota bacterium | reverse complement strand
CGCGCCGGTGCTGGCGGGCGCCGGAACGTTTGGGACGGTGGTCCCGATCGGCGGCCAGTCCTCGGATATCGCCCTGGACTCAACCCGGGGGGTGCTCTATATCGCCGATTTTGCCGGACAACAGATCGACGTCCTGTCGCTGGCCACCAACACGATTCAATCTTCCATTCCGGTGGCCGGCCCGCCTTCCTCGATCGCGGTGTCTCCCGACGGCCGGTACCTGTTGGCGGTGAATTTCGGCAACTACGCGGCGCCGCAGCCGCCCTCCAACTCGCTGACGATCGTCGATCTGACAACTCAGAATGTGCAGACGTTCGCTCTCGGATCCACCCCGATCGGCGTCGCATTCGGCGCCGACGGCAAGGCGCTGATTGTCACCACGACGGCGTTCCTGCTCTTCGATCCCGTGCTCGGGACGGCGCAGCAGATCGCCACCGTCTCCGGCGTGACCGCCCAGACGTTGCCCGTGACCGCGGGTACGCCCCCAACGCAGATCACAACCGCTTCCATGGCCGTCTCCGGCGATGGGCTGACGATTTATGGCATGGCGGGGGCCGCCAACACGTTTACCTTCCGCTATGTGGTCAACGGCCATGCCGTCCTGCCGGGAGGGATCGTCCTCGCCACTGGAACCATGCAGCCCCGCGTGGTGAGCGTCAACCAGAATGGGACCAGCTTCCTGGCGGGCTGGGCGCAGGTGGACACGTCCGGCCGGATCACGAATCGGTTCGCCTCGGCCGGCAACGTCGCCGGCGTCGGAAGCTCGGCGTTCGATACCGCCCGCGGACTCGTCTACGCGCAGATCCCGCAGACGGCGGGGGAAACCCCCACGCTGCTCGTCGCCAATGCCTACAACCTCAGCGTGGAACAGTCCCTTCATTTGCCCGAGAACCTGCGCGGCAAGAGCCTGCTCAGCCCGGACGGCAATACGCTCTACGCCGTCTCCGACAGCGGCGTCCTCGTGATGCCGGTGGGCGAACTGAATCAGCAGCCGCGCGTCATCGCAACCGCCTCCGATCTGCTCTTCGTAAGCCAGCCCTGCTCGCGCGCCGTCCAGACGCAGTACTTCTCGGTGGTGGATCCCAGCGGCGGCAACTCCGATTTTCAGATCGCCGGCGCCGCCAACGGCGTCACCGTGAGCCCGGCCAGCGGCATGACGCCGGCCACGATTCAGGTTTCGGTCGACCCGGCCCGCATGGGAGGCCAAAGCGGCACTGTCACGGCCATCCTCAACCTCGGCAGCACCGCGGGCGTTAATCTTCCCTCTCCGGTGCGCATCCTGGCGAACAACCATGAGCCCGACCAGCGAGGGATGGTCGTGGACGTGCCCGGAACCCTGGTCGACGTACTCGCCGATCCGGGGCGGAACCGCTTCTACATCTTGCGCCAGAACACCGACGAAGTGCTTGTGTTCGACGGAACCAGCTACGCCCAGATCGGTTCCATGCCCACTTACAACGTCCCATCGGGAATGGCGGTCACCTATGACCAGCGCTATCTCCTGGTAGCGTGCGCGCGCGCCCAGCTTGTCAGTGTCTTCGACTTACAGACCCTCCAGACACTCGACCCCATCCGGATGCCGTCGGGTTACGAAGCGGTCTCGATCGCCGCTTCCGCCACGCGGATTCTGGCCGTCGGACATTACTATGACGGGACCACGCACCTTGTCAGCCTGGATGTTCCGAGCCGCACCGGCACGGTGTTGCCCTCCCTCGGCGTCTTCACAAATACGGTGAACAGCGACACCGTCGTGGCCAGTTCGCCAAACGGCGCCAACATTCTGGTCGCCGGCGCCGACGGAACCGTGATGCTCTACGACGCGACGCAGGATACGTTCGTGGCTTCGCGGAAGGACCTCGCTTCCTTGTCCGGCGCCTATGCCGCCTCCGACTATCGTCAATACGTCGCGGGAAACTACTTATTGAATTCCTCTCTGGTTCCGGCCACCCAATTGGAAACCAGCACCGGAACATCTTCCGGCTTTGCTTTCGCCGGCCAGACCGGATTTCGTTCGACCGTCCCGGTGTTGATCGCCACAACCGGCGCCGGCTCGGGTTCGACCACCCCATCCGGTTCCGGCACAGGACCCGCGGCTACCGTCTCCACCCCGAGCGCCGCGGCGGGAACGATGGAGCGCGTCTCCATCGCGAGCGGAACGAGTGTCGGGCCGATGGTCAGCTCGGCGCACCTGGCCGAAGCGCCTCTGCTCGGCTCCATCGGCGCGGTCAACCTGTCGGGCTTCACGCGAACCATCGCCCCGCTCGCCAACCAGCAGGCGATGGTGAGCCTTTCGGTCTCCGGCTTCACCGTGGTGCCCTGGAACTTCGACGCCGGCGTGGTGCAACCCGTGATTGCAAGCGTCGTCAACGCCGCCGATGGCAGCCCCGCCCTGGCGCCCGGCGGCCTCGTCAGCGTCTATGGCCAAAACCTGAGCCCCGTGAATCAGGGCTCCACCGAGTTGCCGCTTTCCACCGCCATCGGCGAGAGCTGTCTGCTGGTAAACGGATTCCCCATGCCCGTGCTGTTCGTCTCCGATACGCAGATCAACGCGCAGATGCCGTTCGAGGCGATCGGCGACGTAACCCTCGTGCTTCATACCGCCGGAGGCGTGAGCGGAAACTATAACCTGCAAGTGCTGCCCGGCGCCCCGGCCGTGTTCCGTTCCGGTAGCGCCGGCCCGGTGACAAACATTCCCACCGTGGTCCGCATCTCCAACGGCCAGCTTGTCACCAACGCGAACCCGATCCACCCGCGGGACCAGCTCTCCATCTACCTGACGGGCCTCGGCGCAACGCTTCCCTCGGTGGCCACCGGCCAGCCCGCCCCGTCGAACCCGCTGGCGCTCACCATCGCGCCGCCCCTGGTCACCCTGGGCGGCGTACAACTGCCCGTCATGTATTCCGGACTCGCGCCGGGAGAGATCGGCGTGTACCAGATCAACGTCAGCGTTCCGCGCGGTGTTCCGGCCGGCATGTCGATCCCATTGCAAATTTCGCAGGCGGGCGATTCGACTTCCCTCAATGTCCGGGTGCTGAATTAGACCCTCGAGCCCACTAACCTTCATGATGCATTGGCGTTCTGGATCGCTCATTCTCCTCCTCGCCGCCGTCCCCCCTGCCGTCGCGCAGAATTGGGAAATTGGCGGCGCGGTGGGAGGCAGTTTCTACACCAGCCAGACGGCGCAGTCCGCGGCCGGTTCGGCCAGCGCAACGCTCGCCCCCGGTGTGACCGGCAGCGCTTGGTTGGGCAACAACACCGGCGACCACCTCGGAGGCGAATTCCGTTACGACTTTTCAACCGGCAGCCTGAAACTATCCGGGAACGGCGGCCCGGCCGAGTTCGCCGCCATAACCCAGGGTTTTCACTACGACTTCCTCTATCACTTCGCTCCCCGCGAAGCCCGCATCCGGCCGTTCGTCGCCGGTGGCGGCGGCGTCAAGATCTACACCGGCGCCGGCCAGCAGCAGGCCTATCAGCCGCTCGAACAGATCGCCCTGCTCACCAAGACCAGCCAGGCGGCGGGGTTGGTGTCCGTCGGCGCCGGAGTCAAATTCAACCTCTCGGAACGGCTCCAGTTCCGCATCGAGGTGCACGATTATCTGTCGCCGTTCCCCACCAGCGTCATCGCGCCCGCGCCCGGCGCCAAAATCTCGGGCTGGTTGCAGCAGTTTGTCCCCGGCTTCGGCCTCGCATACACGTTCTGACCAGGCGAATATGCCCGTCGGCGTTAGAATCGGGGCGTGAACGAAAGAACGTTTCAAGCCGGCCACGCCCACAAACTCGACGATCCGGCAAGGCTCGAATGGCTTCCCCCTTCCGAAGTGCTCGACCGCCTGGCCCCGCAACCCGGCTCGATTGTCGCCGACATCGGCGCCGGCACCGGTTACTTCACGATTCCCCTGGCGCGCGCCGTGGGCCCGAACGGGCGCGTCTTCGCTGTCGATTTTCAGCCCTCGATGCTCGCACGCATCCGCGCCAAACTCGACTCCGCCGATGCGCAGCCGAACATCGAATTAGTGGAAGGTTCGGCGGACCGCACTTCCCTGCCCGAGGCAAGCTGCGATCTCGCGTTTTTCGCCAACATCTGGCATGAGGTGGACGACCCGGCGAAGGTGATCGAGGAAGCAAGCCGGATCCTGAAGCCGGCAGGCCGCCTGGCCATCCTCGATTGGCGTAGCGATCTAAGCTCACCCCCGGGTCCGCCGGACGATCATCGCCTCGCGGCCGCGGACGTCGCCGCGTCACTCTCCCGAAACGGCTGGAGCGTGGATACGAACCGGAACGTAGGCCACTACAGCTATCTCATTCAAGCCCACCGCGAATAGCCGCTGCCGCTTCACCCCTGCCGGCGCATGGCCACGGCGGCGCCACCCTGAAACAATCTGTCCGAATCGGCGTACCCTAAGAAAGTACGAAGAGCCGAAAATGACCCTGCGTTGGATGATGGCCCTCGCTCTGATGCCTGCCTGCCTCCCGCAAGCCGCCGATGCCCCCGCCCGGCCCGGTGTCCTGATCGAGTTGTTCACCAGCGAAGGTTGTTCGAGCTGCCCCCCGGCCGACGATCTCCTCGCAAAGATCGACCAAATCGGCCAGCAGAACGGCACGGCCCTGGTCGTGTTGAGCGAGCACGTGGATTACTGGAACAGCGATGGATGGACCGACCCCTACTCCTCGGCCGAATTCAGCAAGCGCCAGCAACGTTACGCGCAGCGGTTTTCCGATCTCGGCGTCTTCACGCCGGAGATGATCGTCGACGGCGAGTCCGCCTTCGTAGGCAGTGACGGCCGGAAGGCGGAGCAGGAGATCATGAAGGCGATCGCCGGGGCCACCCCCGATGTCCAGATCGCCGATGCGGCCCGCGGCGCCGACGGCAGCGTAAGTTTCCTCGTGACAGCCCGCGGGAAGAAAGGAACGCGCGTGATGGTGGCCCTCGCCGATGCGCGCGCCGCGACCCAGGTGCGCCGCGGAGAGAACGCCGGCAGAACCCTCAGCCATGTCGCCGTCGTGCGGGAGCTCCGCGAGGCGGGCCGGATCGGCAAGGACGGCGAGTACCGGCAAACCGTCCGGTTCGCCGTGCCGCCCGGCGCGGGCAAGGCCGGACTCCGCGTCATCGCCTTCGAAACGCAGGGCGAGGAGGGCAAAGTCCTCGGCGCCGCCGAAGCCCCCCTCTAGCCGCTTCATAATACAAATCCTCGAACCGCACTCCCGCTACGTTCAAATATCCATGCGCCCGCGGCCGGCGCCTGCCGCGGGCGCCCCTTTAATTTACAGCCACTTAAAACATGGTGCTCCAGTTGCGTTCTATTCGGACAGCGATGCCCGCTTCATCGAACTGCTCTTGCGAGGTACCTAAAGCCATGAGAGCGAAACTTGTATTACTGGCCATGGCGGCGGCTCCGCTCGTTGGCCTCGCTCAGGACAACGGGAGCACGGCGACTACGATGAAAAATCTCCAGGCCGCCTTCCGCGGCGAAAGCAACGCGCACCAGCGCTACCTCGCCTTCGCCCAAAAGGCGGACGAAGAAGAATACTCGGGCGTAGCCAGCCTTTTCCGCGCGGCAGCGCGCGCCGAAGAGATTCATGCCGCCAATCATGCCGCCGTCATTCGTAAGCTCGGCGGCGCGCCGGATGTGCAATTGGAGGAACCCGTCGTACAATCGACGCGCGAGAACATCGAAGCCGCCATCAAAGGCGAAACCTACGAGCGCGGCCAGATGTATCCCGATTTCCTCCGCCAGGCTGGCAGCGACGGCAACGCCGAAGCCGAACGGACCTTCACCCTCGCCTTGGCCGCCGAAACAGAGCACGCCAAACTCTTCCAGAACGCGCTCGACAATCTCGAGAGCTTCACGGAGGCCAGAGTATTCTACGTCTGCCCGGTCTGCGGATTCACGGCCAGCGAGTTGAACTTTAATTCCTGTCCAAGCTGCGCCACCCCCAAAGAGCGGTTCGAGCAGGTGAGGTAGGAGCGATTCCTGTGGCGGCGTCGCCTTCACTCCCGGGTTGGCAGGCCCTGCACCCCATCGTGATGCATATCGCGATTCCGGTGCTCTTGCTGGCGCCGCTGTTCATCGTGCTGGCGGTGGTCTGGCGCAAAGCGCCGAGCCTCCCATTCTTGCGGACGGCGCTGGCGCTGGTCGCCGCCGGCACGTTCTTCTTGTACCTGGCGGGCGGCAACGCATCGGCGCTCGAACGTCTCGGCGACACCTCCTTCCGTCTCCGGGCGGTCCTGAACGAACATGTCCAACTGGCCGAGCTCACGCGAACCACCTTCGCGGGGCTCACCGTGATCCTCGCGGCGATTGTATTCGCCCCGCGCCGGCTCCACAACGGCGCGGCACGGCCCGCTCCGGCGGCGCTGCCCGTCGTCTACCTGCTGCTCTACGCGGCCGGCATCGTGATTCTCGCTCACACGGCCCGCCAGGGCGCCCGGCTTTCTCGCGAACTCAACGCCGCGGTCTCCGCGCCCGCCTCCCCGCGCGTCGCCGTAGGGCGGGCCGCCGGCGGCGACTGAGCCGCCGTTCAGTCCTT
This sequence comes from Acidobacteriota bacterium, assembly GCA_021778335.1. Taxonomy (GTDB): domain Bacteria; phylum Acidobacteriota; class Terriglobia; order Bryobacterales; family Bryobacteraceae; genus JAJYKC01. Next base: position 5,690 of record JAJYCN010000169.1, on the reverse strand, counting down.
GCTCGCCCGAATCTCAAACTTGCTGAGCTTGTACGAAAGGTCGCTTCGCGACAGTTGCAGACGGCGCGCCGCTTCGGCCTGCACGCCATCGCTCGATCGCAGCGCCCTCTGAATCAAACGCTTCTCCACGTCGTCCAGGAATTCGCGCAGAGCCAGCGACTCCGGCATCCCTTCGATCCAGGAATACGAATTGCCCGCCCCCGGAGCCGCGGGTTGCCCCGGAGCCAGCGGAAAATCCTCCGGCCCAAGTTCCGCCGCCGTCGACAGAATTAACGCCCGCTCGATGAGATTGCGCAGCTCCCGAATATTGCCCGGGAATTCGTACCGCCGCAACTTCTCGATCGCCTTCGCGCTGATTCCGCGCTGAGGCACTTTGAGTTCCTGCGCCACCTGCCGGCCGAACAGCGCGCAGAGTCCGGGCAAATCTTCCCGCCGCGCCCGGAGAGGCGGCAGCGCGATCGGCACCACCGCAAGCCGATAGTACAGATCCTGGCGGAACGCCCCGCGCCGCACATCCTCGGCCAAGTCCCGGTGCGTCGCCACCAGCACCCGCGTATCGACATCCCGCGGCTTCGTCGAACCCAGACGCAGTACCTTCCCCTCCGCCAGAACCCGCAACAACTTGGCCTGCGCGGCCGGAGACATCTCGCCCGCTTCATCCAGAAACAGCGTGCCCTCGTGCGCCGCTTCGAACAAGCCCGGCCGCGCGCGGTCGGCGCCTGTAAACGCCCCCTTCTCGTGGCCAAACAGCTCGCTTTCCAGAAGCGTCTCCGTAAACGCCGCGCAGTTGATCGCTAGAAACGGCTTCTGCGCCCGAGGACTGCTCTTGTGTATCGCGCGCGCAACCAGTTCCTTCCCCGTGCCCGTTTCCCCGGTGATCAGCACCGTCGCGTTCGTCGGAGCCACCCGGCTGATCATCTCCCGAAGCGCAAGGATCGCCGGACTCTCCCCGAAAATCTCCGAGGACCCTTCCAGCCGGTCCACCGTGAACTTCAGCAGACCGTTTTCTCGCAGCAGGTTCGTGTGTTCGCACGCCCTCAACATCGCCGCCCGCACCGTCTCCGGCTCGAATGGCTTCACAATAAAATCGAACGCGCCCCGCCGCATGCTCTCCACCGCAAGCTGCACTGTCGCAAACGCCGTCAGCACCACCACCGACAGCGCCGGATCCGACTCGTGCGCGAACGCCAGCACCTCCAGTCCCTCGCCATCGGGCATCTTCTGATCCGTAATCACCGCGTCGAACTGCGTCGCGGCCAGCGCGGCTTTCGCCTCCGTAACCCCGCCCGCCTCCGATACGATGTGGCGCTCCTGCAGAAGGTTCGCCGCAAGGATGCGGCGCAGATTGCGCTCGTCGTCGACAATCAGGATTCTACCCACGGTTCTCCCTCACCTCCGCGGATGCGGGAAACGTCGCGCGGAACGCTATCACTTCCGGTTCATTCCGGGCCAGGACCACGTCCCCGCCATGACTGCGGGCGATGCTGCGCGCAATCGCCAGACCAAGCCCGGTGCCGGAAGGCTTCGTCGTAAAAAAAGGTTCGAAAACCTGCTGCGCGGCGCTTTCCGGAATCGGTCCGTTCGTGTTCTCGATTTCCACCCTCACCTCGCCGTTCTGCGCTGTGCCGCGCAATATCACCGTGTCGCCCTCGCGCGACCCGTCGATCGCGTTCATCACCAGGTTCAGCAACGCCTGGTGTACCTGCCCGCTGTCCATCTCCGCCGGAAGCCGCCCGCAAGCCTCCAGTCGAATCTCCACCGAACGGCCCGCCGCCCGGGGACGGCAGATGTCCGCCACATAGGCGATCGAATCCGCTAGATCGGCCGGCTCTTTGGCCGGTGGTTTCGGCCGCGCGTACCGGAGAAAGTCGGTCGTCAGCTTCTCCAGCCGCGAGGCCTCCCGCGCCGCGATATCGAACATCTCGTGGCGCTCGGGCTCGGTCAGCCCTTCCCGCGTGGCCGTCGCCAACGCGCAGCACACCATCGCCACCGGGTTGCGGATCTCATGCGCGATCGCACTCGACAGCCGGCCCATCGCGGCAAGTTTCTCTTCCGCCAAAAGCTTCTCCTTGGCTTGGTCGAGCTCCACCAGGCTCGCTTGAAGTTCACCCTGCCTGTCCCTCAGATGGTTCACCAGAATCCATACCAGAATTCCAACCATCGAGTAAATCGCCGCGATGGTCCCCGCCTCGATGTACTCGACCACGTCGGCCGGCGGATGCAATCGGAAGTAATTCCACACCCAGAAAAGAAGCAGTAAGTCGCTCACGGCAACAACAAAAACGGCCGCCCGAAGCGAAAATCGGAATGCGCTCTGTACGATCGGAACGGCAAGTAACGCGAAGTACTGTATGTCTTGCCGGTAAGATAGCGTCGCCAGCGCGAAAGCTAGTGTCAGACCCAATCCAATCGACATCCACGTGAGAACCACCATGCCGACGGCCGAAAGCGTCTCGGCGCCCTGCAGCCAGATAAGTTCGATAACATTCGCCAGGAAGCCCGCCGTAAGAACGGCGACCAGGATCGCGGGAGGGACGCCCAGGTAGGAAGAAAATAGCGTGTGGCTCAACAGGAGCGCCGCGAGAACAAAGAGATTTACAAGCAAAAACCCCGTCTCTTGGCGCCGGAACGAAGAAAGATCCGGCGCCAGCAGCGACGATTCCCGAACTAGCAGCCGAAACACGTCCGCCATCAGCATAGCAGGCTCGGCTGCCGCCAACGTGGCCGCCCCCGCTCATACTCCACGGCGTGCGGCTTCCCCTCTAGCCGGAAACATCTTTCAGTCGGCAACCTTCATTTTCTCCGCCATCCGTTCGTATGTCTGCTTCGCGTTGCCATAGTCGACGTAATCGCGGATCAGCGCCTCAAGGTCGCGCGCCAGAGCCAGGTTCGCCTTCGTGAGGTCCTTCATCTCCGGCATGTGAACGCGGTTCTGATTCTCGTTCAGGTACTTGATGGTGCGGTCCGTATTTGCCGCCAGTTCTTGCAGTAGCGGCTCAATTTGGTTCATGGCGGCCTTCTGCCACGGATCGGCTACCGCCTCCGCTTCCCGCATATCGGTCAAAAGTTTCCCCGTCGTGTTGACGTGCTCCTTGATCATGTTGATCTTCGCGCTGTACGTCTGCCACGCCTTCGACGAGCGCGCAATCGCCGACAGTTCGTCGGAGTCGTTTCTGAGCTGCAGGGCCTCAGCCTTCGCATCGGACAACAGCTTCAACACGCGCTCCCCATCGGCCTGCTGTGCCCGCATCGCGGCGGGCGTCAACAGGCAGCCCGTTGCCAGGAGCGCCAGATTTAGCCCACTGGTCAGTGAGCGATGTGGTCTCATGTGGTTCTCTCTTCCTGGAGGGCGACACAACGGTGCCGACCGTCCGGCTATGACTACCGCAATCTGCCTGCCGCCTCGGCGAAACCCGATCGGCACTGATAATACAGGGGTTATTTTAGAAGGCCTCCTCCGGTGTCCAAATTGTCGTACATACCCCCGCCCACGATGTCCATAGATTCGTACCGCCAAAGTGTGACCGGGCCTACGTCTCCATCCCCCACGTTCCCATAGGCCTTTCGCCCGTCTCGGCCCGTTTTGTTAAATCGTTTGAACGCCAAACAAGCGGCGTTCAAAGTTTTGTACGCCCAGCCGGCCGCCGCTGCGGGCCGAATCCTTGTAAATGCCGAAGGTTGACGCGGATGGCAACCTGGTTGCCCATCCGTCTTCCGCATACCAGACGAGAGGCGTGGAACATCGTGACCGTCAGAGACCCCATCAGCACCCCCGCGGTGATCTGTTCCGCGGAAACCAGACAGGTCATCGCAGCGCTGCGTTCGGTTGGGGCTCACACCCAACACGGGAACGACCGGACTTCGGCCAAAACAACTCCGGCTGAAGCCGGCCGGAGCCACGCGCCGGCGTGCGAGGCGCAGGCCCAGGTCGAGTCCCCTCACGCCATCGCCAGAATCCTCCTGCCGATAGACTTTTCCTCGCGTTCTTCGCAGGCCGCGCGCCAGGCTGCCGAACTGGCGCGGCATTTCGGTTCCACCGTAACCCTGCTTCACGTCATGGAGGAACGCAAGCTCTCCCACTCGCCATCGCACGCCCGCGAACGCAGCGTCATGGCGGCGGCTACCGCGTGCCGCCCAACTCAGCGCGAGTGGCTCGATCGAAACCGTCCCGCTCTGTTTGACGGCTTGAAGGTGCGGCCTGTCCTGCGATACGGAACGGACCCCGCTGCCGCCATCGCCGAATGCGCCCTGAGGGAGCACTCGGACCTCATTCTGATGCCGACATGCGGAACCAGCCCCTTCCGAAAGCTGGTTCTCGGCTCAGTCTCCGAACGTGTCCTGCAAACGGCGCCGTGTCCGGTCTGGACCTGCGCTCACCTCGATCGGCGTGTCGGACATGTTCGGATGAACCTGCGTCGAATCGTTTGCGCCGTGGACCGGGATGCGAGGGCGCTGCAGGTCCTCGGCTGGATCCGCCGGCTGGCTCGAAACACTCGCGCAGCCATTACGGTGGTCCATGCCATTCCACCGGGCGAGCGTCTGGCCGCCGGTGCGCCCTGGGCCGCCGAATTACGCCGCGAAGCACGAGAGGCGCTGCAAAGGCGAGTGGACGCATTGGGTTTGTGGGCGGACGTTCACGTGGAAACCGGCGACGTGCCGGCCGTCGTCGCCTCGGCGGCGGAAAACGTGGACGCGGACTTGCTCGTCATCGGACGGAGCGCCGGCAGTTCCTCCTTCGGAGCGCTGTTGACCAACTCCTATTCCCTGATCCGGCAGTCCCACTGTCCCGTGGTCAGCGTATGAATGTGGACAATCCATCAGCCCTCGGCCGGGGGACAGGGTGAGGGGCAAACGCGGGCGGCGATGGCTTTGGCGATCGCCGCCCCGTGAAATCTGCCGTTCTCAATAAAAATCTCGTTCGTGTGCATCCCCGCCACAATCACTCCCGCCAGATACACCCCCGGACGGTCGCTCTCCAGCGTCTCCGCATTCGTCCGCGGCCGCTGCGTCTTCGCATCCAGCACAATCCCGTTCTCCGAAAGAAACTCCAGGTCCGGCCGGTAACCCGTCATCGCGAACACAAAATCGTTCTTGAGCCGCGCTTCCCCCTCCGGCGTCGCCAGCACCACTTCCTCCGGCAGAATTTCTCGCACCGTCGTGTTGAAGTAAGCCCGGATCTCGCCGTTCTTGATCCGGTTCTCGATATTCGGCTTGATCCAGTACTTGATCTTTTCCGACAGCCGTGCCCCGCGATGCACCAGCGTCACCCGCGCCCCCGTCCAGTGCAGCTCCAGCGCCGCGATCGCCGCCGAATTCTTCGCCCCAACCACCAGCACATCGTGGTCGTAATACGGATGCGCTTCCTTGTAGTAATGAATGACCTTGTCTAAGTCCTCGCCCGGCACATTCAGCAGATTCGGAACGTCGTAGTAGCCGGTGGCGAGAATGACCTTCCGGCACCCATACCGCCCCTTATCCGTCACCACCGCGAAGTTATCGTCCGAGCCCTGAATCGCCAGTACCAGTTCGTACTGGCGAACATTCAGCTTGTAGTGGTCCGCCACCCGCCGGTAGTATTTCAGAGCCTCCGTCCGCCCCGGCTTCTCGTTTAGCGACGTCATCGGCAGCCCGCCGATCTCCAACAACTCCGGCGTCGTGAAAAACACCATATTCGTCGGATAGTTGTACAG
>JAJYCN010000168.1 GCA_021778335.1 Acidobacteriota bacterium | reverse complement strand
TGGCGGGGCGCGCTCGAGCGCGCCCCGCCACGCGATTGATTCGAACGCCTGGAACGATCGCATCGTCCGGCTCTCGCGCGTGTTTCTCTCCCACCCTCGCATCATCTCGTCGGTGGTGAGCTTCGAGTCGATCCAGTCGGCTTCCTACCTCATCAACACCGAGGGCGCCAGCCTGCGGCAGCCCAACGACCTCGCCTACATCACCGTCCGCGCCTGGGCGCAGGCGCCGGATGGCATGATGGTCCGGGATTCGGAGGTCTTCCCGGCCCTCGAATTCACCGCGCTTCCCGCCGAGAACGATATCCAGGCCGCCATCGAGCGCCTCGCATCGAACCTCGACCAACTTACGCAGGCGCCCCGCGGAGAGGACTACTCGGGCCCGGTGCTATTAGAGCCTCTGGCTTCCGCGCAACTTTTCGCACAGGTGTTAGGGAACAACCTGAAGCTGACGCGCAAGCCGATTCCGCAACCTGGCCGTCCGGCGCCGTACATGCCCAGTGAATTGGAAGGCCGTATCGGCTCGCGCATTCTTCCCGAGTCCTTCGATGTCGTCGACGACCCGGCGCAGACGGTCTGGCAGGGACAGTCCCTCGCGGGGAATTACATCTACGACGATGAGGGCGTCAAGGCGGGTCCGCTCAACTTAGTCGACCACGGCGTCCTCAAGAACTTCCTGCTTACTCGCACGCCGGTTCTCAAAGGATTCGAGACGTCCAACGGCCGCGCCCGCCTGCACGGCAACTTCGGCGCGGCGGCGCCCGGCTACGGCAATCTCTTCATTCATTCGTCCAACACCGTGCCGTCCTCGGACCTCAAGCAACGTCTGATCCAGCTCTGCAAGGAGCGGAACAAGCCGTACGGCATTCTGATTCGCCAGCTCGACTATCCTTCCTCGGCCTCGCTCGATGAACTTCGCCGCCTCGTCGCCGCGATGCAGCAGGACGGGGGCGGCAACCACTTCGTCAGTCCGCCGATTCTGGCGTATCGCGTTTATCCGGACGGCCGCGAGGAACTCGTCCGCGGCCTCCGCCTCAGCGGCGTCTCGGTCCGCTCGCTGAAGGACATCCTCGCCGCCTCCAGCGAAAACGCCGTCTTCAACTTCCTCGACAACACCGCCCCGTTCGCCCTCATCGGCGGCGCAGACTACATCACGGCGGCAACCGTGGTTGCGCCGGGCGTCCTGTTCGACGAACTCGATCTCCAAGCCTCGCAGGACGAACTGCCGAAGCTGCCGATTGTCCCCCCGCCTCCGCTCGAGGCGTCAAAATAAACCTATGAGCCTCCTTTCGCGCGCTGTATTCCGCGAAGTGCTCTCCGGCAGCGTGCTGGGCGCGCTGCTATTCACGTTTGTCCTGTTTCTGCAGCGTCTCGGCCGCCTGTTCGAAATCCTGGTGCGCAGCTCGGCCAGCCCCGGCATGGTCGCGCATCTGTTTCTGCTCTCCATCCCCTTCACCCTGACGTTCACCATTCCCCTCGGCGTCCTGGTCGGCACGCTCATTGCCCTGAGCCGGATGGCGGGCGACTCGGAAATCGTTGCGATGCGCGCCGCCGGCGTGCCCGGCCGGCGCGTCATGCCCCCGGTGCTGCTGCTCGCCGCGCTCGGCCTCGCCATCACGGCCGGCGCCACGCTGTGGCTCACTCCTTACTCACTTTGGAAAACCGACCACCTCCTCCACGACATCGTCGCCAGCCAGCTCACCGCCGAAGTGGAGCCCCGCATCTTCGAGGAGCAGTTCCCTAACACGATCCTGTATGTCGGCGACGTCACCTTCGCCGCGCAGACGAAAACCGGCCCGGTCTACCGCTGGAAGAAGATCTTCATGGCCGACACATCGGCGCCGGAATCGCGCAATACTGACGGACACGAGCGCGGCGACGCCCCGCGCATCACCGTCGCCGCCGATGCGCTGGCGATTCCCGACGTGGCTCATAACCGCATCCAGCTCTCGCTTCGCAACGGCAGCTCCCACGAAGTCACCAAGGACGTCACGCAGTACATCACCACTTCGTTCCCGTTGAGCGAGCAGCTTCTCGAAGCCCAGCGCCCCAATGAAGTTCACCTGGTGAAGGCGGTCACCGAGATCGACACGGTGCCGCTGTACCGGATGGCGTATCGCGACCGTACGCTCGATCCGGAAAAAGTCATCGAGTCCCGCATCGAACTGCAGCAGCGGCTCGCGCTGCCACCGGCCTGCGTTATCCTGGCGCTCATCGGCATCCCGCTCGGGTTGTCCTCGCGCAAGGGCGGCAAGTCCACCGCGTTCGTGGTGACTGTCTTCCTGGCGTTCCTCTACTACATGGGCCTGATCACGCTGATCGGTCTCGCCAAGCAGAGGACCCTGCCGGTCGGCGTGGCTGTGTGGCTTCCCAATTCCGTCTTCGCGCTCGTCGCCCTGGTGCTGTTGGCGCGCCTGGAAACGCCTGGGGATCGGGACTGGATCGGGATGACGCGCAACGCTCTCCGGTCCTTCGGCGCCCGGTTCCGCGCGCCCATCGGATCGCCCAACCTCGCTCCTCGCCTCACACTGCGGCTGCCGATTCTTCCGCAGGTGCTCGATACTTACGTTCTGGCCAGCTTCCTGTTTTACCTTGCCGTCCTGCTCGCCAGCTTCGTTTTGATGACGGAAGTGTTCACATTCTTCGAGCTGCTCAGCGACATCATCAAGAACCACATTCCGATGTACAAGGTGGCCAGCTACCTGTTCTTCCTCGGGCCCAAGCTGATCTACGACTCAACCCCGGTGAGCGTGCTCGTCGCGGTTCTGATCACTTTCGGTATCCTTTCAAAACACAATGAGGTGACCGCATTCTTGGCCTGCGGCGTCAGCGTTTTCCGCCTCGCCGCTCCCGTGCTGATCGCCAGTTTCTTTTTAAGCGGCGGCCTGTTCGCCTTCGACCACTACTACGTTCCAGACGCCAACCGGAAACAGGACGCCCTCCGCAACGAGATCAAAGGCCGCCCCGTGCAAACCTACCTGCGGGCGGACCGCAAGTGGATCTTCGGCGAGGGTTCTTCCCGCATCTACTACTACAAGTATTTCGACCCCGTCAGTCACGTCATGGACGGCATCAACGTCTATGAACTCGACCCCGCCAGCTACCGTCTCCGCCGCCAGATCTCGGCCGAACGCGCGCGCTGGGAACCCCAGTTGCACACCTGGGTCTTTGAAAACGGATGGAGCCGGACCTTCACCGCCAACGGCGAACAACTCGCCGACTTCAGCGGCAAGGCCACCAGTTTCCGCGAAGTGAACGAATCCCCCGACTGGTTCCTCAAAGAGGTGATCGAGTCCAAGCAGATGAACTTCCTCCAGTTGGCCGCCTACATCCGCGACCTCCAACGCAGCGGCTTCGACACGGTGCCGTTGCAGGTGCAGTTCTATCGCAAGTTCTCCGTGCCTCTGTTCGCCCTGATCATGTCGCTAATCTCGATTCCCTTCGCGTTTCTGGCCGGCAGCCGCGGCGCGATGGCCGGAGTCGGCGTCAGCCTCGGCATCGCCATTGCCTACTTCGCCCTGAACATCTTTTTCGAGCAGGTAGGCAACGTCAATCTCCTCCCCGCCGCCTTCGCCGCCTGGTCCCCCGACCTGATGTTCTCCCTCGCCGGCCTCTACTTCTTCACGCGGATGCGCACCTGAAGCGGCGCGGCGCCGACGGCGCCCGCAACCGGGCTGGTAGGCGCGGCTGGATTCGAACCAGCGACCCTCAGCTTAGAAGTCCGTTGGGAGCCATTTCTTCCACTTACTCCGAAGTGCTGTAAGTATCACGAAACAGGCTGTTTTTCGGCATTCTGGGCGAGTGGGCGTTTCTCCCCGTTTCTCCCGATTTCTCGGCAGGGTACTACAAAAAGTCCCCATAGTAGATTCGGCTGCGAGCCCATCACGTCCGAAACAATGCGACTTACTCCTGTTTTTACCGTTCCTGTCGCCACCTTGCCCGTCGCGTTGCCCGTAGGATGCCATTTCCCGCGCATTAGGCGCGCTCTGTTGCGTCGGCTGCCTCTCCGGCGACTAAGTTACTGGCGGGAGCGCCGGAGACCACTGACGGAGCAGATCCTTCGACCCGATCCCGATGATGTCCCACGCCCCCAGGGAAGCCGCCGCGCGCGTGCAGGCGTAACCGGCGGCCTCCAGGAGGCGGATGCTGCGATGCTCGTTCCGCGTTCCCTTGCGCTTCGCGTTCATCGGCTTCCTCCCCGCCGCCTTTTTTAAGACGCCGAAAAACCCCCGCGCGCGTACTTCTCTGAAAACTGTCTTCGTCTTGTTCCAGTCACGCCGGTTGCGCCAGCCATGCAGTCCGTCATTTCAACCCGCGCCGGTATCGCGCCGGCACGCTCGCATCACGCTCGGTCCTCACCCCGGCCATGCAAGCCTGGGAGCGTAGCGTAGAACGGCCATTCTTGCCGCCTGGCGCGCGCTCTGTTGCGTCGGAGCGATGCGGCTAGACGCATCTCCGGCCCGGCATCGCGCGCTTCCGCGTGCCGCTTTACTTTCAGCCATCACCTTCTTCCTCTCCGCGCCTTCAACACGCTCTTGAGTGCTTCCGCGTGGTAGGCGGCCTCGCGCTCGATGGCCTCGACAATCCGCCGTCCAGCCGGGTCGGCTTCGAGCCGTTGAGCAAGCGCGCGGCAGTTTGGCACGATTCGGCTGCGCAGACCGTCGCGGGCCTCCACGGCTGCGATGCGAAGCTCGATCTCACCCCGGAAACTCTTCGGTGGGCGCATTGCCTCCGGCCCGGTCACGATGCCTCGATTACGAAGCGTTTGTACGAATCCCAAACCTCTTCGGCTGCACGGAGGTCGGCTTCCGGGCGCGGTAGCCCGCCATCGAATTCCATGATTGCGGCCCGTTCGCGTTGCAGGTCAAGCAGCGATTCCGGCCACGCATCGAGTGGCGGGATATCGCCCGCAAGGATGGCCCGCGCCATGTCCCGATGCCCGCGAAGCACGGCCAGCGCCTCATCGACTGCGGCCGGCCGTTTCCGGGGTACGCGGTAGCGGATATGCTCGCCCTCGACGGCGAGCGATCCGCCCGCGCGCTGGACGGCGGCGATCGCGTCCGCGACGGTCATCGCGAAGCCTCCGGCACTGTTCTCGCCGTTTTTTTCTCTATAGGGTCGGCGAGTTGGCGAGAACTCCGTAATATATTGATTCGGATAGAGATAGTTCTCGCCGTGCTTCGGCGAGAAAATGCGGCCTCGGCGAGAACGGTGCGCCTCATAGGACACCCGCCTCGATGGCCTCCGCGAGCCGGTATCGCCGCCCCGATCCACGCCCCGTAGACTCGACGGTGAGCCACCCGTCCCGGAGGCCCTCCGCCAGGATCGCCCGCGCCCGAGAGCGCGTCACTCCGGCACCCGCAGCCAGTACCTCGATGTCACCCGCACTCATGCCCGGATTCGGGCCGATGATGCGCTCGATGACCTCCCGGTTCGATGGCGCCGCGCCGCCGGCCTCGGTAAATATACCGTCCGTGTACGCCAGCCGTATGGTCCGGAGCATGGCGAGCCGATTTTTGACCGCTCGGAGGCGCAGAGAAGACAAGCCGTCGCTACCGTCGCCCTCGGCTTCGAGGGTGAAAGCAAGATCCACCGCCGCCTTGATGTCAGAAGACCCGCGATAATCACGCGAGGTTTCGCTCTTGCCGGTGTGATGTAACACCACCACGCTGCCGCCCGCGGCGGCCAGACGCCGGTAATGCTGCATGTGCGCGCGGGTCTCGGTCGCATCCTGCTCGCTTCCACTGTGGAACGCCACCAAGGAATCGACCACGATCAGCGGCGTGTAATCGCGAGCGAAACGAATCACGCTCGGCGACTCCGGGCCTCCGGTCGTCGGCTCATCCCACAGGCCCCACACCAGCAGGTCATCCGTCGGCTCGATGCGCAGCCGCGCCAGGCGCTCTTTTACCACGGCCAGTGGATTCTCGCGATCCAGGTACAGCACCTTACGCGGGCGCGCCTCCCGCCCCAGGATGCACCCGCCGTGCGCTACCGCCCCGGCCAGCGCCAGCGCCAGCGTGCTTTTGCCCACACCCGCATCGCCCGCGATCATTGTCACTGCCGCCTCGGGGATGATGTCGGCCACCAGCCACGACACGGGCGCGCATTCTCGCGCGAAGATACTGGGCAGCGACTCGACGGAGAAGAGCTCATCGGCGAGTAACTCGCGCGCCTCCCGCTCTAAGTCGGAGATATCTAGGCCGCGCATTGCCGCGCCCTCCGCTCCGCTTCCGCCATAACTCGGACGAGACCTACTGCCAGCGCGCTCGCGTGCGCCAGGTCGGCCCGCCCATCGGCCACATACCCGCGTGTCCACACGGGGTCCACGGCGACGTACTCGCGGTACAGCCGGAGTAGCTCCGCCCCGCGTGCATCGGCCAGCCGCGCTCGGATGCGCGTAGCGGCAGCCAGCGGCCCGGTGAGTACGTCGGGCGGGTCCGCGTCCTGTGCCAGATACTCCGCGAGCCGTTCTTTTGCGCGCGCCAAGAGCGCGTCGAGGTGCACGAGGTATCCCAGCCGCCAGTAGTCCGCCGCGTCCGCGTCTGCTGCGTCCCGTGCGCGCCGCCGGGCCATCTCACGACGCTCGCCGATGTCCGCCGGTGCGCCGTCGAGCGTGACTCCGCGCCAGTCGGCCAGCCACCGCGCCGAGTCGGCCCGCGAGCAACCGAGTACACGCCCAACCAGGTCCAGCACACCGCCGCCCTCTCCGGCGACGAAGTCGTACCACGCGCCACGCGCATCGTCGAGCGAGACCGACAGCCCCTCGCCCCCGCGCCACACCGCCCGACACCGGCGCCCGCGCACGCCCAGGCCCAGGGCCTCGGCTACCGTCGTGATACGCACGCGTCGCGCCAGGTCCGCCGCCGTCATCGGCCCTCTACGGCTGGCCTCAGCCCGCGCTCTATCAGGGCATCGCATGCGGCAGCGGGGACGCGGACACAGCGTCCGATCCGCACGGTGTCGATCTTCCGCCGCCAGATCCACTGGCGCACGGTCCGTTCCGCGAGTCCCAGTTCCGCTGCCGCCTCCGCCGTGGTGAGGAGTTTTCTTTTGAATTGTTCCATGTGCTCTCCGTTGCAACTGACTTCCTACTTATGATTGACTCACCACGACGACCCAACATCAATATCGAAGTTAGCACCATCATGCACAGTTTGGTCTAACTTAAACATGATTCGGTTTGCACGACTGGATATACACGTGATAATGTGAAGTCGTGCGGATAAAACCAAAGCGAAAGCGCTTCGATCCAGCCGCCGAAGCCGAGGACCCGGACAAGTCTCTACGGGAGGTTCTCGAACTGCTCAATGGCGGCACACCCGAGTGGTTGCGGGAGACGGATGCGCCCCAGAGCGAAATCGAGAAAGTTCGGACACGGCAGCGGTCGGAGGTCCGCCAGCATTTAACCGAAATGGTTCAGGGGTGGCTCGCTTCCGGGCCGGTCCTTTCCAAATGGGCGGAGATGAAGCTGAGTGTAGGCTACCCCAACCTGAGCGGGTGGGAGGGCGCCAGCCGCGTGATGTTCCGTCCTGAAGGCCCTAGGCTGCGCTATTTCATCAAGTACGCGCCGCGCCGCCGGTGGAGTGCATGGGATCACGCCGTGAACCAGTTTCTCCGGCTTGTCACGAACCCGAAATGCGGGCAACTTGGCGGCCCATGTGAACGGTGCGGGCGCTACTACATCCGCGCGGGCCGGAAGCCGAAGCGGTTCTGCTCTAAGCATTGCGCGAGGACCGAGGGCGCGAAGACCGCGATGCAGCGCAAACGCGAAAAAGCCCGCGAGGAAAAGCTGGAAGCCGTCACGAAGGCCATGGCGGAATGGGAAAGCCGGAGCCGCCGGGCGGAGAAATGGAGGGGGTTTGTCTGCCGCAAGTGTCCGGGCGTCACCCTGACGTTTCTCACCCGCGCCATCCACAAAGGCGAAATCTCGGAGCCAAAGGAGAAGGGACAATGAGCGTCTACCGTCCGGCTAAGTCAAAAGTGTGGTGGTTCGAATTCGAAATTGGCGGAGTCCGGGTTCGGGAATCGAGCCGGATGACCAGCAAGGCGCGGGCCAGGGAGGTCGAATTAGCGCGCCGGGCGGAGTTGCGCGATGGCATGGTGGGCCTGAGGAAGCGCGGAACCCCGAAATTGTTCTCAGTGGCGGCGAAGGACTTCATCGAGGCGAAGCGCGCGAAATGGTCGCCCGGCATGGCGACCATCGCCACGGGCGCGATGAAACACCTGGCCCCGGTCTTCGGGAGGAAGCTGGTTATCGACATCGAGGCGTCCGGCATTGCGAAGTATCAGAAAGCCCGGCTGGCGGAGGGCGCATCGCCCCGGCTGGTAAACATCGAAGTGGGCCTGCTCCGCGCCGTTTTGAAGCGCGGCGGCCTCTGGGCGCGCATCCAACCCGAAGTCACCATGCTGCCGGAGCGCAAGGACACCGGACACGCCCTGACGGCGGAGGAAGAAGCGCGCCTGCTTGATGAGTGCGGCAAGTCTCGCAGCCGGGCGTTACGGCCCTTCATCGAGCTTGCTCTTCAGACGGGCGCGCGGCGCGGCACGCTGCTCCGCCTGAAATGGCAGGATCTTGACTTCGATGGACGCGCCATCCGCCTCGGCAAGGACAAGACGGCTGCCGGTTCCTTCCGTACAATCCCGATGACGGATCGGGCCTTCGCCGTCCTGACGATATGGGCGCAATCGTTCCCGGCCCGCCGGCCCGAGCACTTCGTTTTTCCGGCGGAGAAGATCGGCGGCGCTGGCGCGGAGCAGGCTTTCGGCTTCGAGGGCATCACCGTCTACGAGATTGATCCCACGAAGCCCATCGGCTCGATCAGGAGCGCCTGGGAAACCGCCCGCAAGCGCGCCGGACTTGAGCACGTGCGGATTCACGACTTGCGACACTCCGCCGTCTCCCGGCTGATAGCGGCCCGCGTCCCGCTGCCGAAGGTCGGGAAAATCGTCGGCTGGAGTCCCGGCACGCTCGCCCTCATGGCCGCCCGCTACGGGCACTTCTCCCTGGACGAGATGCGCGAGGACATGAGCGCCCTCGATCACGGCCCGAAACCGGATTCCGACCCAGGGTCCTACAAAAAGTCCCCAAAGTCGCCCACCCGGGAACCGGGCCTGATTCAATAAGTCATTTATTTTCATGGTAGGCGCGGCTGGATTCGAACCAGCGACCCTCAGCTTAGAAGGCTGATGCTCTATCCACCTGAGCTACGCGCCCGCTATTTTTCATTTTACTCGCGCGGCTGAAGCAGAAGGGCGTTGAAGAAGAGTTTGAAGGTGAGGTAGCTCTGGCCGCGGTACTGGGGGCGCATGCCGAACAGCACGACGTGGCCGGCGCCACGGTCGACGACGGCCAATGGAGACAGGTCCGCGATGCGGGATTCGCCGAGGAGCCAGCCGGAGGCGAGCACGCCGGAAGCCGGATACTTAAGCATGAGTCGGACGCCGGGCTCCTCCGCGGCTTCCCATACCGGGCTTTGCTCGTTCCAGACGGTGAAGGCCGGCGGCAGGCCGAAGCCGAGCGCGCTCTTCTTTTCGATACGCACATTGAGCAAAGAGCCGGGACAGTAGTATTCTTCCTGCGTCAGATCCCCGGTGGCGTCGCGGACCGGCAGGCGCAGGCTCTTCACCGCGAACCGGCCGGAGCGGTTGAGAAACACCAGCGTTCCTCCGGAGACCGCGAAGCGGTCAAGCGCTTGGTCCGCCTGCGAGTCCAGCCCGCCGGTGTACTGCTCCGGCATGGCGCCGGCCGGGTAGCCGCGCTCGATCTCCCGCGGCGTCTCGTCCGGAAACACGATCACATCAAAATGTTTATCGAGGCCGCCCGCTTCGATCTCCGGATTCGTCAGGCTCTGGTAGGCGAAGCCGAACTGATCGAGCACCCAGCGCGTCCATCCTTCGTCGATTGCGGGCACCCAGCTTCGGTACACGCCGATGCGCGGGCGCGCCACGCGCTTCCAGTCCTTCCCGTCCGACGGGGTCTCAAAAACAAACGCGCCGGTGGAGGTGTTGCGCCAAACCTCGCGATGGGCCGCCCACGCCTGGTTCACGCGGATCCATGTGCCACTATCTTCGGCGGGGAGCGGCATCGCGGCGGGCGAGGCCGATAACGCCCCGGCGCCGCGCGATTTGAGATCGAAGGGGGCGTCCGCGCGAACGACATCTACGCCCATCAACAGGGGCAGGGTTTGCGCCGTGACGTCGTAGGGCTTTTGCGGCGGCCCGCCGGGGTAGAGGCGCAGGTCCGGGTAGTTCTGCACTTCGAGCAGCGTCTTGGCGAAGCCCGAGTAGGGCTGCCGCATGCGTATCGCGTAGCTACCCTCGGGAATCCGGCGGCCCTCCACGGTTGCGTCCTGCAAAGTGCGCTCCACCTCGACGCCGGCAAAATGAAGGGTCTCGATGAGTTTCCGGGCCGCTCCCATGTCGCGCTGCGGCATGGGGATGAGATAGGCGAACGGCGAGGTCCGCGCGGTTGAGTCGCGGCCGGCCTGATAGAAATTTGCAAGCAACCGTTGGCGGCGCTGCGCGGCTTCGTACAAGCAGGACTCCATCGCGATGAGTTGATCGTGCACGATATCGCCGATCGTCCACCGCCCGCCCACCCAGGGGTCCAGGTAGTTCCAGCTTCGCCGGCGCGGCTGGAAACCCGGCTGCAGAGTGAGGATTTGCTCGGGCGCGACGTCGATCGGCGTGGCCAGGCGGGCGCTGGCGCTCTCGCTGAGGATACGGATGCCTGCGTGGTAAGAGGCGTACTGGCGGGCCGGAGACCAGAAATCATACATGGCGTGGGTGACGATGCCCGTCCGGCCGGATTCGGCGAGGTCCGCGGCCATCACCGAGGTGATCGCGCCGCTTTCATCGAACAGGCGCGAGTCGACATTGGGGTCCAGCGGGTCGAGCCAGGGCGGGAAGAACATACGCGAGGCGAACGGGCCCTGCTGGTGCACGTCGTAGACGATCTGCGGATGCCAGACATTGTGGAGTTCGCTGACGACAAGCCGCGTCTCGCGCTGGGTGAAGAAGTACCCGTCGCGATTGTTATCGTGGCCGGCATACTTCTGGTATAACTGCGGCGGGTATGTGCCTTCGTAGGCCGTGCCGAGGGTCGAGTCGTACCAGTGCTTGACGATGTCGATTCCGTCGGGATTCAGCGACGGGACCAGGATGAGGATGACGTTGTCGAGGATGGCCCGGATGCGCGGGGTATCTTCGGTCGCCATGCGGTAGGCGAACTCGACGGCGCTTTCGGTGGAGGCTGCCTCGGTGGAGTGGATGGAGCAGGTGATCATGACCACGGCTTTGCCTGAAGCGGCGAGGGCGGAGGCTTCAGCGGGCGTGGTGATGCGAGGGTCGGCGAGGCGGCGCTGGATTTCGCGGAAGCGATCGAGCGTGCGCAGCGTTTCCGGCGAGGCGAGGAAGGCGGCGATCATGGGCCGGCCTTCGGTGGTTTTGCCAAGTTCCAGGACGCGGACGCGCGGGCTTGCGGCGGCGAGTTCGTGGAAATAGGAGACGGTTGAAGACCAGCCGACCAGATGCCGGTCAGCCCCCATGGGAAAGCCGAAGTGGGCTTCCGGGGTGGGAACGGGACCGGCGGTGAGGAGAGCCGGCGCGAGCGCGAGAGCAAGGAGGCTTCGCAAGCCGCTATTTTACCCAAGGCCCGGCTGCGATAATGAGATTTGGATCGGTGGAGCGGGCAGCCGCTGCCGTCTTTGTGGCGAAAGCCGCGCGGGCGGGAGAGGAAAGTCCGGTCTCCGTAGGGCGGCATGCCGGCTAACGGCCGGGGGGATGCGTTCAAGCGCATTTCACGGAAAGCGCCACAGAGAATATACCGCCGGCCGCAAGGCCGGTAAGGGTGAAAAGGTGCGGTAAGAGCGCACCGCGCGCGGAGTAATTCGCGCGGCATGGCAAGCCCCATGTGGAGCAAGACCAAATAGGAGGGAAGGAGCGGCCCGCTCCGTTCGACCCTCGGGTAGGTCGCTTGAACCCGCTTGCGAGGGCGGGTCTAGAGGAATGGCTGTCACCCCGAAAGGGGCACAGAAACCGGCTTATAGCTCCATCGGTCCTTCCTAGCCGGCGCGTGGGATTTCAAATGAGCCGGGACACACTACGGCTTTGTGCCCGGAAAAAAGTTAACGTTCGGCCGCCCGGCTCCGAAGAGCCGGGCGGGAATGCCTCTTCTGCAAGGCCTGTTGGGAACAACGATTGGACGAGGATAACACCCTGGGATCGAGACGGTCGGGCGACTTACTCTCGGC
>JAJYCN010000412.1 GCA_021778335.1 Acidobacteriota bacterium | reverse complement strand
ACGCAATCAGCAGCACCATCCCCACTGCCCCCAGCAACACCAGCAGCAGATGCCGGCTCGCGCCGACGATCTCCGTGTACAGCGGCGCCACCAGAACCGTCCAGCCCGAGTCGCCGTCCGGATGCTCGCGCGCAAGCTGCGCCATGATCGTGTTCATCTCCGCCCGCGCACTCGCCACGCTCACGCCGCCGCGCAGCCGGCCGATCCCCTCGATGAAATGCGAGCCCCGCTGATTCGAATTCCCGGCAAACGAGAACGGCCACCACACGTCCACGCTCTCGCCGTAAGCCACCGCGTGGTATTCGTTTCCCGGATGCTCCGTCCCCGGACCCATCACCCCGATCACCGTGAACGGCTGCATGTTCAGCAGGATTTTCCGCCCAATGATGTTCGGATCAGCCCCGAATCGCGTCCGCCACAAGCGGTCGCTCACCATCACCTGTAACCCGTTCCCTGGCATCTCGGCCCGATAGTCGAATTCCCGCCCTAACTCCGGCCGCAAACCCAGCACCTGAAAATAACCCGAAGTAATTCCGAATCCGTTCAGCTTCACCGGCTCGCCATCCCCGGATAGCTGCACGTCCCCCCGCGTGAAAGCCGCGATCCCCGCGAACGAGCGGTTCCGCGCCCGGAAATCGAGAAAGTCAAACGGGTTCAGTGGAAATCTCGGATACTCCCGGCTCGACAGAAACAACCGCACCAGCCGCTCCGGCTCCGGATACGGCAGCCGCTTCAGCAGCACGCCGTCGATCACGCTGAAGATCGCGCTGTTCGCCCCGATACTCAGCGCCAGCGTCAGTATCATCACCAGCGAAAACGCCGGATTCTCCCAAAGCTGCCGCAACGCGTACTTCGCGTCGCCCACCGTCACTTCTAGAAAACCGATGCCCCGCGCCTCGCGGCACTCTTCCTTCACCTGTTCCCGTCCCCCAAACACCACCCGCGCCTTCCTCCTCGCCTCCCCCTCGCTCATCCCCGACCGCACATACTTCTCCACCTCCCGCTCGAAGTGGAACCGGATCTCATCGTCTAACTCATCCTCCACCCGCCGCCGCCAAAACAGCGCCCGCACCCGAAATCGCAGATCCTCCCACATCGCCGCCTCAAGCCCCCTCAAGCACCTGAGCTACCGCCGCCGCCAACTTACGCCAGGTTTCCGTCTCAGTTTCCAGTTGCTTCCGTCCCTTGCGAGTAAGTTCGTAATACTTAGCCCGCCGGTTGTTCTCCGAAGTTCCCCAACGCGCCTTAATCCACCCCCGCCGCTCCAGCCGGTGCAAAGCCGGATACAACGACCCCTGCTGAATGCTCAAAACCTCATCCGAAACCTGCTGCACCCGCTCGGAAATCGCCCACCCATGCTGCGCCCCGCCCGCCAGCGTCCGCAAAATCAGCAAATCCAAAGTCCCCTGCGGCAAATCGATCCGATCCGTCACTCCACTCCCCTTTCGCTTCTACAACACAATAACGCCTTTCCTGTCGAAGCACAAGGGGAACGCAAACCAGAAACGCAACTCTGTAAATACTTGTCTCCAGCAGCGGGGCCGCCCGGGCGTGCTGCGAGGTAAGCCCGGTTTAGCAGACGAGGGCAAGGCTGTTCGTCGCCGAACCACCGAAGAGGCGCAGACACCCTCGTCTTCTTAGGACAGTTGTGAAATGCGTTCTCACCAGAACTGTCCCGGCCATCCCGTCCGAGCCCACCGCGCTAAACTCAACCCGTGACTAACTCCCGCCCCTCGGCCCGAACCTTCAACGACCTCCAAGTCTGGCAAAAATCCCACCAATTCGTCCTGGCCATTTATAAATTCACCTCGACTTTCCCTAAACAGGAAACCTACGGCCTGGCCTCTCAAATGCGTAGGGCCGCCGTCTCCATCCCCGCCAACATAGCCGAAGGCTTCGCCAAGCGAACCAAACCCGACAAAGCCCGCTACATGAACGTAGCCGAAGGCTCCCTCGAAGAAAGCCGCTACTACCTCCTCCTCGCCCAAGACCTCGGCTACGGCAAAACCGAAGAATTGAAGGCCCTCCTGGAACAAGTAAGCCGCCTCCTCAGCGCCTACACAAGAGCCATCCTCGCCTCCTCCGGCTCCTGACTTCTTGCTCCTCTGCTTCTCGCTTCATGCTTCTTGCTCCAGGCTTCTTGCTCCTCTGCTTCTTGCTCCTCTGCTTCTTGCTCCTTCCTTCTTCCCATATGCTAAACTCCCAAGATTGACCCTGGCCCCCGTCGACTACTTCATCCTCGCCCTCTACTTCGCCTTCGTCCTCGGCATCGGCTGGCTGGTCAAACGCCGCGTCACCACCAGCGCGGACTTCCTCACCTCCAACCGCTCCGTCCCCGTCTGGATCACTTCCCTCGCCTTCATCGCCGCTAACCTCGGCGCCCAGGAAGTCATCGGCATGTGCGCCTCCGGCGCCAAGTACGGCATCATGACCGCCCACTTCTATTGGCTCGGCGCAGTCCCAGCCATGCTCTTCACCGGCGTCTTCTTGATGCCCTTCTACTACGGCAGCAAAGCCCGCTCCGTCCCCGAATACCTCAAGCTCCGCTTCGACGAAAAAAC
>JAJYCN010000167.1 GCA_021778335.1 Acidobacteriota bacterium | reverse complement strand
CGGCTGATTGTCCGTATAAACGCCCGCCATCAGCTCGATATACGGCCCTTCATCGTCGCTCAGGTTCCGGTCCCACGCCCTCCCGAACTCATGGTTGCCCCACGTCCATTGTTTCTTCCCCGGCGCGATCCGATGCTCCGCCACATGCACCACGCCGGCCTCTAACTTATGGTCGTACCCGCCGAAAAAATCCTCCCGCGAGCCCAGCGCCATATAAGAAGTCGGTACCGGAATGTTCGCGTACCAACTGAGATCGTTCGGGGCGTAAGTCCCCGGCGGAACATACTTCTGGCCCCGTGCGGCCGCAGCTTTCCGCTCGCGCCCCCGCGCCGCGTAATCCACGCCGTAATAAACGCCCTCGCACAAAGGGAACGTACTCATCGCCCGTTTGGCATGATCGGCCACGAAGTGCACGTCCTCGGGAAAGAACGACTGGTACAACTCATGCACCCGCACCGCCGCGTTCGCCCACCACAGGAACGTTTGCGCAATCGGCGTCCCGTTGTACAGCCGCACCTTCAATTCCAGAACCGCGCGGCCCGGATAGAGACAAACCCCGTGCATCCCTTTCATCCGCAGCATCGGATCGTAATCGCTCAGCCACACTGTCCGCGATCCATCGCCATGCTCTTCAATGTGAAAGTCCACGGGCATGAACGTCGCGGGACGGTGATGCTGTGGCCAGTTGAATTCCACCCCGCCCGAAATCCACGGCCCGGCAAGCCCCACCAGCGCCGGCTTGATCACGTTCTGCCGGTAGAAAAAATCGTACCCGTTTGTCTTGTCCAGCCCAACGTGAATCCGCCCGCCGATCTCCGGCAGCACCATCACCCGCAAGTACTCGTTCTCAATATGTACCGCGTTCCACCACTTATCCTTCCGCTCGGTCGAAATCCGGTCGATGAACGGCAGGGGATACACACGCCCGCTCGAACCCTGGTACACCCGCTTGTCCAAAAACATCGGGTTCTTGTCCGGGGCCATCGGCTCGTAAGTCGGTATGCACACCGGCTCCGCCCATGCCTTCACCGGGCCCTCCAGGTTACGCGGCGCTCGCGGCAGCTCAAACGGCTTCACGGTCTCACAGCTTCCATGTCTGGGAATAAGCCGAAAAGCCCGTCGGCCGCAATATGTCGAACTCGATCTTTAGCGGAATCGCCTCGCTGAACGCCATGCTCACGTCTACCGTCTGCCCTGGAGATAAGTCCGGCAGATCGGCCTCTTTGCGCTCCACCGGAATTTCGCCAGAGCCGTAGTAAACGCCGCGCAGCTTATACCCGCGCAAAACATAACCCGGCAAGTGCGCCCGCGTCCTCACCTTCAACTTCAAGTCCTTCGGCTTACCTTCCACCGTGAGCGCCGCAATCGGGCTCGACTCCATCCGTAGCAGCTCATAAGAACCCTTCGGCGCGCCGTATAAGTCAACCACGCCATGAACCCTCTGCCGCATGACGCCCAATCCCCGGTCGCCCACGTGCGTCCGGTAATCGTTGTAACAGAAGAAAATCAATCCCGCCATGTAATCGCGCTCGCGGAACACCTCATCCTGCGAAGCCAACACCTCCCGCCGCATCTGGTCGCCTTCCGGCCGGTCCGCCGTGCAGGCGCAATAGCCGTACTCGCTGATCACAATCGGCTTGTCCGGAAACGCTGCGTGCACTCCGTCCACCGTCTTCTTCAGATCCTCCGGCCCGCCCTTCTGCCAGCTCCCGTAATACTCGTTCATCATCACGAAGTCCATCACACCGGCTACATCCTTGTCCGGTGTGTGAAACAACGAATGCGACGCGTAGCTTACCAGCCGCCCCGGATCCAGCTTCTTCGACTCCTCATACATTCGCTTTGCAAACGCGTAGGCCGGCGGATTCTGCCCATTGATCTCGTTGCACACGCCCCATGAGCCAATACAAGGATGGTTCCGATCCCGCGCCACCATCTCGCGCAACTGCTCCATTCCGCTCGCGAGAATCTCCGGGTTGGGCTCGTCCGTCATCCCCGCGAACGTGTTCGGACCCCACGCCGGCACCTCCGTCTGAATCAGAATGCCGTGTTCATCGCAGTAATCGAGCACTCTCTTGTCCTGCGGCCAATGGACCCGCGTGAACACGCAGTTCAGGTACTTCAAATCGTCATGGTCGTGATCAATCCAGGACTCCGGCTCCGCCATCCCATACTCCGGATTGCTTCCCGCCATCCTCTCCACGCCCATCAGCCGCACGCGCTCGTTGTTCAGGTACAGTCCCTGCCCCTTTACTTCGAATTTACGCACGCCGAACGAAGTCAGGAACCGGTGCCCTGATGCGCCGCCCAAAGTAACTTCCAGATCATATAGCGCCGGTTGATCGAAATGCCAGAACTTAGCATGGTCTAACTCGACGGAGAACTTACTCACGGCGCTCCCGCCGGCGGCCATCTCCATCGCCGCCGCATTCTCGTTCGAAGCCGCAATCAGTCCCGTCTCCCGCTCGATGACCCTCACCCCGGCGCTCTCTTTCCACTCCCGGACGCCCGCGTTACGCCCATGCACCACAATGTCCAGCCGCGCACTCCCTCCCGCGAAATCCGGAACCGTATCCACGTCCGCCGCTTCCACGAACGCCTCCGGCGTAATCAGAAGTTGCACCGGCCGGAAAATCCCTCCATCGTGCGCCCAGTCGCTCGACCGCCCCCGTGGCAGCATCGCCTCGTTGAACGCGTTGTCCACCCGCACCGCAACCACGTTCGGCTGGTCGTACCGCACCAGCCGTGTGATGTCGAACGCAAACGCCGTGTACCCCTTCTTGAGATGCTCCCCAACGAGCGTCCCGTTCACCCAGACCCGAGCCGAGTGAAACACCGCCTCGAATTCGACCCGTATCGCCATCCCCTGCCAACCCGGCAACGCGTCAAACTCCCGCCGGTACCACGCTACGCCCCGGTATTCCACATACCGCCCATCGATCTGCCACGTGTGCGGCACCGCCACCGTGTCCCACTCCCCCGCTGGAGCCGCGTCCGCATACCAATGCTCGGCTTCCCCGCTCCCTGCCGGATCCGTGCGGAACCGCCAGAGCCCGCACAAACTCCATACTTCCGTCTCCGCCGCCTTCCCCTCGCGCAGCGCCGCGGCAACCGAATCTACTCCTAGTGCTCCGGCGGCCAGCGCGGCAGACCCGGCTAGAAAACCACGGCGTGAGGGCATAGGAGTAGTGTGTACGTTACCGGTTCGCCTGTCAACCTTCCCGTTCCCCCTCCGCCCCCTCCAGCGGACCCACCGCTTCCTCAAAATCTCCCGGGAGAATCTCCAGAAACAGATCCAGATTGCTCCGCAAAATAATGTGCGGAGGCACCCGGCGCCGCACCTGCGGGCAGTTGCCCTCCACCAGAAACTGGTAGAGCGCCTGAAACGCCATCCGCCCCTGCGCCCGCGGGCGCTGATACACCGTCCCCAGCACCTTCCCGCTTCGGATCAGCGGCGCCAGCGTCGGGAAAAGATCTGTCGTCATCACCGTAACCTGCCCCAGCGCGCCGCGTTCGTCCAAAGCCCGCACCACCGGCATCGAGTTCGCCGTGCTCACATACACCGCGCTCAACTCCGGCCGGCGCGCCAGACACTCCGCCGTCCGACGGTATGCCAACTCCGGATCGTCATGCGCCTCAATCACTTCGGCTACCCTCAGCCCGCTCGACATCCGCTCCAGCATCGCCCGGAACCCCCGCACCTTCTCCGCATGGTCGTAGGTGCCCAGATCCCCCGTCACGATCAGCACCTCGCCTCCGCGCGGCAGGCACCGGCTCAGCAACTCCGCCACCATCGAGCCGCTCGTGTACGCGTCGCTCGAAACCGTCGCCAGCCGCTCCGTGCCTGGCGCATCCGTCGTCACACATACCACCGGCACACGGTTCCGCGCCGCCCTTCGGATCAGCGTCTTCAACGTCTCCGGCCGCCCAGGCGCCAGGATGAGCCCGTTCGCCCCCTGCTCCAGGGCCTGCTCGAACAACGCCGCGTCTCCTTCCCCCAGCCGTGGATACGAGCGGAACTGCAGTTCAATCGTCGACTCGAACGGCCGCGACGCCTCCCGGATCCCCTCGCGCAACACGTCGTAAAACGAGGCGATCTCCTCCGGCAGCAGCACCGAGATCACGATCTTCTTCTTTAGCTTCAGGTTCCGCGCCGCTACGTTCGGGTGATAGTCCAGCTCCTTGGCCATCCGCAACACCCGCGTCCGGGTGATTGGGTTCACCCCAGGGCGGCCATGCAAAGCCCGGTCCACGGTCCCGATCGAAACCCCAAGTGCTTTTGCTATATCTTTGATTCCAGATTGTTTATTTGAATCACCCACAAACTTCTCCCCGTTCCGTGTACGTTGATCGGCGAAGCATCGGAGAAATCCTCTGTAAGTCGCTGATTTTCCAAGAAGCGAAAAAGTTGACCACCGTGTACGTTGACAATAGTATTTTTCCATGATAGCCTTCCTCAAACAACATCCCCATCACGAATCGCTTTCATCGTGGTTTGGGGAAAGGAAGGGTGGTTGCACCATGCTTAGTGCTCGTTTCGGCGCTCCTCTGGCAACACTTGCTTTGATTCTTGCGACTTCGTCCCTCCAGGCGCAAGTCGATACCGGTACCATCCTCGGTACCGTCCGCGACTCCACCGGCGCCATCGTCCCCGGCGCTAGAGTCACCATCTCCAACGAAGGAACCTCCTTCACCCAATCCACCACCGCCTCCAGCTCGGGCAACTACGTCTTCACGCCCCTCCGCATCGGCGCCTACACCGTCGAGGTCGAACAGCCCGGCTTCAAAAAGCAACGCAAAACCGGCCAACAGGTCAACATCCAGCAGCAGCTCGTCGTCGACTTCATCCTCTCCCCCGGCGAAGTCACCACCACGGTTGACGTAAGCGCTCAGGCCCCCGTCCTGCAAACCGAGTCCGGCTCCGTCGGCCAGGTCATCGGCACGCAGTCCGTCAACGACCTTCCCCTCAACGGCCGCAACTACACCTTCCTCGCCCGCCTCACCACCGGCGTCAACGCCGGCCAGCCCAACGGCCGCGGCCTCAACGCCAACGGCTGGTTCGAAGCCAACGGCACTCGCGCCGACCAGAACAACTACCTCCTCGACGGCATCGACAACAACAGCAACTCCGTTGACTTCTTGAGCGGCGCCGCCTACGTCCTCAAACCCCCCATCGACGCCATCGCCGAGTTCAAGCTCCAAACCAACTCCTTCAGCGCCGAGTTCGGCCGCGCGGGCGGCGCCGTCCTCAACGCCAGCCTCAAGTCCGGCACCAACGAGTTCCACGGCAGCCTCTGGGAGTTCCTCCGTAACGACGCCCTCGACGCCGCCGACTTCTTCCAGAACGCCACCGGCTCCCAAAAAGGCGCCTTCCGCCAAAACCAGTTCGGCGCCACCATCGGCGGCCCCGTCATCAAAAACAAAACCTTCTTCTTCGCCGACTACGAAGGCACCCGCATCCGCCAGGCCGTGCCCCAGACCGCTACCGTCCCCACCCAGTCCGAGGCCGCCAGCGGATACACCAACTTCTCCGACCTCATGGCCCTCCAGACCGGCCACCTCACCGACGCCAACGGCAACCAGTACCCCATCGGAACTATCTTCGATCCCGCCACCACCACCACTAACGCAAGCGGCGCCTACATCCGCCAGCCCTTCCCCGGCAACTCGATCCCCGCGAGCCGCCTCGACCCCAACGCCGTCAAGCTCCTTCAACTCATGCCCGCCCCCACCCAACCCGGCCTCTACAACAACTTCAACGTCAACCGCAGCTCCTCGAACGACGTCAACCAAATCGACACTCGCGTCGACCAGTACTTCTCCGAACACGACCAGATGTTCGGCCGGTTTAGCTGGTCCCACAACCCCGAATTCCTTCCCGGACCATTCACCGGCTACGCCGACGGCGGCGGCTTCGGCGACGGCGACCAGAACTTCAACACCATGGGCGCCGCCCTCAGCTACACTCACTCCTTCAGCCCCACCCTCATCAACGAAGCCCGCCTAGGCTTCAACCGCGAGTACACCTCCCGCGTCCAGCCCTACGGCAATAGCACCACCAACATCCCCGCCCTGTACGGCATCCAAGGCGTCCTCCAAACCCCCGGCAATGGCGGCCTCCCCTATCTCGGCATCGGCGGCCTCAGCCAGCTAGGCTCCTCCGAATGGCTCGTCAGCGACCGCTATAGCAACACCATCCAGTTCACCGAAAACCTCACCAAAATCTACGGCAAACACACCTTCAAGGCCGGCATGGAGTTTCAGCAGATCACCTTCCCCTGGATCGCCCCGCCTTACTCCCGCGGCGGCTATAGCTTCAGCGGCGCCTTCACCTCCATCCCCAACGTCACCGACTCCAGTACCGGCCGCGCCCAGTTCCTCCTCAACCCTGCCACCAACGGCCTCGGCGGCCCCAACAGCATCTCCCTTTCAAACTTCGGCGACGTCGCCGCCACCCGCGCCTATGGCGGCGCCTTCTTCCAGGACGACTGGAAAGTAACCCAGAAACTCACGCTCAACCTCGGCCTCCGCTGGGATTACTTCTCGCCCACCGGCGAAACCTACGGCGCTCAGGCTAACTTCGTCCCTGGCACTCCCTTCTCCGGCGCCCAATACATCATTCCCGCAAACCGCCAGAACAACCCCGCCCTCTCCCAGACCTTCGTGCAAACCCTCCAGCAGGACGGCATCAAGCTCGTCTATAGCAACGCCTATCACGGAAGCGGCCTCGCCAACATCCAGCAGACGAACTTCTCGCCCCGCTTCGGCTTCGCCTATCAGGCCACTAACCGCTTAGTCATCCGCGGCGGCTACGGCATCTACTACGGCGCATTCGAAAACCGCGGCGGCTACCCCAGCCTGGGCTACAACTATCCCTTCCAGTACAGCTTCTATTACTATGCCCATAGCTCCCAGTCCCCCATGGTTTTGCCCAACGGCCAGTACGGAACGCTCGAAAACTCCGTCGCTGGCATCCCGCTCAATCCCGCCCTCGTCAATGGATCCGGCCTTACTCTGCGAGGCATCCAGCTCAATTACAAAACACCCTACGTCCAGAGCGATAACCTGACTTTGCAGTATCAACTTACTCAATCCACCTCCTTCGAGGCCGGCTATGTCGGCTCTCTCAGCCGCCATCTGGAAACCTTCGTCAGCGCCAACAATGCGAGCGTCCTCCTCCCGCCGGGCACCAACATCACCCCCTACATCCCCTTCCCCAACTTCGCCCCCGGTTCGCCCTACGACGACACCATCGGCAACGCCGACTACCACTCGCTCCAAACCAAACTCGAGCACCACTTCGCGAATGGCCTGGACATGTTAGTCGCCTATACCTACGCCAAAGCCCTCACCGACGCCGGCGACCTCTTGAGCGGCGGCGGCGTCTCCGGCTTCCGCGCCCCGGACCTGCCCAATTTCGGCATTCACGGCGATTGGGGCCTCGCCCCGTTCGACGTCCGCCACTCCTTCGTGGCCAGCGGCACGTACGATTTGCCCATCGGCCAGGGCCGCCCCTACTTGAGCAACCTCAACAAGGTCGCCAATGGCTTTATCGGCGGCTGGAGCACGAACTGGATCCTCACCCTACACAGCGGTAACCCGCAAACCATCGGCTGCACCTACGCCACCGGCGCCGACACCGGCTGCTACGCCCTCTACACCGGCGCCGGACTCTACACCGGCCAAAGCGTCGCCCACTTCTATAACGCCGCCGCATTCACCAACCCGGGCGTCGTCACCCAGGTCGGCCAAACGAACTACGGCCCGCTCGGGGGCGGCAACACCCAGGTCACCGGGCCGGCGTTCCATCGCCTCGACCTCTCGCTATTCAAGTCCTTCCCGGTCTCGGAAAAGAAGAGCTTCGAACTCCGCGTCGAGGTCTTCAACCTGACCAACACCCCGAACTTCGCCCTGCCGAGCATCCTCAACTTCCTCGACACCGCCGACTTCGGTAGAATTACCTCGACCGTGGACAACCCGAACGACCCACGCGAACTCCAATTGGCGTTGAAATTCTACTTCTGAACCGTCTACCCAACGAAGCCACTCTCGGGGAGCCTCGCTCTATGGCGGGACTCCCCGTTTTTTCGTCTCGCCGCCTCGCTGCCTGCCTTTTCGCCTTCCTCCTCGCCGTTCCTCTCACCAGCGCCCAAAGCCCCGACGCCTTCGCCGCCAACCGCCAACGCGCCGTCTATTACCTCCAGCACCACCAGGTCGCCGCCGCCATCCCCTTTCTCGAAAAAGCCCACCAACTCGACCCCACCAACTACGACAACTCTTACGACCTCGCCCTCGCCCTCCTCGAAACCCACGACCTCACCGGCGCACGCGTCCTGGTCCTCGATATGCTCGCCAACCAGGACCGCGCAGAACTCCACAACTTATTCGCCTCCGTCGAGGAAGCCTCCGGCCACATCCAGCGAGCCGCCGAAGAGTACGAAAAAGCGGCCCGCCTGGACCCCTCCGAAAAGAACTTATTCGACTTAGGCAGCGACCTTCTCTCCCACCGCGGCTTCGAACCCGCCCTGAAAGTTTTCACTTACGGCGTTGAGCGTTATCCCAAATCCGTCAGCTTGCGCGTCGGCCTCGGCACGGCTTACTACTCGACAGGCGCCTACGACAACGCCGTCGAAACCCTCTGCCAAGCCGTCGATCTCGCCCCCAACGACACCCGCGCCCTCAGCTTTCTCGGCAAAATGTACGACGTCAGCCCTCGCTACGCCGACGAAGTCACCAAGCGCCTCGCACACTTCGCCCAGGTCTACCCATCCAATCCCGCGGCAAATTATTACTACGCCCTCAGCCTCCGCAAACGCACTCTCGCCGTCCAACCCGGCGCGTCCTGGGACGAAGCCGAACGTCTCCTGCTACGCGCCGTCCGCCTTAAGCCCGATTACGCCGAAGCCCACTACGCCCTGGCCCTGCTTTACGATGACGAAAAGAAAGACCGCAACGCGATTGCCGAATACACCACCGTCATCCGTCTCAAAGGTCCCGACCTCGAGCGCGCTCACTACCGCCTCGGCCGCCTCTATCAACGAACCGGCCAACCAGCCCTCGCCAAAAAAGAATTCGGCGCCTTCGCGGCCCTCAAATCCAAATCGAAATAGCCGCCGGAGTGCCGCCGCATGAACCGCCGCGACTTTCTCGCCGCCTGCACCGCCTCGCTTGCTCTCCGCGCCCAACGCCCCGGCCGCGTCACCCCTCACTACCGCCAACCTCCTCGCTTCGACGCCTACATCCCCTACATCCAACCTGGGCATGACGAGTTCCCCGAAGAAAAAGCCGCCGCCGA
The DNA here is from genome assembly GCA_021778335.1 of Acidobacteriota bacterium. Lineage (GTDB taxonomy): Bacteria > Acidobacteriota > Terriglobia > Bryobacterales > Bryobacteraceae > JAJYKC01. Next base: position 3,073 of record JAJYCN010000167.1, on the reverse strand, counting down.
ACGTACCGCCCGCCTCCAAGAATGGTGGTCCCGCTCGGCCAACCCCGGCCACGCCCGCTTCTACGTCCTCCCCGGCGACCGCGTCCGCTTCGAAATCAAATCCCCTGGCGCCTACCGAACCGGCTTCGCCACCGTCGCGTTCGAAGGCGATCGCGTCACCGGTCTCTCACCGCTGGACGAATATACCGCCCACTCCCCCGCGCCTCTGTTCCGCGACGTCACCGCATCCGCTTTCCATGGCGTCGCCTCCTTCGACCAACAACTCTCCCGCGGCATCCCCTACTGGGTCGCAGCCCTCGATCCCGCCCTCGGCATCGGCATCTACGGCAACCAGGGCATCGCCGCCGCCGACATCGACAACGACGGCGTCGACGAAATCTACGTCTGCCAACCCGGCGGCCTGCCCAATCGCCTGTACAAAAACGTCGGCGGCCGCTTCGTCGACATAACCGAACCCTCCGGCCTCGGCATCCTCGACGACTCCTCCTGCGCCCTCTTCCTCGACCTCCGCAACTCCGGCCAACAGGACCTCGTCCTCCTCCGCGGCGCCGGCCCCGTTCTCTTTTTGAATAATGGCGACGGTACCTTCCGCCTCCGCGAAGACGCCTTCCAGTTCGCCACGCCGCCCCAAGGCACTTTCACCGGCATGGCCGCCGCCGACTACGACCGCGACGGCAAACTCGACCTATACCTCTGCACCTACCTTTTCTTCCAGACCGAAGCCCAATACCGCTACCCCACGCCCTATCACGACGCCCAAAACGGCCCGCCGAACTACCTCTTCCGCAACCGCCTCACTCCAGACGGAACCGGCGCCTTCGAAGACGTCACCACCTCCACCGGCCTCGACCAGAACAACAATCACTTCAGCTTCGCCCCGGCCTGGTGCGACTACGATAACGATGGCTGGCCCGATCTCTACGTCGCCAACGACTTCGGCCGCAACAACCTATATAAGAACCGCGCCGGCCATTTCGAAGACATCGCCGGCGTGGGCGGCGTCGAGGATCTCGGACCCGGCATGAGCGCCTCCTGGTTCGACTATGACAACGACGGCCGCCCCGACCTCTACGTCTCCAACATGTGGACCGCAGCCGGCCAACGCATCGTCCACTCCCCCGCCTTCATCCCCGCCAAAGACCCATCCCTGGCCGATGCCTGGCGCCGCCACACAAAAGGTAACTCCCTCTACCGCAACCGCGGCGACGGTAAGTTCGACGATGTAAGCGCCGCCCAGGGCATCGAAGCCGCACGCTGGGCCTGGGCATCCGGAGCCCACGATTTCGACTGCGACGGCCTCCCCGAAATCTTCGTCACCTGCGGCATGCTCACCAACGGCAAACAGCCTGACCTGATGAGCTTCTTCTGGCGCCAGGTCGTCTCCAAATCCCCCACAGTTGCCCGCCCCGCCGCGGCCTACGAAAGCGGCTGGAACGCCCTCAACCAGTTCATCCGCGAAGGTTACAGTTGGAACGGCAATGAACCCAACGTCTTCTTCGTTCAGCGCGAAGGTAAATACCGCGATTTCTCCGGAGTAAGTGGCCTCGACGTCGCCGAAGACAGCCGCGCCTTCGCTGTAACTGACCTAACCGGCGACGGCTCGACGGACCTCGTCCTCAAAAGCCGCCTCGGTCCGCAAGTCAGAGTATTCGCTAACCAGTCCGCCGGTTCCCGCCATCGCATCGTGCTCCGCCTCCGGGGATCCAGGTCGAATCACGACGCAATCGGCGCCCGCGTCGAGTTAGCCGGTCAGGTCAAATGGCTCACCGCCGGCTCCGGTTACCTCTCGCAGCACACCAAGAAACTCCACTTCGGCTTGGGCGATCGCCATTCCGCCGAGACCGGCAAAATCACCTGGCCCTCCGGCCTCGAACAATCCATCGGTCCGCTCGGATCCGGCTACGAATACGAAATCGAAGAAGGCAACACAACGCTCCGCAAGACGCCTTTCCGCCCGCGCGCCTCCTTCCCTCACAACATTCCGCCCATCCAAGCCGACAATCACCCCGCCCTCCACGACACCTGGTTCCTCGAACCCATTCCGCTCCCGGACCATCGCCCCGGCCCCGGCTTAGTCACAATCATGTCCGCCGAATCGGAAGAAACCTTAGCCGTCTACTCACTCTTCCGCCGCTATCTGTTCGAATACCGCGCCGATCTTGACTTACCCCTCTACTTACTCACTGACTCTCAAAGCCGCGCCCGCAAAATCTACTCCACCCGCCCCACCGAATCCCAACTCCGCGCCGACTTAACCACGCTTCCAAAGCCCTACCCTTTCCCCGGCCGGTATCTCCTCAACCCCCAACGCGACTTCTTCAAACTCGGCGCCGCCCTACTCGCCTCCGGCTACCCTCAAGCCGCGCTCCCCTATCTCGAAGCCGCTCTCGCTCGCAATCCCACCAACGTCCCCATCCTCGTCCTCGTCGCGCAAATCAACCTCGATCAAAACCAAACCGCCAAAGCCCGCCAGTTACTCAATCAGGCCCTCGCCCTGCGTCCCGAAAGCGCCGAAGCCTGGAACGAGCTCGGCGGCGTTGAACTCGCCAGCGGAAGCCCAACTCGCGCCATTTCTTGCTACCAGAAAGCCCTCCACATCAAGCCCGACCTCACCTACGCCCTCCTCAACTCCGCCGAAGCCTACGCTCAAATGGGCAACGACTCCGAGGCCGAAGCCGCCTACCGCCGCGTCCTCTCCCTCGACCCCAACTCGGCCGAAGCCAACAACGGACTCGGCCTCTCGCTCGCCCGCCAAAACCACATCCCCGAAGCCAAGGCCGCCTTCGAGCGCGCCATCGAAATCCGCCGCAACTACGGCGCGGCCATCAACAACCTCGGCGTCCTCTTCGCCACCAACAACCAGCCCGCCGACTCGATCCGCGCCTTCTCCTACGGCCTCGAAGTCGCCCCCGACGAGGACGACCTCTACCTCAACCTCGCCCGCGCCTACGTCCAATCCGGCGACCGCGACAAAGCCCGCGCCGTCCTCGAGCGCTGGCTCGCCCGCAAACCCAACAACCCCACCGCCCAGCGCGCCCTCCACGCCATCGACGCCCCGTGACCTTAGTCACTG
>JAJYCN010000004.1 GCA_021778335.1 Acidobacteriota bacterium | reverse complement strand
GGTGCGGGGTCGCTCAGCTTCACCGGCACGGCCGGAGCCAGCAACCCGGCGAGCCAGGCGGTGAGCATTAGCAACAGCGGCAGCGGAACGCTGACCTGGACGGCATCTGTGACCTCTGGAGCCACCTGGCTCAGCGTCTCGCCTCAGTCGGGCACGGCCCCATCTACGATCACCGTTTCGGTAAACAGCGCTGGCCTGTCCGCCGGCGTGTACACCGGGAGCATCGCCATCGCCGCCACCGGCGCCACCAATACGCCCCAGAACATCGTCGTAGCCTTGACCCTGTCCGCCCCGCCGGGGCAACCGCCCACGGCCACCACGGGAACGGCCACCAGCATCACGGCGACCAGTGCAACCCTGAACAGCACGGTCACCTCCAACGGCAGCAGCACGAGCGAGTACTATCAATACGGAACCACCACCGCTTACGGCAGCACCAGCGGGACGCAGAACATCGGAACCGCCCCGTCACCGGTTTCCTTCCCCTTCACCATCTACAATCTCACCTGCAACACCGTCTACCACTTCCGCATCGTGGCGCAGAACAGCTATGGCACCAGCTACGGTTCCGACGCGTCCTTCACCACCTCCGCCTGCCAGGCTACAGCCACGATCTCGCTCAGTGCGGGGTCGCTCAGCTTCACCGGCACAGCCGGAGCCAGCAACCCGCCGAGCCAGGCGGTGAGCATCAGCAACAGCGGCAGCGGAACATTGACCTGGACGGCTACCGTTGCCTCCGGGAACAGTTGGCTCAGCGTCGCACCTCAGTCAGGCACCGCCCCATCTACAATCACCGTTTCGGTAAACAGCGCTGGCCTGTCCGCCGGCATGTACACCGGGAGCATCGCCATCGCCGCCACCGGCGCCACCAATACGCCCCAGAACGTCATAGTGGCGTTGACCCTGTCCGCCCCGAGTGTTCCGGCGACACCCACGGGCTTGTCGCCCGGGGCCTCGTCGCCCCCAGGAACTACGGTTACCACACTGACACCCGCGCTAACGTGGAGCCCCTCGACGGGTGCAACGCAGTACACGGCGGCGGTAGTAAATGTTTCAACCCGCGCCACCGTCCTGCAGCAGACCGTCTCCACCACTTCCCTCACCACTCCCACGCTGCAGAACGGCACAACCTACATCTGGAACGTAATGGCCGGCAATTCGGCCGGTACCAGCGCCCCTTCAGCCGGCGTGTATTTCACAGTCCAGGTAGCGCCCGTGATCAGCGGTCTGTCTCCGAGCTCATACCCCTCCAACAACACCACCCAGCCGATGCTAATCAACGGCGCCAACTTTGAAAACGGCGTCACCCTCACCTTCTATGACCCGCAGAACAACGTCTACTCCGGCCGCGCCACCACCTTCGTCTCCAGCAGCCAACTCAGCGCCACCTTCAACAACGCAAGCGACCCAGGTACCTGGACCGTCTTTGTCACCAATCCGAACGGCCAGACCTCCAACACGCTCAGCTTCTCGGTCACCGCCTCGGCGCCGACCATCAGCAGCCTCTCGCCCAGCTCCTACCCCTCCAACAACACCAACCAGTCGATGCTCATCAACGGAGCCAACTTCCAGAGCGGCGCCACCCTCACCTTCCAAGACCCGCAGAACAACATCTACTCCGGCCGCGCCACCACCTTCGTCTCCAGCAGCCAGCTCAGCGCTACGTTCAACGATGGAAGCGACCCAGGTACCTGGACCGTCTTCGTCACCAATCCGAACGGCCAGACCTCCAATCTGTTCACCTTCAGCGTGCAATGACGGCTCTCCGCTCAGCTCCGGTTGCTGCACCGCTGTCCGGAAAAGCCGGCTCAAATTCCCGCACAGTGGAACTTGGGGAGTGGCAATTGCCGGCGGCTGCCAGCCCCTGTCGAAATAGCCTCAACGTTCACGAAACCAGCATGCTAACGCGACGACTCAAGAGAAAGACAAAAGGTCCTCCCCCCTTTACTTCCCCGCCCCTCGCCCGGCACAATGAACCAGGAGGCCCGGCATCGTCAAGCTCTGCGTACTTGCAAGCAGCAGTTCCGGCAACGCGACCTTTCTCGCCGCCGGCCGCACCCGCCTGCTCATTGACGCGGGCCTCAGCCGCCGCGAAGTCCTCAACCGCCTCGCCGCCATCGGCGAAGACCCCGCCTCCCTCGACGCCATCCTCATCACCCACGAACACTCCGACCACGTCAGCGGCCTCGTCGCCCTCGCCCGCCTCCTCGGCATCCCCGTCTACCTGACCAGCCTCACCGCGCCCGGCATCCCCTGGGGCGACTTCACCCCGAAGCTCGAAACCTTCCAGGCCGGCCAGTCCTTCTCCATCGGCGACATCGCCGTCACCTCCTTCACCGTCCCGCACGACGCCGCCGACCCCGTCGGCTTCTGCTTCCGCGCAGAAGGCCTCCGCATCGGCATCGCCACCGACCTCGGCTACCTCCCTGAATCCGTCCGTTATCATCTCCGCGGCGCCGATTTCCTCCTGCTCGAATCGAACCACGACCTCGAAATGCTCAAGGTCGGCCCGTACCCCTGGACGGTCAAGCAGCGCGTCATGGGCCGCAACGGCCATCTGTCGAACGACGTCGCCTGCGACTACATCCGCGAATCGCTCGACTCCGCCACTACCACCCTCGTCCTCGGCCACCTCAGCGCCCACAACAACCATCCGGCCCTCGTCGAACAAGCCGCCTCCCAGGCCCTAGCCGCCGGCGGCCGCGCGGCCCGTCTCGTCGTCGCCGAACCCGGCGTCCAGTCCGAGGTGTTTCAGTTCTAGCGCACAGGGCCGCGAGCGGCGCAAGCCGCGCGGCTCCGTTGTGCGCGGCGTAAACTGGAGAGGCCATGCCCACCGCAGTCCAACTCGACGGCAGCATCGAACTTCGCCTCGCCGGCGGCGCTCACGATGACACCGCGCGCCGCTTCGCCACGCCGGAGGAAGCCGAGCGCTGGCTGCGGCCTTTTCAATTCAACACACGCATCGTCGATGGCGTCGCGGCTCTGCTCCAGGCCAACACCAGCCTCATCGGTCTCCCCAGCCGCGAGGAAATCCTCGATCTCGCCGGCGCGCAGCTCTTCTCCGGCCTCCTGGTCGCCGTCCCCGCCCTCCACCAGATCGCCTTCGGCGCCAAAGTCAGCCCGGCCTTTAAGAGCAAAGTCATCACCATCGCCGCGAACCTGAACATCGATCCGGACTTCCTCATGGCCTGCATGGCCTTTGAAACCGGCGAGACGTTCAGCCCCTCCATCAAGAACCAGGCCGGCAGCGGCGCCGTGGGCCTGATTCAATTCATGCCCAACACCGCGCAGTCGCTCGGCACTACCACCAACGCGCTCGCGAAAATGAACGACGTCCAGCAGCTCGACTACGTCGAAAGATACTTCCGCAGCCTCCACCGCCGCATCAGCAGTATCGAGGACGTCTATATGGCCATCCTCTGGCCCGCCGCCATCGGCCGCACCAACGCCGCCGTGCTCTTCCGCCAGCCCAGTATCGCCTACGCCCAGAATCAAGGCCTCGACTCGAACGGCGACGGCATGGTCACCAAAGCCGAAGCCGCCGCCCCCGTCGTCCGCGAACTCGCCAAAGGCCGCCGCGCCGGCTTCCTCGGCTAATCCCGCGAGACTACTTCAGCCGAACGTAGTCGACCTCGTCTTCCTCGAGCGTGACCTGCTTAATCGCCCTCGTCTTCGCCCACCGCTTCCCCCCCGCACACGGCTTCTGAAATGCCTCCAGGAAGAACAGCGGCCCGCTGCCGGGCTTCGCAAACAGCCGGTAGGCTTGCCTCGGCCCGGCCGGTGACGCCTCACAGGCATCCTCCACCGTGCGCGTCCGGCCGAATTTCTTCACGTCGTCCCCGTCGAGCTCCACAATGGATACGGTCTCCCACACCTGACCCATGTTCGCGCCGCCGGTCACCGTAAGCATCGCCGTCAATCCGCTTCCGTCGAGGTCCTTCACCGGAAACAGGTCGTGATCCCACGCCCCGGCGTAAACAACATGCGCCGCCAGTTCACCGTTTTCAACGATCGCCAGGCCATTGCGCGCAAAATTGTGTCCCGTCACGCAGTACGTATAAAGAACCGCGTCCTGCACCGCTTTCGGCCGGGTGAACGAACCCTGCGCCGCGCCCACAATGCGGAACGCTTCGTCGCAGTCGGGCTCTTTCCCGCGCCAGGCCTGCCGCGCCGCGGGCAGTGCCTGCCGGTTGAGCACCTCTTCGTCGGCATTCGACGCATGAATCCGGCCCGGCCAGCGCCTCTCCCGCCCTGGTTCGGAAACCGCGCTGTAAATCAGACGCACTCCCTGCGCGTACGCGGCAACGCACAGCGCGAAAACACCAGCCGTTCTAAGCCATCTCGCCATCATCGCGTTGCGCGGGAACCCCACAGCCAGTTTATCTCGCTCTCGCGCGGAAAACCGTTCACAAATTTTTTTCTGCCCGTGAGTCAATCACTTAGAACCGAAAATCGTTTGCCCAGCGAAGTGCTGTATGATATTCTCATAGCAGCCTTGATGGACCCCATCCAGCAAGTCAGTCCCGCAAATCCTCTACGGAGCTAACATCACCAGAGAATGAGTTTCACCGTATTCCTCGGAAACCTCCCCGTCTGGGTGACCGCCGACGATATCAAGTCGTGGTTGTCCGCGGAAAACCTCGTCGCCGATTCAATCAAAGTCATCCGCAACCCCGAAACACAAGAGTCCAAGGGCTTCGCCTTCATCGACGCGCCGAACTCGGAAGAGATGAATTCCATCATCCGCCGTTTCGATCGCGCGCCGCTCGAAGACCGCCTTCTTCGCGCGAATCCCGCGCAGCCCCCGAAGTCCAAAGCTGGCGCTGGCCCCATCGGTCCGCGACCCGCGGGTGCTCCAGGTGCCTCTTCGCCCATGGGCCAGGTCCGCCGCGAACGGGGCGGCCGCAAGCACAAGCGTCCCGGAGGCGCCAACCAGGGCCCGCAGAGCGCCTTCGCCGAAGAACTCGCCAAAGCCCTCTGACAGTCACGGAGCCGGGTTGTTTCCGGCGCCGTGGCTGCCAAGCCACCTCCTCAATCTACTGAAAATAAAAGTCGTTTACACCTTACGCTGCTTCCCGCCCTCCCCTGTACTCACCGCTCCCGATAGTTGAGCAACACCAGCCCGATCAGCGCGAAACACACCGGCCAGACCCTTCCGGCCAGCTTCCCTTCCTCCTTCGGCAGCCTGATTTCCAGCCATCGCGACCAACCTGCCGCTACCGCCAGAACCGCCAGGGGAAGATGACTTAACTCCGCCAAAAACTCGGCGGTCACGTCGTTGAAAGAGTGCGAATGCGTCAGCAACAGCGCGCCGCCAACCCCACAAACCAGCGGAAACACCATCGCCGCCCACCGCGCGCGTAGCCGCTCCACCCGAACCGCCCACTCAAACAAACCGAACGCCGCCACCAGCACGACAAAAAAGCGGTGCTGCGCGATCTCGGCGGTTTCCATGCTCTCCCAGAACCCGCGCGGCCCCAGCGGCCAGGTGTCGGCATCGGCCCGAACCAGGATGAACGCCGCCAGCCCGAGAAACAACAGCGGCCAGTTCCGCGCCCAGCGCCCCCGGCGCGTCCGCGCGATCATCGCCAGCAGTCCGGCCCCGAGCACAATCAATCCGGCCCAGTGATGGTTATATTCACTCCAGAGAATATCTTCCATGGACCGCGGCACGAAAGCCAGCGGATCCGCGGGCGGTATCGTAGTCGGAATCGGCGGCGTCGCCAGCAGCGGCCGCTTCGGCGCCATCCGCGCGGCGATCGCTCCCGCCGGTACCCACTGCTCCGGCACATCCGCGGCCGGAGGCTGGGAGGTTAACGACGCCGCGGCCAGAATCGCCGTAATTCCGATGCCGATCTCGGCTTCGGCAAACCACCGCAAACGCCGCTGTCCCTCGGCCCCCGAACCGGCGCCGTGCGCGATGCGGAAATTCCGCGCGCCCAGCACCAGCAGCAACCCGAGCAGCACGGCCTTCGCGGCGATCATCGCGCCGTAGCTCGTTCCGTAAAATCCCGCCCACGATCCGCTGTAGACAAACGTCAGCGCAAGCCCAGCCCCGAACAGCGCCGCCACGCAAACCATCGCCAATCGCGAAAATCGCCGCGTGATGGTCTGTGCGGCCGAAGCGCTTGTTTCGCCCCGCGAGGCGATCCACAAATACGGCAGCCCGCCGATCCAGAGCGCCGCCGCAAGCTGATGGACCGCGGTAAGCGCCATCAGCGGCACGCGGTCCTCCAGCCGCGCCGCCGCGTGGCTCGATGCCACCGAAGCAGCCAGCAGCACCGCCGAAAGCGCCTCGGCCCAACCCCGCCGCGCGCGGCCGCGCAAAACAAACGCCAGCACCAGCGCCGCCACGCACGCCCCGCCGTCGAACAACACAAACGGCGCGCCCGCGATCTCGCTCATCGTCAGGCCCGCGCTGACAACAAGCATCGCCGCGTTGCAGGCAACCGTCGCCGCCTCGGCGACAACGAGCGCCGCCGCGCTCCACCACGCCAGCCGCCGGCACGCATCGCGCACACTTCCGGCCGCGCCGCTTCCGCGCGTCAGCAACTGGAACGACACGCCGCCGATGGCGAGCGTTTCCAGCGCCAGCACCAGCCCGCGCAGCAGAACCGCGAGCAACGAGTAAAGGTCGAGAAAGCGCACGCCGCGTTACTTCACGCGAAACGGAATCTCGCCGCTCGTAATGTGGCCGTCGCTGGCCAGTACCTGCCAGCGAATCTTGTACGCGCCCGGCTGCAAGCCCTTTGCAACGCTCGAAAGCTCAGCGGGGGAAGGCTGCGCCGGCGCCGGCAGAGCGTGCTCGGCATTGGCGCCGTCGATCAAGAACAACCGCGACCTTTTTCCATCGACGCGCGAGTTGAACCGCAGATGCACCGGCACGTCGGGACCGCTCACCACCGCGTTCGCCGTCGGCGTCGATTCTTTCAACACCGCGTGCGCGGAAAGCATCGCCGCGCAGCCAACCAGCAAGACAAACAGCCGCGCCAGGCGGCCTGCGAGTAGAGTCGTGTTTTGGTTCGATTTCGTCATCGCGTCCTTCCGGTCCGTTTTCCAGGATGACATGCGGCGAGGCCCCGCTCAGCTTACGATGAGGATGATAAGAATATGCGCCGTTACGCCGCAGTCGACATCGGGAGCAACTCCGTGCGCATGCTGGCGGCAGAGGTGGATTCCGAAGGCCGCATCAAGCCGCTCGCGACGGACCGCCAGGTGATCCGCCTCGGCGCGGGCGTCTATCGCGGCGGCCGCATTGACCGCGTCTCCATGGACGCGGGCGTCGAAACGCTGCGCCGCATGGCGCGCATCTACACGGGAGCCGACGTGCTGGCAGTCCGCGCCGTGGCCACCAGCGCCGTGCGCGACGCCAGCAATCAGCGGGAGTTTCTAGACCGCGCCTCGGAAGCCCTAGGCACCCAGGTCGAAATCATCTCCGGCCAGGAGGAGGCCCGGCTAATCCATCTCGGCGTCGAGAGCCGTTGGCCCCATTCGAGCAAACGGGTGCTGATCGTGGATGTCGGCGGCGGCAGCGCGGAGATCATCGCGGGCGCCAACGGCGTGATGAGTGAAGCCTTCTCGAAGCCGCTCGGCGCGGTGCGGCTGAGCGAGGTGTTTCTCAAGTCCGATCCGCCGGACCCGCTCGAACTGCATCAGATGACCGAGTTCATCGACGAGAAACTCGCCGCGCCGCTCGATCGGATCGGGCGCGGCCGGTTCGACCGTTTCATCGCCACCTCGGCCACCGCCGCCGCCATCGTCTGCGCGGTGAACCGGGTGCCTCGCGCGCGCCGCGAGGAAGCCGACCGCCTGCGCGCCGCCACGCCGCGTGTCCGCCGCCTGTACCGGGAGCTTGCCGCGCGGGACCTCGCCGCGCGCCGGCATATGCTCGGCATCGGTCCGCGCCGCGCCGAGATCGTGGTCGCTGGCGCCGCGGTCTTTCTTCGCGCGCTCGAAAGCTTCGGCCAGCCTTCGCTGTGGTACTGCGCCGCCGGTGTGCGGGAAGGCATTGTCGCGGATCTGGCCGCGCGCGGCGTCGGCAGCGAGCTCGCCCAACTCAGCCGCGACCAGCGAAAAACCGTCGAGGCGATGGCGCGCCGCTACGGCGTCGCCGTCGAGCATGTCCGGCAGGTGGCACGCCTGGCCCGCCAGCTTTTTGAGGATCTCCGCCCGCTCCACCAACTGCCGCCGGGATTCGGCAAGTTACTCGAAGCCTCGGCCTACCTGCACGACGTCGGGCACTTCGTCAGCGACACCGGCCATCACAAACACTCGCATTACCTGGTCGCCAACTCCGACCTGCCCGGCTTCACGTCGCTCGAACGGAACGTCGTCGCGGCGCTCTGCCGCTTCCACCGCAAGTCGATGCCGGCGCTTCGCCATCCCTCGTTCGAGATGTTCAACCCGGAAATCCGCCGGGCCATTTTACTGCTGACGCCGATGCTCCGGCTGGCCGACAGCCTGGACCGCAGCCACGAGCAGCGCCTGCGCGGGATGCGCATCGAGTTGAAGAACGGAAGCGTGCGGCTCGAACTCGACTCGGCCTCCGCCTCAGACCTCGAGCTCTGGGCCGCGGGGCGGCTTTCCGACGTGTTCCGGGAGGTCTACCAGCTTCCGCTCGACGTGGTCCGCGCGCGCTAAGGCAACGGCGGGGGCGGCGGGGGAGGAGGAGGAGGCGGACCCACGGTTCCACCCTTGGTGTTGCCGCTGCCGGCGCCGGGAACCGGAGTGCCCAGCCCTCCGCGCCCGGTGGTGGGATTCATCATCACCATCGTCATCGCGTCGTTCAGCCCACGCACCAGCCGCTCGAAGACCGCGCCCTTGTCGATGCGCGAGCGCGCGATCGGCAGATTGCGGTAAATGCGCAGCGACTCGCCGGAGTGCAGCGTCTTCTCGTTGCCCGGCACAAGCAGATGCCGCACAACAACGGTGCCCTCTTCGACAGCAACATCGGTGGTCGCATCGTCCTCATCTACGACGACGTCGAATACGGTGCCGCGCACCGAGATCACCGCGGTGGGCGTGCGGACGCGCTGCGGATTCGGCAGCCCGCCCCAGTGCTCGATATGGACCTTAATTTTACCGGCGATGATGTCGATCAACTCGCGCCAGGACGGCGGGTTGTTCCGGAACACAACCGTCGAGTACGGGAACACCTCGAACGTGCTGCCGTCGGAAACCTGAAACATGGCGTGGCCGTCGGCGCCGCTGACGACCACTTGTTGCATCTGGATCGTGTCGCCCTGGCTCAACGCCCAGCGCTGCGAGTCGCGCAGGACGCTGACATCTCCCCGCAACGAGATCACCTTTGCGGAATAATCCCCGTTGGCGGGTGAGTCAGAAGGCGTCAGGTTCTGGCACACCACGGCCACGGGCCACGCCCCTAGGGCAAGACCCAGCGCCGCTAGCCGGAAAAACGTGCGCCCTCTCATCCAGAATCCCCAGTCTACCTCAGAATTGCACAGCAACAATGCAACCGATTGAGTCACTAAGGAGTAGATTGAGACTTTTCAACGCGTTCGCTCCTGAGCAGGTAGTGGTTACAAGGGTACAATAAACTCTGGCGATGTGTCGAAACGCCACATTTTTTGTTTGGCTGGGTCTCGGCGCCGCTCTGGCGGCCCCGGCACCCCCCGAATGGAGACATATCGGCAATTCAGCCGTCGACCGTGGCCTGCCATCGCTTGCCACGGGAGCGGTGGACCGCGTCTGGTACTCGGCGGACGGCAGCACGCTCTTCGCCCGTACCGCGTCGGGAACCACTTTTGAAACCAACGACTTCGAGCAATGGAAGCAAGCGCCGGGCGTGCAGCCTCCACCCGCCGCCCAAGCGCCTGTTCCGGCCAGGCCCGAATCCGGGGCGCAAGTCCGGATGCAGCCCGCCTCAGACGGCCGGTACTATGCCTTCGCAGCGCAGGTTTACCGCTCCGACGACGGAGGGCTAACTTGGTCGAACCTGACGGCCGGCCGCGGCGCGTCTTTATTAGGTGGCGCCGTGAACGACGTCGCCGTCTCGCCGGTGAACCCCGATGAGGTCGTGGCGGCGAACGAGTACGGCGTCTGGCGTTCGATGGACGCCGGAGCGTCCTGGGCGGGGCTGAACGATTTCCTGCCGAATCTGACTGTGCAGAAGTTGCTGCAGACCCCATCGGGCGCGAGCGGGCTGATCGCCTGGGGCGGGCCGGGCAAGCCGGCGATCGAGTGGGCGCCCGGCGAGAAAACCGCTTGGCAGCCCGTGGCATCGAATGCGCTGCTCGCAGCCGACGTGGCGCTGCGCGCGAACCTTTCGCACACGCTCGGCGCGACGATCACCGCGGTTTCTACCCAAGGCGACTATACCTACGCCGGAAGCTCGGACGGGCGGCTGTGGGCGAGTTCCGATCAAGGCCGGACGTGGCGCAGTTTCGGCTCAGCCAACGCCGAGGGCCCGGTTGCCGCGATTTTCACCGACGCATCGAACCCGCGCGTGGCTCTGGCGTCCATCGGCGCTACGCCCTCCGGCGGCCGCGCCGTGCACATTCGCCGCACGACGAACGCGGGCCTGTTCTGGGACGACCTGACGTCCAACCTGCCCGATGCGCCTGCCAACGGTGTGGCGGCCGACCTGCCGACCGGCGTCGTCTATGCGGCGACCGCGGCGGGAGTCTACTACACGACGGCGGACCTGAATGGTGCGGGTCCGGCAACCCCCTGGACGCGGCTCGACGGCCTGCCCGACGCCGCCGCCGAGGATGTGCGCCTGGGGGACAATCACAATCGTTTGTGGGTTGCCGTGGCCGGATACGGTGTTTACGCGACGCTCGCTCCCCATCGTTTTCTCGATCCGAAGCTGGTGAACGCGGCGGACGAAACCGGACGCCCCGCCGCTCCCGGCTCGCTGCTGAGCCTCCTTGGCGCGCGCGCCCAGAGCGCGCAAACTCCGAACGGACCCGCGCCGGTGCTGAACAACTCCGGCGCCGATACGCAGATTCAGGTGCCGTTCAATGCCTCCGGCGAAAGCTTCGCGCTGAACATGAGCGCACCGAATGGCGCGATCGCGCGCAACATCGCGCTGAAAACCGTCTCGCCGGCGATCTTTATCGATCCCGACGGCACGCCGATGCTGCTCGATGCCGACAGCGGGGTCTTCCTCGACGCGATGCGCCCGGCGCACTCCGGCACGCATGTCCAGATTCTCGCCACGGGGCTGGGACGCGTGAAGCCGGACTGGCCGACCGGGCTTGCCGCGCCGGTGCAGGACCCGCCGAAGGTAGCGGCCGAGGTCCATGCTTATCTTGACGGGCAGCCGGTGACGGTGACCAACGCGGAACTCGCCCCCGGCTATGTCGGCTTCTACTTAGTCGAGATCGAGATGCCCCGCATCGTCAACTACGGACCGGCGCAACTGTATCTGGAAGCGGGCGGACAGCAGAGCAACGCGGTCCGGATCTACATCGAGCCTTGAGACGCGGCCTCGTATTGCTGGCCGCCGCGTTCCTTTGCGGCTGCGGCCGATACGCCGGCTTCACCCTGCCGGCGCCCGCGGGCACTCCCTCCGAAATGAATTGGCAGTGGGTTCCCGAAGCCGCGCCGGTGCTGGAGCCCGGTCCGGCGGGCACGTGGGATTCAAGCGATGTGCTGAATCCTTCGGTCATCCGATGGAAGGGCGGCTACCTGAACTTGTACTCCGGCTTCGACGGCCGCGCCTGGCACACCGGCGCCGCCGGGTCGCCCGACGGCGTTCATTGGACCAAGCGCGGCAGGGTGCTCTCGCCCGATGGCTCCGGCTGGGAGAGCGGCTACATCGCGGCCAACGGTTCGGCCATCGCCGCCGGCGGGCGCATCCGCTATTACTATCAGGCCGGCGGACACGGCGGCCAGGATGGGCCACCACCGCAGATCGGCCTCGCCGAGTCCTCTGACGGCGCGACGTTCACCAAGCACGCCAAACCCGTGCTTACCACCGGGCCGTACATGAGTTGGGACGAGCGCGGCGTATCAGATCCTTATGTGATCCTTGCCGGCGGCCGATTCTATCTCTTCTACACGGGGCTTGACCGCGCGCGGCGGCAGCGCCTGGGCGTGGCCGAATCCTCCGACGGGGTCGCCTGGACCAAGCTCCTCTCGAACCCCGTCCTCGATCCTGGCGGCTTCGGCGAGTTCGACGAAAACGGCCTCGGCGAGCCGGCGGTGTGGGCTTCGCACGGCTACTACTGGATGCTCTACACCGGCCGCGACCGCGCCGAGCATCGCCGCATCGGGCTGGCCCGCAGCCGCGACGGCGTCCACTGGACCAAACTCCCTCTCGTCATCTCCGGCGCCCAACCCTGGGACTCGATGGTCGTCTGCGACCCAACCGTCGAACCGGCGTCCGCCGGTGTCCGCGTCTGGTTCGGCGGGGGTGATGTCGCCCGCCCGGACGAGCGCATCCACGGACGCATCGGAGTGGGTCTGCTTCGCCCCGCGCCGTAGGGCAGCCCCGAGACGTCAGGACCGTGGCCCTGCGGCCGGGAACATCTCGATGCCGGCCCGAGTCACGATGCTGACATGCCCGTGCCACGCGGCCTCCGCGCGAAGAGCTGAATCCACAAGAGGCGCCAGGTTCTCCGGGATCGCCGGGAGCACGCGAAAAAGAATCACTCCGGAGCGTTTGAGTGGAATCGGCCGCTGAAGGGCGATCCGCCAGAAATCCTTGTCGAGGGTGAAGATGACGCGGCCATCCGCCTCGGCGCGTTCAAGAGAGAGCCCGATCCTTGAGACCCGGAATCGGTCCGTCCCCAGAGCACGTCGAGGCCTCGTCTGCGCAAGCTCTCAACAATCGGCCGCGGGAAATTCTCATCCGCCAGAATTCGCATTCAGGCAGAAATCGGATACGCCTTGTACTCGTGCGCGAGGTAGCTGGCGTAGGAAAGGCAGGCGAGGATGTCCTCCCTGGTAAGTCCCGGGTAGTTCGAGAGAATCTCGCTTTCCGGCTGGCCCGCGGCGAGCAGCTCCAGGACCAGCTCGGCGGCTATGCGAGTACCGCGGATAACGGGCTTCCCTCCCAGGATCTCGGGATCGACGGCAATTCGATCGGGCCAAGCCACAAACTCATCATAACCCGCTCCCGAGCGGTGACATTCGCCAAATACGCGGGCTAATCGCGAATCCCTACCTCCTTGCAAACTAGTGTGACGGAAAGAACTCGATGCTCATGCCCCCGCCGGAAACCGCGACGGCGACCGCGTTTCCCGCGGCTCCTAGAACTGGCCCGAGGGGCGTCGCTCCCGGCGCCGCGAACTGCACCGGCTGCCACGTCCCGTGCGTACGGTCGAGTTCGTACGACTGCACACGGCCGCCGCCGAGCTTAGAGACGAAGACATGCCCGCTGGTGGTGAGCGCCAGCCCTATAATGTCCTCGCCAGAGCCATGGGCAAGTGCTGGATAGGACTGGACCGTACCGTCCGCGGCGATCTCAAAGTACGACTTGCCCCAGCCCTGGTACCATCCGACACGGTCGCCCGAAGCCGCCAGGTTCGTAGATCCCCCGTTGAGCGCCGGTCTGGGGAGATCCGGAGGCGCCACGCTGGCCTGCGGGATGAAGCCGCCGATCTGATTTCCCTCGTGGTCGAAGTGGCGAATCACCTTCGCTTGCGGCCGGATGACGCGGCCGAGCATCTTGCCCGGGACCGGCTCGTATTCGATGCCCATGGTCCAGATGGTTCCATCCGGCGCGATGGCGACGGCGGCGGGCGAATACGGATAGGTGCGGACGATCTTCGGCCGGGTCAACTGGTCCGGCGGGAGGATGGCGACGAAATGCTCCACCTGAGCTTGCGCGTCCTTGGCCTCGCCGCACAAAGCTATGGTTCCGTCCGGCCCGGACGAGTAGCCGCGCACAACGAGCCACGTCGCGCCATCGAGGGTAAAGGGCACGGTGCGCAGATAGTTGCCGTGCACGTCGAATATATGAAGCGTGGGGGCGAGCGTCGTCTGCCCCTCGATGGCAACGACGGCGCCGTTACTCCACTGCGGAACCGGAATCGTCCCGTTGGAAAAATTGAAACCAGATAAGGTGACCGTGCCGGATGCGGTGAGCGCCGCGCCAAAGCCGGGCAGGAACGCGGCAAACGCGGAGGCGCTGAAAAGCAGCATCCGGATGAAACAGCGGCGGGGGCGACGGTTCATCGCGCACCTCCTCTTCCCGTAATCTGTAACATAGACGCAGGCCGGGAGCAACCCGTGCAGGCCCGTGTCCTACACCGGTTCCTGTGAGACGATTTTCAGGCCGTAGGCCTCGAGGCCGGAGACTCTGCGCGGATGATTCGTGAGCAGGCGGATCGTGCGGAGGCCGAGATCGCAGAGGATCTGCGCGCCGATGCCGGTTTCGTGCGGGGGCCGTTTGCCTTGCGCTTCGGCGATGTGATCCCGCGTGCTCCAGCCGCTCTGGTGCAGATAAACCAGCACGCCCGCGCCTTCCTTCGCAATGCGCCGCAGGGAATTTTCAAGCTGCACGCGGCATTCGCACTGGGTGGAAGAAAACACGTCGCCGTAGACGCAGCGCGCGTGCATGCGGACGAGCACGTTTTCCCGGCCGGCGAGGTCGCCGTAAACAAGAGCGAGATGCCGCTCCGGCAGCACGTTGCTCGAGTAAGTCAGGCAGCGGAAATCGCCGAACGTTGTGGGCAGGCAGCGCTCGTCCTCGCGCACCAGGAATTTTTCGTGCTCGAGGCGGTAGCGGATGAGCGCGGCCACCGAGATCATGTGCAGGCCGTGGAGGCGGCAGAACTCGATCAAGTCCGGCACGCGCGCCATCGTGCCGTCCTCCTTCATGATTTCGCAGACCACGCCGCCTGGGCGCAGGCCGGCCAGACGAGCCAGGTCGACCGCCGCTTCCGTCTGCCCGGCGCGGACCAGCACGCCGCCCTCGCGCGCGCGCAGCGGGAAGGTATGTCCGGGACGGGCTAGGTCGCGCGGTTTGGCCCCTTCGCGGATCGCCGTGCGGATGGTATGCGCGCGGTCGGCCGCCGAGATGCCGGTGGTGACGCCCTCGGCCGCTTCGATCGATTCGCAGAACGCGGTGCCGAAACGGCTGGTGTTGCGCGCCGACATCGGCCGCAGGTCCAGCGCGTCGCCGAGCGCGGCGTCGAGCGGCATGCAGATCAGTCCGCGGCCGTGCGTGGCCATGAAGTTGACGATGGCGGGCGTGACTCTTTCGGCGGCGACGGTGAGGTCGCCTTCGTTTTCGCGGTCTTCATCGTCGACGATGACGACCATGCGGCCTTCGCGAAAGTCCTCGATCGCCGCGGGTATGGGGTCGAAAGGCATTGAAACTATTAGGATACCGGGAGCGGGCGGTGCGTGCGACAATACTCGTTTGACGCTCGTCAAAATCGAAGAAACCGGACCCGCGCGCCCGCGCCTTCCCGAATGGCTCCGCGGAACGCACACCAACTACGCGGCGGTGCACGAGTTGAAGCAGGACCTCCGCCGGCTTGGCCTGCACACGGTGTGTGAATCCGCGCGCTGCCCGAACATGCACGAGTGCTTTTCGCGCGGCGCGGCGACGTTCATGATTCTGGGCAACCTGTGCACGCGGGGCTGCGGCTTCTGCTCCGTGCCGAAGGGTTCGCCGCACAAGCAGGAGTTTTCGCTCGATGCGGGCGAGCCGGAAAACGTGGCCCGCATGGCCGCGCAGATGAACCTGCGCTATGTGGTGATCACCAGCGTGAACCGCGACGACCTCGACGACGGCGGCTCGGCGCATTTCGCCGCCACGGTGCGGGAAGTGAAGAAGGCGCTGCCGCGGGCGCGTGTCGAGGTGCTGACGCCGGATTTCAACGGCGACTACGACGCCGTGGCGCGGGTGCTCGATGCCGGCCCGGACGTGTTCAACCACAACATCGAGTGCGTGCCGCGCCTGTACCGCAAGGTGCGGCCGCAGGCCCGCTACCGCCAGTCGCTCGACGTGCTGAGCTTCGCGCGGCATGCGCGGCCGGAAACGCTGACGAAATCCGGACTGATGGTGGGGCTTGGCGAACAGCCCGGCGAGGTGAACGAACTGCTGAAGGACCTGCACGGCGCCGGGGTTCAGGTAGCCACCATCGGGCAGTACCTGCAGCCGACGCGCCGCAACCTTCCGGTGGCCGAGTTCATCCGCCCCGCGCGGTTCGCTGCCTGGCGGGACTTCGGCCTCTCGCTGGGATTCAAGGCCGTCTTCAGCGGACCCCTTGTCCGCAGTTCCTACATGGCCGACCGGGTGAATGAGCAGGCAAACCGCGGTTAACTTCGCCCTGGCGCTGGCCACCGGTGTAATGCTGGTGCTGCTGTATCCGCGCTTCGGCTACACGTTCCTGGCCCCGTTCGCGCTGGCGCCGCTTCTGGTGGCCCTGGCGCGCGAGCAGCGGTGGATCCCGCGCTTCCTGCTCGGCTATTTGGCGGGCGTGGTGTTCTGGGCGGGGGTGTGTTACTGGATCGAAGGCACGCTGGACCAGTACGCCAACATGGGGACGGCGCTGGCGATGCTTGCGTTCGCGCTGTTCGCCATTCTGAAAGCCCTGCATTTCGGCCTGTTTGGACTGCTAGCCGCGGTGCTGATCCGAAAGCCGCTGGCCGCGCTCACCGTGGCCGCGCTGTGGACCGCGATCGAGCGGACCAACGGCCCCTTCGGCTTTGCCTGGCTGACGCTGGGCGACGCGGGAACGTCGATGAGCATGCCGATGCGCCTGGCGCCGATCACCGGCGTCTATGGCCTGTCGTTCCTGTTCGCGCTGATGGCCACCGTGATCGCTCTCGCCGCGCTGCGCCGGCCGCGCCGCGAGTGGCTCTGGATCGCTCTCGTGGCCGTGCTGCCGCTGCTGCCCGCGCTGCCCGCTTCGGTGCGTGGGAGCGAGCGAGCGCTGCTGGTCCAGCCCAACGTGCCCGAAGACGCAGACTGGTCGCTGGCCAGCGTCCACTCGACCGTCGAGAGTCTGGCGGACATGTCGCTCAAGGCCGCGCAGGCTTCCGGAGCGCAGTTGATCGTCTGGCCCGAGGCGCCGCTGCCTCTCTATTTCTACCGCGACACCGGTTCGGCGATGATGGTGGCGACGCTGGCCCGCGCCGCGCACGTGCCGGTGCTGTTCGGGACTGTTGGCGAGGCGCCCGGCGGAGGGCCGACGAATTCGGCGATCCTGCTCGACCAATTCGGCAACGTGGCCGGCCGCTACGACAAGAATTTCCTGGTGCCGTTCGGCGAATATGTCCCGCCATTTTTCCGCTGGGTGAACCGCGTCACGCAGGAAGCCGGCGACTTTGTTCCCGGCCGCGGCTATCCGGTGTTCGGCGAGCAGGGCCATAAGCTGGGCGTGTTCATCTGCTACGAGTCGGCATTTCCGTACCTGGTGCGCCGCTTCCCGGCCGCCGGAGCCCAGGCGCTGGTGAACGTGTCGAACGACGGCTACTTCGGCACAAGCGCCGCGCGGCAGCAGCATTTGAAACTGGTGCGGATGCGCGCCGCCGAAAACGCGCGGTGGATTCTGCGGGCGACCAACGATGGGTTAACCACCGTCGTCGACCCCGCCGGCCGCGTCCACGGCATCGCGAAATCCTTCGAGCGCTCGGCCTGGCTGGTCGGCTTCAACTGGCAGAATGGGACCACGTTTTTCACCCACCATCCCGAGTGGTTCCCGATCGCGTGCGCGCTGATCGCCGCGCTCGGGTTCGTGCCCTGGCGGCGGATTGACGTGAGTAAACAGGCGCGGGCTCACCAATCGTAGCGGTATTGCTGAAAGTACGTCACGCCCGGCTGAAGTGCGGATTGCTCGCCCTCCTTCAGCTGCCGGCCGCAGCAGGTTTGCGCCTGAGCCGTAGCGAAGTCCACCGGGGAAACGTTGCGGTAGCCCGCAGGAAGCTGAAATAGGGACGCGTCGGGCTCCTCCGCTCGTATGTCATACGCCCTACGGTCGGAGGTTGTGAGCACCTGGCCGGACCCGGCGTCAATAACTTCGGCAAGCACGCGGAGTTCGGCGCAGTCGAGCGCCGGCGCCCGCCATATCGTTCCACGGTGAATCGTCGGAGCCGGCGACCGAGGGTCTTTCATCTCGACGACGATCTTGAACGTGCGATACCCGGAAAGGACGCCGCCATCTGTCACCGACCATCCGCTCGAGGGACTGCCGCCCTCCATGGATACCGCACAAGACTTCGACGGATCCAGCCGTTGGCGCTGCCGCGCGGCGTCTTCGCCGGGGTTTCTCGTGGCGGTCATGAGGCCCAGTGCCTTGCTGGCGTGCACACTAACTCCTCCTGCCAAGTGCAGGTCGCTCCACTCGTTCTGCACCGACCCGTCGGCCCGGTAGCCGGTGAAGGACTCGGACGTCGATCCGTCGGTCCGGACCGCGCGAAGCGACTCCAACGACTCGGCCGGCTGAGTCCAGCCTTGCTTCGTGTTGTACGTCTTGTATGTCAGCTGATATGGCGCCCAGGCTGGTGCGGCGCGCACTTTGCGGACAATGCTGGTGGTCAGTAGCGAGGCTGCGGCAACCGACAGGATTACCGCTGGAAGAACGAGCCTTTTCGCTTTCATATTGTCTCCATATCTCGCGGAATTCTTTATTTCCTACTGGGAGCAGAAATAAGAGCACCCGCACGGCATGATGCTGATGCAGCTCTGGATCTCGTAGTAGCCGGCGTAGCAGCCGGGCGGCGTCGAGGAACCGGGCGAACAAGCCTGTCCCTGGG
Source organism: Acidobacteriota bacterium (assembly GCA_021778335.1). Taxonomy (GTDB): domain Bacteria; phylum Acidobacteriota; class Terriglobia; order Bryobacterales; family Bryobacteraceae; genus JAJYKC01. Next base: position 31,044 of record JAJYCN010000004.1, on the reverse strand, counting down.
AGTTGTAGCACGTGCCTCCGCAGACGGTGTGATAGCACGTCCCGCTTGGGAAATCGCCACAACCTGACTCGATGTCGGACCAGTAATACTGGTTCGCCCCCGGCGAGCAGTAGTAGTTGCATGGCTGTGTCCGGCCATTCGAGGCGAACCAGATCGGGCCACTGAGCACGGCGGCGAAGACCATAAGTGCCCTTGCCGCCCGCGCCAGCCGTGATGCCACATGACGTTCTATCTTCATGACGCTGTAATATCTCCTTCCGTTGATGTGCGGCGTGGGCCGAACGTGGCCCGCGGTTGGGATTATAGACCCAGATCCGGGAAAGATGGGCATAAGAGGCGGTAACCCGATGAAAAAGGGGGGGGGGATAAAATCCTTGACATCCGCCGGAAATTGAAGGGCCTTTCCCCCGCGTTAGTGGAGTAGTTTTCGGTTTTCCGAGAATAAAGGGTGGGTTCCGGCCTCAACGGCGGGCTCAGTTGACGTAGCAGCAGGCGGCCATTTCTTCGGCGGAAAGTTCGTCCGGCGAGACCGTTTTCAGGCCTCGCGGCAGAACGAACAGCGCCGCATTCGGTTCGCCGGGACGAAGGTCGACGACTTTTTCCTCGTAGACCATCTGATACTTTCCGGTCTGTTCGTCGAGGGTTTCGGCCATACTGCCTAACTCCGCACAGTCAAGCGCCGGGGCGCGCCAAAGGGTAACTCTATGGCGGGGCCCGGATAGCATGACGATCTTATAAGTCCGGTAGCCGAGCCGTGTCTCCGAAGTAATCGACGCGACCTGGTTCATGCGTCCGCCGTTGAACTGGACGGCGCAGGACTTCGCCGGGTCCCACCGGTTCCGGGCGCCGGCGGCGCCGGCATTGGCGTTGTGGACCACCGATTCCAACCCGAGCCGGTCGATGGCGCGCACGGTCGTGCCGCCGGCGAGTTTGAACTTGCGCCATTGGGTGTGGATCGAGCCGTCGAGCTTGTAAGTGGTCTGCGATTCGTAAGTCGAGCCGTCGGAGCGAACCGCGCGAACCGTCTCGGCATTGAGATACGCATGCGATAAGTGCGGACCGGTGACGTAAGCGCGATATGTGATCTGATACGGCACGCCGGGCTGAGCGCACAGCGGAACGGCCGCGGCCGCGAACAAGAGCGCACAAAGACGCATGGGCCTTGCTCCTTTCTGCCCTGTCTTTAGAATATAGACGTCAGGCGGCCCCCGAGCGTTGAGCTCGCTACGATAACTTCTTCCGCGCGAACGGAACCGCGTACGCCGCCGGAGGATTGTGCGATGTCGCCGCCGCGGCCTTGCGGTAATACTCCATCGCCTGCGCCTTGTCGCCGAGCTTCTCGTACGTTTCGCCGATCAGGCATTGGATGAACGGGTCGCGCTGATTGGCCTTTTGCAACTGCTCGAGCGCGGCCCTGTAGTCGCCGGTGTACAAATCGACGTAGCCAACAAGATACGGGAAGAACATCTGCTGCTGGGGGTTCGTGCCTTTATCGAGAAGTGCCTTGGCGGAGGCGACGTGACGCCGCGCTTCGGCCGCCTCACCGCGCCGGGCGGCCAGGCGCGCCTGCGCATGCTCCCAGCGGAACTCCCATAAATCCCGCCGGTCCGCGCTGATATTCGGCTCCTGCAAACCCACATCATGGCCGGTCTTATACCACTTACTCGCCGCGGCGAAATCGGCCGAGTCGATGCACACCCGCGCCGCTTCATCGGCGATCTCGCCCTGCTGATAGTAATTCTTCTGCCCGGCGTAAATATCGAAAATGCGCTGCTCGTATTCGACGGTTTTCTCGCAGTTGGCCTCGAAGGCATAGGACATCGCCATGGCCCGGTTCGCGGCCGCCTTCTCCTCCGGCGTTTGGGCCGCGCCGATGGCCTTGGCGAAATACGTCCGCGCCTCGGTTCCCTTCCCCATCAGGTCGAGCACGCTACCGGCCCCGATGTTGGCGGGGATCGAGTTCGGCGCGCCTTTGAGCGTCTCGCGGTACAGAGCAAGCGCGTCGTCAAGTTTCCCTTCCCGCACCAGCCGCTGGCCTTCCCGGATGAACTCGGGGGCGGCAGGGCCTTGGGGTTGAGCAAACACGGGGGTGAGGGCGGCGGCGAGCGAAACAGCGACGGCGAACGTGGCCTTCATGCGGCCATCTTACCTCCGCGGAACACTCCTGACAGAACGCTGTGAGGAGCGCTCCGGCAAACTTGGACCTTTCGCGGGCCAAGGCTTTCTACGAACGGGTCCCGGGCGTCACGCTCCAGGAGCGCATCATGCTCGACACGCCCCCGGGCTGTTTTCCCCTTCGACCGCGCGACCGCGACCGGAGGGTCGTTGATCCAGGGTGACGGGTTCCGACCCTCGCGCGACGGCGCCGTGGTTTATCTGAACGCGGGCCCTTCGCTCGATGCGGTGCTCAATCGCGTGGCCGCGGCGGGCGGCGAGATCGTGCTGCCCAAAACGGCGCTGAGCGGAAAACATCGGCTACATCGCGCCGACCGCCCGCCGGCGCCGAAGGCAACCGCGCCGGCCTGCACGCCACGTCCTTCGGCGGCTCCGGACGCACCATCTACCGCGATGTCCGCGATCTGCCGCTGTCCGGCGTGCCGGTGCGGGGCGAAGCCGGCGCCGGCCCGAAGCCGGCCGCCGCCGCGCTCGCTCAATATCTTTTTTGGTATATTCAGATGTAGGCTGGACAGTCGAGACCCTCGATGACACCGTCGACCTGGAGATCGAGGCCGTTTCCCGAAGACATGCGGGCGAGACTCGTGCGTATTGCGAAACTCATCGAAGAGAAGGGTCTGGAGCGCGTGGGCGAGCCGCACGTGAAACACCTGGAAGGCCGTTTATGGTAGATGCGACTGAAAGGCCGCAGCGGGATCTCTCGCGCGCTGTATGTCACGGCCCTGGGAAAGCGCGTGGTGATTGTGCGGGCATTTGTGAAGAAAACGCAGAAAACGCCGAGGCGGGAGATCAATTTGGCGTTGTCGCGCGCGAAGTCGATTCGGTGATGGAGGTGTAACGATGGCACGCATTTCAGACATGCACAAGAAGTGGATGCAAGAGCCGAGGTATCGGAAAGCTTACGCGGCTCTTAAGCAAGAGTTTGTCCTGGCTTCGGCCGCGATCGATGTGCGGAACCGCGCAGGTCTTACGCAAGAGGCGTTGGCCCGGAAAATGGGAACGACGCAACCCGTAGTCGCTCGACTGGAGAGCGGGCGCGGGCGGCCATCGATGCGCACTCTGGATCGTCTGGCGAAAGCGGCCGGATCTCGTCTGATTATCAGCTTTGCGCCCGTGAGGCTTGCTTCCGCCCGTCTCCTCACTGCACAGGAACTGCAACTTGGCACAGGCCGGCGCAGGGGCCGGTACGCGAACAATCAGCCCCTGCCGGCGCCGGGCACACAACTCAGGGCGGCGTAAAACCGTGGACTTCACGATACAACTGCGAAAGCCCCAAGCGGAGCAGGCCGAAGCCCTTCAGGCACGGCTGCAATTGAAGGACATCACGCTGTACGAGTGCGAAGCGAAGGGCGCTGGTCCGGCCAACGCGGGAATGGATCCCGTGACCCTTACCGCCGACCTGGACTCCGCAGTCTCCCTGGCGGAGGGTTCCAATATCGATTTTGCTGTCACGATACGAGTTGCCCGCGACGATGAACTGACCTTTCATATCGAAGCGACGTTCCTGGTTCGCTATCGCCTCTTCGACGGGGCCAAGCCTGCATCGAAGGCCGAAATTACCGCCTTTTGCCGGAGCTATCCGGCGATGGCGGCCTGGCCATACATTCGGGAGACCGTGCAGTCTCTATCTTCGAAGATGGGATTCCCCACGGAACCACTGCCGCTACTTCGCGTGATCGCGCGCCCGTGATTGCCGGCCTCGCGGAACGATAGGCCCCGGTCGCCACAAAACGGCCAATCTCATGAGTGTTTTCAGCTTCAAGCCGCGATGCGCTGATTCTCTTTTCGTCCGGCGCTGGTCCGGACAGGAGAATTTAGGCCAGTCGCCGAGTCGAACCTGGCCGTGAGACCAGCGGCGGGCCTTCGCGGCAGCCGTTATTTTCGGACTGCCATCGACGGATGGCAAAGCCGAGCCGGCATCGCTGAGATCAGCTTGGCGCAGTTGCTGCGCCGCGACCGGCGAAACCTTTCGAGACGAGCCCGGCAAGACGCTCGACGATTTCCTCCGCAAAATCGGCGCGAAGTGACCGGCGGGCGCTCGCTTACTTCATCTTCCTGAAATGCCGCGCGCCGGAGGCGGAACACCGCGCGGAACGGCGAGACGGAACCGCGTCGGAGGAGCCGCCCCTTTCAGGCTTCGTTTATTCTATCGGGAGGCGGCACACACGGCTGCATCAAACCGGCGCGGTGCCTTCCTTGATCACCACCACCTGATTCGCTTTCACGTTGCTCAGGCGGTCGACGGCGCCGCTCGGCCAGTGAACTTCGATTTCGGCGGCGGTCGCCGCGCCAAGGCCGAAATGGACGCGCAGGTCGCTTTGCGAGATGTAGCTCGATCCGCTGCGCACTTCGTCCAACTGCCGGTGCGGCGCGCCGTCCGCGCCCGCCGAGGTGCAGTAGACCTTCGCTCCAATGCCCGAGCGGTTCGACTTTACGCCGATGGTCTTCACCCGGATCCAGTGGTTGTTCAGATTCGAGTCGCACCGCAGCAGTTGCGGCACATCGTTGACGCAGTTGACCAGCACGTCGAGCGAACCGTCGTTATTGAAGTCGCCGATCGCGCAGCCGCGGCCGGGCACGCGTTCGAGGATGCCGGGGCCGCCGTCGAGCGAGACATCGGCGAAGTGGCCGTTGCCGAGGTTGTGGTACAGCACCTTGCGCTCGCGGTACCCGCTCTCGATGCTGGTGTCGGCGACTTCGGGATAGACATGGCCGTTGTTCACCAGGATGTCCGCCCAACCGTCGTTGTCGAAGTCCAGGAAACTGACGCCCCAGCCGAGAAACCGCGTGTTGCGGCCCAGACCGGCCTGAAACGTCCGGTCCTCGAAGAACAGCTTGCCCTGGTTGTGATACAGACTCGATGTGTCGCCGGCGAAATTGGTTTTGACAATGTCGATCCACCCGTCGCAGTCGTAGTCGGCGGCGGAGACACCCATGCCGGCTTGCGGCTTGCCGTCGGGCGAATACGCCACGCCGCTCTCGATGCCGGCGTCCGTGAAAGTTCCGTCGTGGTTGTTGCGGTAGAGGATAGAAGACGTCGAATCGTCGGCGACGTAGATGTCGGGCCAGCCGTCATTATCGAAATCCGATATCAAAACGCCAAGGCCGTATGTGCCCCGCGTGTTCGTGATGCCGGCTTTCACGCTCACGTCGGTGAAAGTGCCGTCGCCGTTGTTGTGAAACAGAATGTTCTTGCCGCCCTTCAGGCCCGGCGGGCCGCAGGCGACCAGCAGGCCTTTGTAGAGACACGGCCCGGATTCGGGCAGCGGCGTGGTCTTCGGATCGAAGTCTATGTAGTTTGCGACAAAGAGGTCCAGGTTGCCGTCGCGGTCGTAATCGAGGAAAGCGCAGCCGGTGTTCCAGCGGGACTGGCCGTTGCCGGGGTTGGTGGTGACGCCGCAGCGCGCGGCGATATCGGTGAAATGGCCTTTGCCGTCGTTGTGCCACAGCGAGCAGTCGCCCCAGTAGCTGACGAAGAGTTCCTCGAAGCCGTCGTTATCGACATCGCCGGCGCAGACTCCCTGGCCCCAGCCGGTGCGCCCGATGCCGGCCTTCACCGTGATGTCGGTGAACGTGCCGTCGCGGTTGTTCTTGTACAGGCGGCTCACGGGGGCGCGGTCTGGCGGCCAGTTGCCTTCAAAGCGGGTGCCGTTGACGAGGAAGATGTCAAGCCAGCCGTCGTTGTCGTAGTCGAAGAAAGCCGCCCCGCAGCCGGTGGTTTCAAGCAGGAACTTGTTGCGGTTCTCGCTGCCGAAGATGGTCTTGGCGCGGAGGCCGGCCTCGCGGGCGACGTTGACAAATTGCACGCCAAGGCCCTGGCCGGCAATCAACTGATCGAAGGAGAATACCGGCACTGAAGCGCAGAGCGAGCGGATGAAGCCGCGACGGGAAGGCGTCCTCACGCGGACCTCATTGCGGCAGCGTCTTCAGCCGGTCGAGCACGGTTTTGGCTTCGTCCTGCTTGCCCTCGCCGGCCAGCGTCCGGCCGAGCAGATAGGTGGCCGCGTAGTTTCGAGGATCGAGCGTGAGGGCGCGGCGCAGAATGCCCTCTGCGTTGGAATAGTTGTGAGTGTTGAAGTAGCACTTTCCCAGAAGAATATAGGGGCCGCTGTAGTCCGGATTCAGCCAGATGGCCCGCTGGAGATTGGGGATCGCCTGTTCCCAGTTATGCTCGCGCGAGTAGGCGTCGCCGAGGCGGTACCAGGCCATGGCGGAGTCGGGCGAGATGACGAGTTCCTTGTTCAGTTCCGCGATGCCGGCATCGATCTGGCCGTGGCCGATCAGGATCTCGGCGTTGACGAAGTGGGCCTGCGGAAGTTTCGCGTCGAGCGCGATGGCCTGCTTCAACTCGGCCGAGGCTTCGTCGTAGTAATCCTTCTTAAGCATCATCTGCGCGGCGAGCAGGTGCGCCGGAGCCGTGCCGGGCTGCAGGTTGAACAGGCGCGCAAAGGCGGCCTGCGAATCCTGCTGCCGGTGGGCCTGCAGGTAGGCGTAGCCGAGCATGTAATAGGCTTCGTTGCTCGTCCCGGCTTTTTCGAGCCACGGAATCGCGTCGGGGGCCTTGGCCAGCATAAAGTAGCTTTGTCCGATGAGCAGCGCGGACTCGTGGTATTCCGCCGAACCGGGCTTTTCGCCTGCCGCGGCGATCTGAAGCGCGGCAATGGCGCCGGAGTATTTCTGCTGGTGGTACAGCTCGACGCCCTGCTGATGCGGGGTCGGCGCCGCGGCGGTTGCCGGAGGCGCGGCGAGCAGCAGGGCCATGATCCAGACAGGCATCATGAAGTCCATTATGACAAGGGCGGAAAAAGGAACCGCTCCCGTTGCGGCCGCGGTCCGGAGTGGGTACCGGACCGCAACCGGCGGGAGCGGAGAGAACTACGTGGGTATAGGCCGCCGGTTAGAAGTTAATCGTGCCGGAAAACTGCAGGCGCCGCATGTTATTGGCCGCGAACGCCAGACTCGTGATCTGGCCCGCCGTCGGGCTCTGAATGTCCGTATTCGGCCCGCCGAGGTTCGTGTGGTTGAACATGTTGGTCGCGTCCGTGCGGAGCACGAAGTTGACCTTCTCCGTGATCGGGAACGTCTTGAACAGCGAGACGTCCTGCTGGATGAAGTGCGGTCCGAACAGGGTGTTGATCGGGTAGTTGCCGAACGTGTTCGCCGCCGGGAAGGTGAAGGCACTCCCGACGCCGCCGACAAACCACTGGTTGCGGTTGCCCTGGGCGCCGGCGAACGGATTGCCCGTGCCCTTGTCGGGCCGGTTACTCGGCCCGGCGTTCGGCTGGCCCGGATAGGATTCGAGCGTCGGCGAGAACGGCTGGCCGCTGTAGTAAGTGGTGACGCCGCTGATGGTCCATCCGCCGATCGCGTAATCCGCCCACTTGTTGATGTTGGCGAGATACCGCTGGCCTTTGCCGACCGGAATGTTGTAAGTCTGCGCCAGGGTCAACTGATTCCGCGGGAGCAGGTCGCTGTAGCCGTATCCGGCGGAGCGGTCGTACATGAAGTAGTAGTTGGGATCATACGGACCCCAGCCGGGACCCCACTGCCGCTGGTAAGTGTAACTGCCGTTCAGCGTCCAGCCTTGCAGCGCGTCGACCTTGAACATCAACTGCAGCGAGTTGTACGAGTCGTTGGCGCAGTCGCAGTAATACCCCAGGCCCTGCGTCCAGCCGTACTTGCTGTAGTAGGGCCGGCTGAGATTCGTGTTCAGTTCCCCGGGAACATAAATCGGTTCGTTCGGATCGATAGTCTGGCCCGTTCCCAGGAAGTTGTGACGGGACGAGTTGCCGACATACGACGCAGTGACGGCGATTTTATTGGTCAATTGGCGCTGGAGCGAGACGTTGTACAGATATGTCTGCGGCAGCGTCACCACCGCGGGCCGGAACTTCGGGCTAATGCCGTTGGGCAGCGGATATGTGCCATTCGAAGCGATCGTGATCGGCGCCGGCTGGGACGCACCCTGGGCCAGTGTGAACACGGAGGAGAACGGATTGATCGGGTTGACGTTCTGGTTTGCCAGAACCGGCGGGTTCTGCGTTACGTTGTGGCCGAAACTTGTGCCGAATGTGCCTAGGTCATAGGCCCAGCCGTAGCCGGCGCGGAGGACCGTTTTCTTGTCGAGTTGATAGGCCACGCCCACGCGCGGAGCGAAGTCGTGCCACATGGTGTTCTGGATGCCGTAGTTCGGGACGCCGCCGACGCCGAACACGTACATCAGGCCGTTGGCCAGGTCGAGGGTGGCGCCGTTGCCGGGACCGTTGACGGTCTCCGGCATTACCAGATCCCAGCGCAGGCCGTAAGTGATGGTCAGCTTCGGCGTCATGTGCCACTCGTCCTGCGCGTAGAAGAACAGGCGATTTTGGTTCTCCTGCGCGTTGGTGGACGTACTGACAAAGCGGTTGAAGTTCGTGACGTCGCCAAGCAAGAATGTCCCCAGGCCGAGGCCGGGGTTGATCTCCGCGCCCGCCGCCGACGCCAGCCCCGTGGGGCCGCCATTGAAGGTAAGCTCACCGGCGCGGTGCGAGTCGCTCGGCACGCGCAGGTTGTTCGCAAACCGGATGTCGGCGCCGACCTTGAAGTTGTGATTGCCGCGCACGATGCTCAGGTTGTCCACGAATTGGCTCTGATACTCGGTCTGCGTCAACGGACAGTTGCACTGGTTGACGCCGAGCGCGTAGCCAAGACGGGTAGACGTGGTCGGGTCGTTGATGTAGAACGCCGGCAGGCCCGAAGTGTAGGTCTTGTCGAGGTTCAGCCCCGGGATGCCCGCCTGGAGGGCGGGCTGGGTACCGTAACCGTTCGGCACGTCGAATACGTGATAGCGCATCCAGCCATAACGGAACTCGTTCACCAAGGTCGGACTGATGGTGTCGGTCCAGCCGAGCGCCAGGCTCTGGTTCAACGCCTGCGAATTGCCGGCGTAGTTCACGAACGCCGGGCCGCCCGCCTCTTCGCCGAACGCACCGGGCGCCTGCTCGGTGAAGCCGGCGTAGCTGTAACGGCCGAAGATCGCGTTGTTCGGATTGATGTAGTAATCCCACCGCGTGTCCCATGCGTTGCCGGTGATCGCGGTTGCGCCGGAATTCACGTAGTTGTTCTGGTAGGAAGTTCCGAACGCGTTGGTGTTCGGCAGCGGAAGATACTGCATGATCGCCTGCGCCTGCGGGCTGATCCGGCTGGCCGGAATAATGTTGCCTGGGAAAGGCTGGCGGCCGGCGCCGCTTATCGGGTCGCCAGTGGCCGGATCGAAGATCTGATAGTTTGGGCTGGCGGCGAGCCAGTCGCTCAGGTTGCCGGCGCGTTCGGCCGCGGTCGGCACGGTGGTCAGCACCGAGCCGCCCTGCGCTTCGCGGTTCAACTGCGTGTCGGCGAAGAAGAACAACTTGTCCTTGATGACGCGGCCGCCGATGGAGCCGCCGAACTGATTCTGGCGGTAAGTCGGGGCGCCGTTGGGCTGGCTGAACGGGTCGCGGCCGAAGGTGGCGAAGCCCGGGGTGTTTAACTGAAGATACTCGAACGCGTCGCCGTGGAAGTCGTTCGAGCCGGACTTGGTCGAATAAGCCGCCAGGCCGCCGCCGATGTATTCGTACTCGGCGCTGAAGTCCTGGTTGGCCTGCTTGACTTCCGACACCGCATCCATATTCGGGTTGATGACGATGATGCCCAGGATCGGGTCCTGGTTGGTCGTGCCGTCGAGCTCATACCCGGTCGAATCGAAGAGCATCCCGTTCACCACCATCTGGACGCTGCCCTGCGGATTTTCGTCCGAGGCGTGCTGCCAGCCGAGTTTCGCGGTGCCCGGGTTCAGCAGCAGGTCCGACTGCAGGTTGCGCCCGATGTTCGGCAGGTCGTTAATTTCCTTGCCCGTGAACACCTGTTGGACGTCGGCGCGGTCGGCCTGCAGCAGTGGGGCCGCGGCCGTCACTTCCACCTGCGTTGTCACAGCGCCCACCGTCAGCGTCGCGTCGTACCGTGCTTCTTCGTCGACGCGGACCGGAATCGGGCTGGACACAACCGTTTGGAATCCCGCGGCTTCAATGGTGACCAAGTAGTGGTCGGGAATCAACTGGCCTTTGAGGTAGTTGCCCGACGTGTCGGTGGTGACCACGAACTTTACGCCCTTGGCCGGGTCGGAAATCGTGACCTTGGCCCCGCTCACCGCCGCGCCCGTCGAATCCGTGACGTTGCCGGCGATGTTGCCGAAAACTTGCTGGGCTTGGGCCGTCTCCCGCAGGCCCAAGAACCCTAAACCTACGCATAAGGCGAACAGTGCCGCTCTGCGTCCCCAATACATTTGCTTCTTCTCCTTTGCTCCAACTGGGAACAAGTTATTGTCCTAACCTCGATCTGAATAGCCCAGAACACATCCTGCTTCTCTCCCGAACCACCGGGAGCGCTTCCAGGAACCGCCGTTTCGGCTAAAAAAACTTGAAACCCCTTGACCTTGTAGATAATGAACCTACTTCCAGTCGGGTACAAGTTTAAGTAGGTCTGTTACAGTTAACAGATTTATACTATTGAAAATAGTGTGTTTCGAGTATCTGTTACGGCGACGCCAGAGTGCCGTTACAAGCCGATCGGGTCTATGGTTTTTGGGAGCCACTCGCCAGCAGTGCTGCTTGGCGGGCATCCAGCGCCGCTTTGGCGCGGGAGCCTTCGGCGAAAGCGGTGCGGCTTCCGGCTGTATCGCCCAGCATAAGCAAGGTTTGGCCGAGGGTGTTGTAGGGGCCAACGTCATCCGGGCGGAGGCGGATGGCTTCCTGGAGCGGTTGGATCGCATCCTTCAGCGAACCTCTTTGTTTCAAAGCGGTTCCGAGGATAAACCACGCCTCGCCGTAGTCGGGCCGCAGGGCCACGGCCGAACGCATTTCTGAGATCGCTTGGTCGAAGTCGCCCGACTGCCACCAGAGGATGCCCAGGGTGTAGTGGGCCTCGGCCATCGAGGGGTCAAGCTGGATGGCGCGGTTGAACTCAAGCCGGGCCTCGTCAAGCTTGTCCTGATTCTTCAGCGCCAGGCCCAGGTTGTAGTGCGCCACGGCCTGGTCCGGGTGGCGCTTGATGACGAGCCGGAATTGGGTTTCCGCATCCTTCATGTCGCCTTTCAACATGTACGCGGAGCCGATGTTGAGCGCCGCGTCGAGGTTGTTCGGATCTTTCTCGAGCACGCGCTCGAGTTCCTGGATGGCCTTGTCGGCGGCGCGTGTTTGGACGAGCAGAAGGCCGTAGCTGTTGCGGGTGGTGAGGTTGCCAGGGTCGAGTTGGGCGGCGCGTCCGTAGGCTTGGACGGCTGAAGCGTAGTCGTTGGCGCCCTGGTAGGCAGCGGCCAGGCGGTTCCAGACGTCGGGGTTCTGGGGCTGGAGTTCCGCCGCGGCCTTCAGTTCGTTAGCGGCTTCCGGGAACTGGCCGGCGGCGTAATAGGCGTTACCCAGAAAGTACCGGTATAAATAAGACTTCGGCTCGATGGCCGCGGCCTGCTTCATCTGGTCGATGCATTCGGCGTTTTGCTGCGCGAGGCAGTCGGCGACGCCGAGGTGATAATGCGCCACGGCGTAGTTTGGATTGAGCGCGATGGCCTTGCGGAACTCTTGGATGGCTTCGTCATTCCGCTGCAGGACCGCCAGGAGAAATCCTGCCTGGTCATGCAGTTCCGGCGACTGCGGGGCCAGAGTTTCGGCCTGCTGGATGTCGGCCAATGCGCCCGGCGCGTCACCCTTCCCCATCTTTGCCTGAGCGCCGGCCAGCAACTCCTCGAGTGTTGGCGCAGCCTGGTTCTGGGCCTGCGGAAACGAAGCCAAACCCGCGACCACAACTGCCAGAACGGCCCAGCCGGCCAACCGCTCCATCACAAACTTCATCACTGGCGAACTCCCTCAAGCCATTGTCACTCACCGCGAAACGTATCGCCATCCAGGTCCCTTTTGGCCAAAAATGTTAGATCGCGTACAGAAACGGTCCGGTTACAATACCAAACTATAGCTATTGCAAAAGCTTACGAACCCTGTTACTCTCTGTCCGATGCCTGTTACTGGGGCGAGCCGGGACCCGCGCGACGCTGCGTTAAACGAGGTAGAACGCATTGTCCAGAGTCCCGTTCTGCATAGTTCGGAATCACTGTGCAAGCTACTGCGTTACTTGGTACAGAAAACCCTGGAACAACCCGGGATCGCGCTCAAAGAACATCAGATCGCCACTGAGGTTTTCGGCCGCTCGGAGAGCTTTGATCCACGGCTGGATTCGACGGTTCGCGTGCAGACAGGGCGTCTTCGGTCGAAGCTGGCGGAGTTTTATGCCTCCGAAGGTGCGAGCGACGAAGTCATTATTGAGATCCCGAAAGGTTCCTATCTCGTCACGGTCACCCACCGGGAGCAGCCCGAGCGGCGGGAGGAGCAGCCGACCAGAGTCGAACCCGCCGTCGTAGCGGCCGAGCCGGTAAGACCGGTCCCTTCGGAGGCCTGGTGGCGCAACGTCGCGTTCCTTCTGGTCGGCGTGCTGAGTTTGACTCTCGGCGCGCTCGCCTACGTGGTTCTCCGCGGCGAATCAGCCGCCCCGCGCTCGGGCGCCGGAACGTTGCGGGCGCCGCTGCGCGCCTTCTGGTCGCCGTATTTGCAGCATTCCGAGGACCCTATCGTGGTGTTCAGCAACGCCGCCTTCGTCGGACGGCCCGAAACCGGCCTGCGGTACCTGAACCCAACGACCGATTCTCTAGCCAAGGTCCAGGACCACTACACCGGCGTCGGCGAGGTTCTGGCGGTGCATGAACTCGATCGAGTCTTTTTCAACCTGGCGCGCCCTCTGCAGGTGAAGCGCGGCCAACTGCTTTCGCTCGACGACTTAAAGAATAATGATGTGATCTTCGTCGGCTCGCCATCGGAGAATCTGGTGTTGACCGAGATCCCCGGCACCACCAGCTTCGTTTTCCGCCGCGCGCCTTCCGGCCCGCGCAAGGGGGACCTGGCGATCTCCAACACGCGGCCGCGGCCAGGGGAACAAGAGTCCTATTTTGCACCCGCCGAGCCGCCGGTCACCGACGACTATGCGGTGATCGCGTTCCGCAACGGGCTCAACGCTTCACGCTGGGAGCTGATCCTGGCCGGGACGACGACTCTCGGCACGCAGGCCGCGGTCGAGTACGTGACTCATGAACGGAGCATCGAGACTCTGGAATCCCGCATCCCCCACTGGCAGCCCGGCACGTTATTCGAGGCGCTTCTGCATGTGCGCGTGATGCGCGGCGTTCCGGTCGCCTCGGATCTGCTCGCCGTCCGCGCCGGCCCGTAGCCCGTTATTCGGTCTGCGGCGGACTCGGCGGCGCGCCGGGCTTTAGCGGATGCGGAGGCATCGGCGGTTCGGCGGCGGCCTCTTCCGGACTGGCCTTGCGAATCGTGATCGCTCCACGGCTCGTGGCCAGCCTCATCGAAGGTCCGGCGCCTGCCAGGCCTTGAATCGTCGCGCCATCGCCCAATTCGCTTGCCTTCAGCGGCGGGCCGTACTCGTCGTGCACCTCGCCATGGTCGGTCTGCGCCTTCAGGTCGAACTTACCCGGCGAGGGCAGGCTCAATTCGATGTCGCCGCTGTGCGAGCGGACGTCCATCCGCGGCAGCGTACCGCTCACGGCGGGACGCAGGTCGATGTCTCCCGTGTCGAGCGAGAGATCGAGCGAATCGGTGAACTGGCTGATCTGCACATCGCTTGAATGCGCGCTCACGACGATCGGTCCCTTCACCTGGGCCAGGCTCACATCTCCCGGCGAAATCTGCACCTCGCCCGGCACGGCCGCGATCTTCACTTCCGTCCGCATGCCGTCGAACCGGAAGGCCTGCGCCAGGCGGCGGAACTGCAATTGGCCGGTGTAGGCGCCTTCGAGCGTCACCGGACCCGAGATGTTCTCCAGTTCCACGTCCTGGCCCCGCCCGCGCAGGTCCACCGAACCTTTCACGTTCACCGCCCGCACGATGTCGCTGCGGCGCAGGTCGACGTGCACGTTGCCGCCGACATCCTGCAGCCTCACGCCGGCGTTGTCGCTATCCACATCCACCGAGCCGTCGATCGCCCGTACGTCGAAGTCGCCGAGGCGGCCGTGGCAGGAAACGCTCGCCCCGCGCGGCACGGTGATGTCGAGGTCGCCGGTGACGCGCGTGCGGTCCGGCGCTTTGTCCTGATTGAACCGGACGATCAGCTCGTTCTCGCCGCCCGGAACGATTTCGACCGCGGTCGCCTTGTCCGCCGCGTCGGCGTCATGCCGCTGCATGGCGCGCACGGTTTTGCGGCCCGCCACCTGAATCCGGTCCAGGTTGTCGGCGCCGGTGATCCGGGCGTTGCCGGTGAAATTCTCGATCACGATGTGCGGCGTCTTGGCGCACTGTTTCTCCACCGGCGCCAGCGGGTAATCGAACGGCTCGCCGAAGTCCATCATGATGCCGTGTAGAGCCCCGCCGTTGGCGAACCACATCCGGTGCTGGCGGAACGTCCACATGCTCGCGCCGACGATGAACAGCACGGTCACCAGCGCCCATTCGCCGCCGCTCACGCCGCTGCGAGGCATCTGGCGCGAACGGGCGAACAGATACCCGATCTCGATCACGCGCAATCCGCCCCAGGCGATCAGCAGGAACGGCCAGTACGTCACCAGCGTGTCAAAGATCGGCAGGTACGGCCACACATTGTGCAGCAGAAAGGCGACGCCTAACGCGATCAGCAGCAGCGGGGCAACCAGCGAACCGCGTCTCATAAGGGACCTCCAGCAACAGGGGGCGGCGCGGCCGTACGGCGCGTGCCGATTTCAAACAGTTTCATCACGCCGTAGACGATGATCAATACCGGCCAGGTCTGTCCGAAGTTGAACCGGCCGAAGTGGTCGAGCGCGGCCAGCGCCCCGACGGTGATGAGCAGCACCGGGCCTCGCAATGCGCGGGCCAGGTCCGAAAGTCTAGTGTTCACGGGAGAGCTCCGAAGTGGACGGCGGCTGGGCCGGCGCCGCGCCGCTCACCCGCTCGTAAAGCATGTAGGCTCCCAACCCGATCAACCCGATCGGCCAGTACCGGACGATCTGGCTGAAGTGGATGACGTCCAGATTGTTCAGCAGGAACAGCGCGCCGATGGCGATCAGCACGATCGGCCCGAC
This sequence comes from Acidobacteriota bacterium, assembly GCA_021778335.1. Taxonomy (GTDB): domain Bacteria; phylum Acidobacteriota; class Terriglobia; order Bryobacterales; family Bryobacteraceae; genus JAJYKC01. The sequence continues at coordinate 15,743 of JAJYCN010000004.1, read as the reverse complement.
CGGGAGGCCGCGCCGCCGCGGATGCAGGGGCACAAGGCTGGAGAACTCATCGAGCGCCAGACCCGCCTGCCGCCGCCGCGCCGGGCGGCAGGCCGCGAAGGCCATGTAGAACACCCACACGCCGATCAGCATGCCGAACACCGGCTCGAAACCGCCCGCGCTGTCCGAGCTCACGATGCTGATGAGCACCCCGAGCACGATGACATGCACCAGTCCCTTGACGTACTGCCCGTTGTAAATCGCGCCGACGCCCGGAATCAGCCCGAGCAGGAACGCCAGACCGGGCGAGGCGCTCCCGTCCGGCGCCACCTGCCGCGGCGCGGACCCTGCGTAAGGAGCCGTGTAGGGAGACGTATAAGGCGATTCCGCCGAAGACGAGGCCGGCGCGGACGCGTGGTTCGGGCACAACACCGCCCCTCCTTCAACCCGCTTGCACTGCTCGCACACCGCGGCGCCGCACGTGCGGCAGTAAGCCACGGCTGCGGTATCCGTATGAATGGCACAGTTCATTTTCCATCCCTCCCCTTCGGCGCGGCGTCAGGCTTCCGGGCCGGAGCGCGAGCCGCCGCGTCGCTTTGATCGGCCCACTCGCTGAGCCGCGATTGAATCTCGAGAACCACACGCAAATTTTCGTAGTATTTCGTGGCCCGGTCCCAGGCGCGGTGCGCCCGCGTGTCGAGCGACGCCCAGATCTTCACCGGATCCAGATCCGCCGGCTTCAACTGCCGCGGCTCGATCCCGGCGAACTTGAAAATCATCGAGAACGACAAAATCGTCATCGCCATGCCCATCGCATAGCGGGGGTTCAGCACCGGCGCCAGCCAACCCGAGCGCAGCCGCCGCCAGAGGCCGGTCCGCCGGGCTAGGTCCCGGCCCGGCATCTCGTGCAGAATACGTGTCAGCAGCTCCGGAGGCGGCGCCGCTTCCTCGGCCAGGCCGATCAGCGCCACGGCGTCACGGATGTCGCCGTACATCGTCCGGCAGGCTTCGCAGCCGGCCAGATGCGCTTCGATCGTCCCGCGCTCGGCCGCGGCCAGCGCGCCGTCCAGATAATCGCAGAGCAGGATTTCGACTTCGGCGCAGGTCATAACCGCACCCCCTGCCGCTTCAAAATCCGGGCCAGTTCCGTCCGCCCACGGTTCAGGCGCGATTTCACCGTGCCTTCCGGCACCTGCAGCACCTGGGCGATCTCCCGGTAATCCAGTTCCTCGATGTCGCGCAGGATCACCGTCTCGCGCAACTCCGGCGAGAGCTTCGCCAAGCCGGCGCTCAAAACTTCACTCGCTTCGCGACCGGCCAGAAGTCCCTCGGTCCGGCTGATCGCGGCGCCTTTTTCTTCGAGATGCGGCATCTGATCTTCGATCGATTCCGTCATCCGCTCGTTCCGCGTCCGCCGGTAATGATCGATCAGCAGGTTCCTCGTGAGCCGCCCCAACCAGACCGCGAACGACCCCTCCCCGGCGCGAAAACTCGACAGGTTCCGGAACACCCGCAGGAACACTTCCTGCGTCAGATCCTGCGCTTCGGCATCCCTCCCCGTGAAGCGGTAGCAGATCGAGTACACCCGCCGCGCATGTGTCCCTACCAGGCTCTCCCACGCGGTATCTTCCCCTTCGAGACATCGCGCTACGAGTTGGGCATCAGCATCCAAGCGCTCCCCCATCCCCGCGTTCGGGCGTCCGGACGCGGCCGGCGCCCAGTTCCAGGTCGCCCGCTCCGCCGTGATTGCTGTTGCCGTTGCCATCCGGATCCGCCTTCGAAACGCTTCTCGTCAAGCAAGGACACCACCGGCCCCCGGATTTCCCGGGTAACCCATCGCGTCCGCCGGAGTTAACCTCCGCAGTGTGCTTCCAATCGAGAAAACGCAGATTTATCATGGGAAGTTCGTTCCGGGCCGCGTTTTTTGTTAGTGTACTAGGAACTGCGCGTAACGGCGCGGCGGGAGTTGTGCGGCCCCCGGGCGCTCCGTGCTAGAGTTTACCCCGCATAATGGGGCTGGAGGGCGGAACATCGCCGGATCTTCAAAAAAGCGGCTGCTGATCGCCGCGGCCATCCTGGCCGCGCTGATCGCGTTTGGCGCCATTCGGTTTCGCGGCTCGCATTTCGCCTGGGAGGTCTTCTGGCAGGCCATGGACGGGGTGATCTGGGTCTGGCTCGCCGTAGCTGTCGGATTTCTCTACGTCTCCTACTGGGGCCGGGCCATGCGCTGGCGCGCCATGCTCGCCCCCCTCCGCGCCGGCGTTTCCACTTTCAGCCTGGTCGAAGCGACCATCATCGGTTTTACGGCCGTAGTGCTCCTCGGCCGGCCCGGTGAGCTTGTACGCCCCTATCTCATTGCCAATAAAGAGAAAGTCAGCTTCTCCTCCCAGATGGCCGCGTGGCTCCTCGAACGGATTTTCGATCTCCTCATGGTGCTCGCCGTCTTCGGCTTCGCCCTCACGGTGGTTCCCGCTTCGAGGCTTCACCTCGGCGCAGGACTGCGGTTCGTGTTTAGGGCCGGCGGCTATTTGAGCGCCGGAATCGGTCTGCTCTGCCTGGTCCTTCTGTTTGGCCTTCGGCGCTTCTCCGGTACTACCGCGGGACGCCTAGAAGAGGCGCTCGGCTTCCTGCCTTCTTCAATCCAAACGAAAATTCATTCCGTTACGAAGTCCTTCGCCGAAGGCATGGGCGCCACCCTAAGCACCGGATTGCTCGGCGCCATCTTCGGCTATAGCGTCCTGGTGTGGACCGTCATCCTTGCCGCCATGTACTCGATGTTTCGCGCTCTGCCGGCGACATCCAGCCTTTCGTTCATCCAGACCGCGGTATTCCTCGGCCTGGTTTCCTTCGGCGCGGCCGTCCAGATCCCCGGCATCGGCGGCGGATTCCAGGTCGCCAGCGTGCTCGTGCTCACCGAGATCTTCGGATACCGGCTGGAAACCGCCACGGCCGTGGCGATTCTGCTCTGGGTGGTAGCCTATTTGCCAGTGGTGCCCGCCGGACTGCTCCTGGCCGCCAAGGAAGGCGTCGGATGGAGGATCACCCGCCAGATTGAGGAAGATGTAGTCGCATGATGTGTCCGTTTTGCGGTCAAAAGACCGACCGCGTGATCGATTCCCGCGAAAGCAAAGAAGGCGACCTCATCCGCCGCCGCCGCCAGTGCTTGAACTGCGAGCGACGCTTCACCACCTACGAACGATCGGACGAAATCCCCTACATGGTCGTCAAAAAAGATGGGAGACGCGAGAAATTTGACCGGCAAAAGATCCTGAACGGTCTCCTGAAGGCATGCGAAAAGCGCCCTGTCAGTATGGCGAAACTCGCCGAACTGGTCGATGAAGTAGAAAGCAGGCTCGCCGACACGGCGGACCGGGAGATGCCAACCACCGAGATCGGAGAAATCCTGATGGATCGGCTGCGCGGCCTGGACAAGATCGCGTACGTGCGCTTCGCCTCGGTCTACCGCGACTTTCAGGACGTGGAGGCGCTTTTTGACGAACTGAAGCATCTTGTTCAACAGAAACGAGGTTAACGCCGCCACGGCGGAACTCCCCTGGCGTGCCCTTGCGGGGAATCGTGTAACCAAAGCCGGGCCGCGACATCTTGTAAATAGGGGCTTACCTTGGCGTAAGTTAGATGTTATACTTCAGGCAGCGTTCCGCGACAGACATCATACCGTTCACCTTAGCCAGGCGTGTGCTTGGGGTGTGTCGCGGCGTGACTCTCTGCGTGGATGGAATCGGGCTTTGCCTCTGCAATTGCAGGGGAAGGTGATCATTCAGTGGACCATTTCGAAGATCAATTTTTGACGGAGAATCCCAACTCGCTCGGTATTCCGTTCGATGAGGAGACGGGGTTTTTCCAGGCTGAGGAAGTCGGCGAAGGCGAAGAGTTTCACGGGCAAGCCCCGGCTGAGGAGTCGATCTACACTGACGACCCGGTCCGCGTGTACCTGCGGGAAATGGGCGCCGTACCGCTGCTGACTCGGGAGGGCGAAGTCGACCTCGCGCGCCGCATGGAACGCGGCAAGTTGCGGATGCAAAAGGCCATTAGCCGCTCCGCCCTGGTCCAGAATCTGGTCGTCGAAATCGCCGAAAGCCTCAAGCGTGGCTCTGCCGAGCTGGATCAGTACGCCGATCTCGGCGATGTAGAGGAAGGCAGCCCCGCCGACACCAAGCGCCAGGCCGAGGTAAGACAGGATTTCTCCGAAGTCGCGGTACTGCAGAAGAAACTCCAGCAGTTGCAAGAGAAATTCGTGGCCACGGCCCTGGCCAACAAAAAGCTCCGGAAGAAGCTGAACGGCAAGCTGATGCGCGCCAAGGTCGAAGTTTCGCGCGCAATCCGCAAGGTTCCCTTCCTGGCCAACCAGTGGAAGGTGTTCTCCAAGGAGATCGAACGCGCCGTCGAGGAAATCAACCACCTCGATCAGGAAGTCCGGAAACTGGAAGAACGCGGCGGTTCCGCCGGCGCCGCGCGCGTCCGCGAACTGCGCCGGGAAATCAAGAAGCGCGAGAGTATCGCCGGCGCGCCGCTGGCCGACTTAAAGCACAGCCTCGCCGTCATCCGCCACGGGGAAATCGAAGCCGAGCGGGCAAAGAAGGATCTCGTCGAGGCCAACCTTCGTCTGGTCGTGTCCGTGGCCAAGAAATACGTCAACCGCGGCCTCCACCTGCTCGATCTCATCCAGGAGGGCAACATCGGCCTGATGCGCGCCGCCGACAAGTTCGAATACCGGCGCGGCTACAAGTTCTCCACCTACGCCACGTGGTGGATTCGGCAGGCGATCACCCGCGCCATTGCGGACCAGTCCCGCACCATCCGCATCCCGGTGCACATGAACGAGAGCATGAACAAGTTCCTCCGCGCCACTCGCGAACTGGAAAAAGAACTGGGCCGCGCTCCGACGAACGACGAAATCGGCCGCCGCATGGACATCCCGGTCGAGAAAGTCCAGAAGCTGAAGACCATCTCGCGGGATCCGGTGTCGCTCGAAACCCCGGTCGGCCGCGACGGCGAATCGGCGCTGGGCGACCTCATCGAGGATCGCTGGGTCGGCTCGCCGGTGGACGCCGTCATCGACACCAACGTCCGCGACGAAACCGCCAACATCCTCAAGACCCTCTCCCCCAAGGAAGAGAAAGTCATCCGCCTGCGCTTCGGCATCGGCTGCGAGCGCGAGCATACGCTCGAGGAAATCGGCCAGGAGTTCGATGTCACGCGCGAGCGCATCCGGCAAATCGAAGCCAAGGCTCTCCGCCAGCTTCGTTCGCCCGAGCGGGCCCGCCATCTCCGCGCCTTGCTCGCCGCCCGCTAAGAACCGGCACAAACCGGACACGGCGGAAACCGCGCCGGCATCGCAACACGCCTAAAAACACTTCGGCCCCGCTCCGATTCACTCGAACCGGGCGGGGCCGATCGTGCTCTCAGCCAGGAGCAGACCTAATTATTCGGGGTAGCGTCATTATTCGGGGTGGCGTCGGGGCGCCGTTTCAGCGTCGGCCGCTCATCGTCGCCATTGTTGCCATTCGTCGTTCCGTCACCTGCGTCCACCGTACCGGCGCCAGGAGCGCGCCGCAGCGTGGGTTTGTTCGGGTCCGCCATCTGGTCCACTCGCCTGCGATTGTGCAACATTGCCAACCGCGCCTTCACGTCAACGAACTCCGACGTGGTCAGGATGTATTCCGGCTTCTCCTTCAGCATCTTCTGGATGTTCTCCTGAGCCGCCTTGATGCGATCGTCGGTCGGAGGGTGCGTGGAGAACACCTTGGACACCGTTCCCGGCTTCTTCTTTTCCAGAGTCTCGATCTTCTCGAAGAAGTCGACGAAAGCCTCGGGGTCGTAGCCGGTCTTATACATATACTGTAAGCCCAGCATGTCCGCTTCGCTTTCAAAACCGCGGGAAAATTTCAAAAAAGCCACCGGAACCAGGACGCTGGCCGCTTCATACAGTCCATACCCGGTCCAACCGTAGCTGAACAGCATCAGCGGTATCATACCCAACTGCGCAATCTCGCCGCGCGTGGCCTGCCGCGTGCCGTGCCGCGCCGCCACATGGGCGATCTCGTGCGCCATCACCCCAGCCAGTTCCGCTTCATTGTCCGCGGCCAGGATGAGGCCGGAGTTGACGAAGAAGAACCCGCCCGGCAGCGCGAACGCGTTGACGTCCTCGCTGTCGATCACCTTGATCGTGAACGGCACCTTGGCGTCGGAGTTCCGGACGAGGTTCTGCCCAACCCGGTTCACGTACTCGGCAATGATCGGGTCGTTGATGATTTTGGCTTGTTTCTCTACGTCCTGCGCCAGGCTCTTGCCCAACGCGATTTCCTTGTCCAGAGAATAAAAGTTAACGCCCTTGCCAACGTCGCGGTTGCCGATATCGTCCGGGTTCTGTTCGGACTTGCTGCCCGCCCAGCCCGGCAACACGAGCAACGCCGACAACGTGATGCTCATCGCCGCGTTGAGTGCTTGCCGCATCGAAAAACTCCTTACCGCAGGTTCCGCCACTTTCAGTATAGTCCCTCATCCGTGTTACGTATAGTCGAGACAATGGGTTTCAACGACACATCACTACCAAATTTTCCCGTCAACGATCGCTTCGTTTATCTGAATCACGCCTCGGTTGCTCCGCTCTGCCCTCCGGCCGCGCGGGCCATGCAGGCGCTCGCGCGGGATTGCCTGGAAAATGGTTCCCAAAACTACTCCGCCTGGCTCAAAACTTACGAGAGCCTTCGCATTCGCGCCGCCCGGTTGATCAACGCCCATCGCGACGAGATCGCCATCGTCAAAAACACGAGTGAAGGCGTCGCCACAGTCGCGCTCGGCATCGGCTGGCGCCCAGGCGACCGCGTCGTGGGCTTCCTCGACGAATTTCCCGCCAACTCCTATCCCTGGAAGCGTTTGGCCGGGCGCGGCGTTTCCATCACCTGGCTTCGCCCGGACTCCTCGCTCGACGCGATCGACGAGGCTTGCCGCGGCGCCCGCCTGCTCGCCATCAGTTTCGTCCAATACATCAGCGGCTTCCGCGCCAATCTCAACGCCATCGGGGAAATCTGCCGCCGCCGCGGCGTGTTCTTCTTCGTCGACGCCATCCAGGGCCTCGGCGCCTTCCCGCTCGACGTCGAAGCCGCCGGCATCGATGCCCTCGCCGCCGACGGCCACAAATGGCTCCTCGGCCCCGAAGGCTGCGGCATCCTGTATGTCCGCCGCGGCCGGCTCGATGAAATCGAACCCGTCGAGTTCGGTTGGACCAACGTCGCCGGCTACAACGCCTACAACCCCGGCGAAATCGTCCTCCGCCCCGACGCCGGGCGCTACGAATGCGGCACGCTCAACACCATCGGCTGCTACGGCCTCGATGCCGCCTTCGGCTTCCTGCTAGACTTCGGGATTGGTAACATCACCCCGCGCGTAGAAAGCCTGGCCGGCCGCGTCGCGGCCGGCGCCCTTGATCGCGGCTACGAACTCATGACCCCGCGAACCCCCGAAACCGGCTCCGGCATCGTCAGTTTCCGCAAGCCCGGCGTCGACACCAGTATGCTCGCCGCCCGTCTTCACAAACAAGGCATCGCCGTCGCCAACCGCCGCGGCTGGCTCCGCGTTTCCCCGCACTTCTACATCCCAACCGACGGAATCGACCGTCTCCTGGAGAAACTCCCATGAAGACCGCTGCGCTCCTGTTCGCGGCCGGAATCGTGCCGGCGCTCGCTTCCGCCGCGGCATTCACCGGTTCCCAAGCCTGCAAACCCTGCCACGCCGCCATCTACGAGCGCTGGCGCCACACGCGCATGGCGAACGTCGTGGTCGATCCGCGCCTTCACCCGGAAGCGGTCTTGGGGGATTTTTCCAAACCCAACCCGCTCGTCACTTTCCGGATCTCCGACGTCGCCTTCGTATATGGCAGTAAGTGGAAGCAGCGGTACTTCGCCCGCCGCGGCGACACGTACTACGTCCTTCCGGCCCAGTGGGACATCCAGAATCGCGTCTGGCGGCCATATCACGTCGGCAAAGACAACGACTGGTGGTACGCTTTCTACCCCGAAGACAACAAGGACCGCCCCACCGGCCCGCTCTGCGACGGCTGCCACTCGGTGAATTTCAACATCGCCACCAGCCAGGTCACGGAGTGGAACGTCGGCTGCGAACGCTGTCACGGCCCGGGCAGCGACCACGTCCGCCAACCCTCCCCCGCCAACATCGTCAACCCCGCTCATCTCGACTTCGCCGCCGCCAACGATGTCTGCATCCAGTGCCACTCGCAGGGCCGCCCGAAAGCAAATCCCATCAAGAATCTCTATTACGATTGGGCCGTCGGGTTCACCCCGGGCGCCCGCCTCTCCAATGTCTGGGACCTCGAAGATCACAAACTCGGCCAGACCACCTTCACCCACTATCCCGATGGCGAAGCCCATAAGAATCGCATGCAGGGCAACGACTTTGTGCAAAGCCTCATGTACCGCCGCGGCGTGACCTGCTTTTCCTGCCACGACGTCCACGGCACGGCGAACCCCGCCGACACGCTCAAGCCCGGCAACGCGCTGTGCCTGGAATGCCACGGTCCGCAGTCGCCGAACGGCCCCCGCGGAACGTTGGAAACACATACCCACCACCGCGCCGGATCGTCAGGCAGTCTCTGCGTCAACTGCCACATGCCGCGCATCGCCCCCGAGATCGCGCAAGTCAGTATCCGCAGCCATACCTTCCGCTTTGTGACGCCTTCGATGACCCGCGACTACGGCATCCCGAACCCCTGCCTGGACTGCCACAACACCAAAACCCTCGCCTGGGCGGATTCCGAATTAGCGTCCTGGCGCAATGTCAGCCCATGGCGGGTGAAGTAGGATCGATGGGTAGGAAACGAAATATGAACTCCGCCCTGAGCCGCTGTGGCGCGATCGCCGCTCTCTCGCTGGGCCTCGCCCTTCTTGGCCATGCCGCGGACTTCGACAGGGAGGACATCCGGCTGTTGATCGCCAGCTACGTCAAATCGATTGATCTCGCCGACACAACCCTGGCGGAACAGATCTGGTCCAACGCGCCGGAAGTGACGTTCATCCACCCCCGCGGCGAGGAGCACGGGCTCGCCCAGATCGAGGCCGACGTCTACCGGAACCTCATGGGCGCCACCTTCTCCAAACGGAAACTCACACCCCACGACATCGCCATCCACGTCTACGGCGACGCCGCCTGGTCGGAGTTCGAATGGGACTTCTTCGCCACCGCGAGAAAAGACGGCGGCCCGTTCCACTCCCAGGGCCGCGAAACACAGGTTTACCGCAAGGAAAACGGCCAGTGGCGGATCGTCCACGTCCACTATTCCGGCGTGCCTGTCTCTGGGAACTTGAAAGGCTTCTAGCCCAAATTCTCCACGGCGAACAGGTCATTATCAATCACTTCGATCCGCGCCTTCGGGTTCCCAAGGAAATTGCGCAGGCTCCTGGCGTACGGGAACTAATTGAGATGCAGGTCAAACGTGAACCGGTACGGCCGCTGCCGCGGAACCACCAGGATCAGCCGCCGCCGCGCCACGCGCCGCAACTCGGCCAGCGCCCCTTCGGCGTTCAGCATGTGCTCGAGCGTGTGCGTCGAAATCACCGTATCGAACGCCCGCGTTGCACAGGGCAGGCCTTCAATATCGGCCGCTACCGCAAAATACTTCCCAGCCCCCGCCGCAGGCGCGATGTCGGTCGCCGTCACCGACAACCCGTCCGCCGCAAGCAAACGGCTCAAGTACCCGCGCCCGCATCCCGCATCGAGCACCGCCGGATCGCCGCCACACATCCGGCGCTCAAATCCGTCTCGCGCGGCAGAAAGGTTTCATGCAGCCGCCGGTACACCGCGCGGTACTCGGCCGCGCTCATCCCCGCCGCCTGCTCCTTAGAACCGTACGTAGTCGGCGTACAGCGGCCCAAGCACCAGCGGCATCAGTGGACGCATGAACACCGGCGCATCCCGCACTATCGGCGGCGGGCAGTTGTCCAGCACCCAATTCACCCGATTCGTTACACCGCGGTTCAACGCCACAAGCGGTCAGGCCAGCTCCTGCTCGGAGGCTTCCACTTCGAGCGACAACAGCCCGGCGCCAAGCGTCTTACCCTGCGCGTCGATCCGTAGGCTCAGCGTCCCTCCTCCGCCCAGCGCTTCATGCAGCAGGAAATTCAGCGCGCCAAGGTTCGGCAACTCGAACCGCTCCACCTCGCCGTTCACCAGGTCACCGAAGTGCGCCTTCACCCGCTCCGGCGTCACTTCGCGGACCAGAATCCGGTAGTGCCGCTCCTCGTACGCGATCACCCCAACATTCGACGTGTCGCCCTTGTCGCCCGAGCGGGCATGCGCGATGCGCGAAAGCGGGACCTTCATTCGATCACCTCGACGTTTGTGCGGATCACCTCTCTCGGAATCAGCGCCGGCCAGTAGGCGACAACCTCCCGCACGCTCGGTTTCCCCTCGCCAAACCCCGTCGCCGTCGGCGGGCCGCTCAGCACCAGCGGAATCAACTCGCGCGTGAACCGGTCCACCGCCGCGCGCTCCTGCCCGCGCACACCGATGCGCAGCATCACTTCCGGCGGATTCGGATTCACCGGCGCCGCCGGGCCGTGACAGGCGTTGTAGCCGAAAAGTTCCGTATGCACTTCGTCAAACTTCAGCCCCAACTGATCGAGCCGCTCCCGCACGATCCGCCCCGCCGCCTCCGCCTTCTCCACCGCCTGCGGCGCGCTGTAGACCAGCGTCCCGACCGCCTTCCAGCCATGCAGGTACGCGATCGAAACCTTCAGCATCGGCGTCCGCGGCCGGCCCTGAATGGCCGTCACGCGCACTCGGTTCTCGCCATCCCCGGAGAGCCGGATCGAGGTGAAATCCGCCACGCAGTCCGGCGTGATGTAGTTCTTCGGATCGCCCAGTTCGTAGAGAAGCTGCTCCTTCACGGTTTCGAGCGACACCCGCCCGCCCGTGCCGCGATGCTTGGTCACCACGAACGTCCCGTCCGGCTCGGCCTCCACGATCGGATAGCCGATGTCGGCGAAATCCGGAATCGTCTGCCAGTCCGCGATGCAGTTCCCGCCGGTGGACTGCGCGCCGCACTCGATGATGTGCCCGGCGATCACGCCCGCCGCCAGCCGGTTCCATTCGTCCCAGGCCCAGGAGAAACGATGCACCATCGGCGCCAGCGTCAGCGCCGTATCCGTCGAGCGGCCCGCAATCACCACATCGGCCCCCGTCGCCAACGCCTCCACCAGCGGCGCCGCGCCCAGGTATGCATTCGCGCTCAGAATCTTCCCCTGGATCGCCGACAACGGCTCGCCGGTCTCCATGTTCCGCAACTCGTGCCCCTGCGCGAGCAGCTCATCCAACTGCGGAAAAATATCGTCGCCGGTGACCACGGCCACCTTGAGTTGCGGCGCCAGGCTCCGCACCTGGCGCGCGCACGCCGGCGGATTCACGCCGCCCGCGTTGGCGATCACGCGCACGCCGCGCTCTTTCAGCCTCGCTGCGATCCGCCCGATCAACGGCGGAAAGTCGCGCGCGTAGCCCAGCTTCGCGTCGGCCTCCTTCTGCTTCTGCAGGATCGACATCGTGATCTCCGCCAGATAGTCGAGCGCAAGATAGTCGAGCGGGCCCTGCTCAACCAGCCGTACCGGTGCTTCCAGCCAGTCGCCCCAAAAGCCCTGGCCGTTGGCGATGCGAATCATAAGGTTTCCAGAATCAGGTTCTCACGGTGGCGCGAAACCAGCGCGGCTTCAAGCGCAAACGCCAGCACGCGGCGCGTCTCCAAAGGATCGATCAGCGCGTCCACGTGGCCGCGGGACGCCGCGTGAAACGCATCGAGCCAACGCTCGTACGCCGCGCGCGTCTCCGCGATCCGCTCTTCGAGCGCCGGCGGCACAGCCTCGCCCGCCGTGCGCAGCTTGTCGAGTTCCGGGCCGTGAATCGCCTGCACCGCCGAGTCGCCTTCCATCACGCCGATCCGCGCCGTCGGCCAGCCGAAGGTGAAATTCGGATCGAACCCCTGCCCCGACATCGCGTAGTAACCCGCGCCGCTTGCGTGATTCAGCGTCAGCACGATCTTTGGCACGGTCGCGCACGCCATCGACTCCACCATCTCCGCGCCGGCGCGAATGATGCCTCCGCTCTCGGCCTCGACGCCGACCATGAACCCCGAAACGTCCTGTAGATAAATGAGGGGAGCGCCGCGCCGCTCGGCGTTCTCGACGAAATACGCCGCCTTCCGCGCCGACTCGGTGTAGACGATCCCGCCGATCCTCGGCCCTTCCGTGGTCTTCAAGAACCCGCGCCGGTTCGCCAGCAGCGCCACCGGATACCCCGCCAACCGCGCGTGCGCGCACAGCAACTCCGGCGCGTGCTCGGGCTGAAATTCGAGATACCCCTCGCGGTCGAAGATGCGCCGGATCACTTCTTCCACCGGATAAGGCAGGCGATGATCCGCCGGCATCAGGTCGTACAGCCCTTCGGCCGAAAGCGCGGGCGGCGTCCCTTTGGGCGACGGCGGCGCTTCCGCCAGCTCGCGAAACTGCTGCCGGATCAGTTTTAAGCACGAGGCGTCATCGGCGGCCTTGAAATGCGCCACGCCGCTGGTGGCGGTGTGTAGCTGCGCCCCGCCCAGCGTCTCGGCATCCACGCTCTGGCCCACCGCGCCCTTCACAAGGTTCGGACCGCCGAGCCCCATGAAACTCGTCTTCTCCACCATGAAGATGACATCGCTCAGCGCGGGCAGATACGCGCCGCCCGCGATGCACGGCCCCATCACCGCGGCGAACTGCGGCACCTTGAGCCGCCGGCGCATCAGCGAGTTGTAGTAGAAAATCCGCGCCGCGCCGTACTGGCCGGGAAAGATTCCATCCTGCAGCGGCAGGTTCACGCCCGCCGAGTCCACCAGGTACACGATCGGCAGCCGGTTGCGCATCGCAATTTCCTGCGCGCGCAGCATCTTCTGGATCGTCTCCGGCCACCACGCGCCCGCCTTCACCGTCGCATCGTTGGCGACGATCACCGCCATGCGCCCTTCGATCTTGCCGATGCCCGTCACCACGCCCGCGCCCGGCGCCTGGCCCTCGTACTGGTCGTGCGCGACGAGCAGGCCGGTTTCGAGAAACATCGTCCCGACGTCGGCCAACTGCGCAATCCGTTCCCGCGCCGTCAGCTTGCCCTCGCGATGCTGTTTGTCGATCTTTTTCGTGCCGCCTCCCTGCCGCAAACGGTCCTCGAGTTCGATCAGCGCTTCAACAAGCTGCTTCATGCGGCTCAAGGGCGGCGCGGGCGTCACGTTTTCAAGCATAGCCGAGCCGCACCCTGGCGGAAGTGAGCGGGCCGGACGGCTGCGCTATTCTTGAGAGTTCGCATGGACGAATCCGCCGCCCCGCTTACGCCGCGCATCACCGCGCTTGTCACCGTCCTCAATCAGAAGGACGAGTTGCGGCGCTGTCTGAAGGCGCTCGAAGCCTCGGCAAATCGCGAAACGCTTGAAATTCTTGTCGTCGACCGCGGCTCGCACGACGGCAGCGCCGAACTGGATTCCGAGTTTCCCGCCGCCACCTTCCTCCGCATGCCGCGCAACTTCGGCCGCACCAAGGCGTGGAACATCGGCGTGCGCACCGCCGCCGGCGAACTGCTGCTGCTGCTTTCTCCGCTCGCCGAAGTGCAGCCCGGCGCCATTGCGCGCCTGGCCGCGCGGCTGGAATCCGACGACTCCGCCGCCGCCGTGAGCCCGCACATCACCACGCCCGCCGGCGAATCCGCCACGCGCAGCTACCCTCTGCCCACCACCTCGCTGCTTTACCAGACCTGGAAAAACGGCATCGAGATCCCCACGCTGGCTCTGCCCGAAGCCGAAGGAACGCTGGCCTGGACCCCGTTCGAGGCGCTCATGGTCCGCAAGTATTTCGTGCGCGGCATCAACTTTTTCGACGAGCGCTACGGCGACTCGCTCGCCGACGCGGAGCTGAGTTTCCAGATCCGCCGCGCCGCCAAGAAGATCGTCTACCTGCCCGAAGTTCGCGTCGTTCTGCATCAGCGGCCCCAGATCGTCGCTCCGCCCGCGGTCCGCGCCATCATCTCGGCGGATTTTCTTTCCGGCGTCGCCACCTTCGCCGCCAAGCGCAGTGGCTTCTTCGCCGGAATCGCCTACCGCCTCCGCGCCGCCGGCGCGTGCCTGGGCGCCGCGCTCACCCTCCGCGACTCGGGCTACAACCTGAAACTGTTCTTCGCGATCGTCTCCGGCCAGAAAGTCGACGGGTTCCAGTCCGTGGCGCTCTGACCGCACAGGGCGGCGAGCGGCGAAAGCCGCGCCGCTCCGTTGTGCGCGATGGAAAAAAGACCGCACAGGGCGGCGAGCGGCGAAAGCCCCGCCGCTCCGTTGTGCGCGATGTTGAGTGCTGACGAACCCGCGGCGGCTATAGTAGTGACTGATGTTGGCTCTCCGGCGCGCTGGCGCTCTGCTCAGTTTTTCTCTTTTCTCTCTCACGCTCGCGGCGCCGCCGGCCAGGAAACCTGCTCCGAAGCGCCCCGCGGCGCGATCCGCCGTGGCCCAGCGCTGGCTGCGCTCGCTCACCTTGCAGGACCGCGCCGCGCAGCTTGTCATCGTGCCTTGCTACGGCGAGGCTGTCAATACCCGCTCGCGCGTCTACCGCAAATACGTCCATGAAGTGCGCGATCTCCACGTCGGCGGCGTAATCGTCCTCGGCCACGTGCGCCACGGCCTGGTGGAAAACGCCGAACCCTACGCCATGGCCGCGTTCCTGAACCGCCTGCAGAAACTCGCGCGCATCCCGCTGCTGGCCGGCGCCGACTTCGAGCACGGCGCGGCGATGCGCGTGAAATCCGCCACGCCGTGGCCGCAGAACATGGCCTTCGCCGCTTCGGGCGACATCGAAGCCGCGCGCGAAGAAGGCGCCGCCACCGCGCGCGACGCCCGCGCCCTCGGCATCCAATGGATCTTCGCCCCCGTCGCCGACGTCAACAGCAACCCTCTCAACCCCATCATCAATATCCGCTCCTACGGCGAGAACCCCGATCAGGTCAGCCGCTTCGTCACCGCGTTCATCGAAGGCGCGCACTCGGACCCGCATAACCCCGTGCTCATCGCCGCGAAGCACTTCCCCGGCCACGGCAACACGAGCGAGGACAGCCACATGGACCTCGCCCGCAACGACGAAACCCGCGAGCAACTGGAAACCATCGACCTGCCTCCGTTCCGCGCCGCCATCGCCGCCGGCGCCGACGCCATCATGACCGCGCACATGGCCGTCCCGGCGATCGAAACGCAAAACATTCCCTCCACCGTCTCCTCCGCCGTGCTCACCGGCCTGCTGCGCGACGATCTGAAATTCAAAGGCATCGTCGTCACCGACGCTCTCGACATGCAGGGCATCGCCAATCTCTACAGCCAGGGCGAAGCGGCGGTGCGCGCGCTCGAAGCCGGCGCGGACGTGCTGCTCATGCCGAAGTCCCCCGAAGAGGCGATCCGCGGCGTCGTGGCGGCGGTGAAGAGCGGGCGCATCTCGCGCAAGCGCCTCGATGCAAGCGTCCTGCGGATCCTCGAAGCGAAAGCGCGCGTTGGCCTGGCGCGGTCGCGCACCGTGAACCTTGACCACATCGCCGACGTACTCAACGCGCCCGAAGACGACGACCGCGCGCTGAAGGTGGCCGAAAAGGCGGTGACACTCGTGAAGAACGACGGCAATCTCCTGCCTCTGCGCAAGGACCAGAACGCGTGTCTCACCGTTCTCGCCGAGGGCCGCCGAGGCCAGGAG
>JAJYCN010000166.1 GCA_021778335.1 Acidobacteriota bacterium | reverse complement strand
GATCCCGGAACGACGTGTCTGTCCGGTGAAGGGCGTTCTTGACAGGCGTGGTGGAATGTCTTCCGAAAGGAGGGCGTTTTGATGGCCCACCACAACACACCCGATCGGTGGAGAGAACTACGGTGGCGGCGATTACCAATCCAGCACCGCGTCCAGCCCCAGTCCCTGGATAAACTGCATGACATAGTACGGCAGGCCATCCTGCTCACCGACGCCGAAGACGGGGACGATGTTGGTGTGGTGCAGCCGGGCCGCGGACTTCGCCTCGCGCTCGAACCGCAGCTTGGCCCGGCTGTCCAGCAGCATGCTCCGGGGCAGTACCTTCAGCGCCACATGACGCCCCAGCGAGACCTGCTCGGCCTCGTAGACGATACCCATGCCCCCTTTGCCGACTTCGCGGAGAATGCGGAAATCGCCGAGCTGCTCCAGCGCCGAGGTCGGCGGGGTGGCTTCTCGCTCGGCCGCTTCCTGGTGATCTTCCCGGACCCGTTCGATCTCGACTATGGCCGGCAATAGCTCGCGGATGTCGACGGCCAGTTCAGGGTGGCGGTCGATGTACTCCTGCAGCGCCGGCCGCTCCCCGGCGCGGTAGCGAGCGGCGAACTCGTCGGCCAGCCGGGTCAGCAGCACATAGTTTGCGGAGCTGTCGGATACGCGATCAGCCATCGTCCAAGCCTCCCGGCCTTACTTCGCTTCCTTGGTGACCGTGAAGTAGTTTTTGGGCAAGCCTACCGCCCGACCCGAAGGAGAGCAAGGCAAATCAGCGAGCAAGTGTCGCTAACGTGCGATTTCTTGCAAGTCGTCCTGGCACCCGAACACCGACGGTCTTCACCGCGCCGCCAGCGCGAGCGCCATGGCGGCCCAATTCGTCGCCGCCGCCGAAATCCACTGGTCGGGTCCATGAGGAAAAGCGCTCTCGAAGTACGGCTGGAAAGGCAGCGAACGACTCTTCACATACCACGAGCCATCTTCGAGCTGGGTGGCAAGCAAGAACTTGACTCCACGCTGGTAGGCCCCGTCCGTTGTCTTGACCGCACCGGCTTCTTTCAGGGCCACCAACGCCTGTCCCGTTGCGAAAGCGTCACTCCCGAGTGTCGGCAGCTGCGGCCAACCGCCGTCCGGTCGCTGCTCGGCCAGAAGTTCGCGTGCCGCCTTCCGGATTATTTCCTCATTCCCTCCCGCCCATCCCAGGCCAAAGAGCTGATACGCACGATCCGTAGTCGTCCGGGGTTGAGCCTTCCGCAGCCACTCCGCGGTGAGCTGAACGGCCTTCTCGTACTCGGCCCGCTGTGTTGGTGGACGATAACGCTGAATCGCCCGCATCGAATTGGCGGTGGTCTGAAAGACGCTCGCTTCAAGAGGCGGCCGATATGTGAGGAGTTGCCAGTGTCCGTCCGGTGATTGTTGGCTTTTCAGAAATCGAGCCAAGGCGTCAGTAGCCGGATCGGGTGGGTAGTTCTCCGCCGCCATGCTCACGAGGATCGAACTCACCGTATCGGCGTCTCCTGGAATCCCAACGCCCTGCAGGGCGCGCTCGCGCCAACCATCGATGTAGGACGCCATCGCCTTCAATTGCTGTTGAGCGATCTGGTCATCCACCTTGAGTCCGTGCTTGCGAGCGGTCGCGATGGTCATGGCCGTGAGGGTGTTGTGATGACAGGACACGCAGCCGGCCTTTTTCCGGAACGTAACATCCGTCCGCTGCAGAAGTGGAATACTCCTTTTCAGCGCGGCGCGAAGGGAGCCGGCCGGCTTCGGCTTCTGGACCGGACCTGGGGACGCGCCTCCTTCGCGGGCACCGGCCTTCCTCAGCAAGTCCACGATGGGTGTTTGGCCCTGCAGCTTGGCGAAGTCGAGGGCGGTTTTACCGTCGGCGCTTTTCGCGTGGACATCTGCCCCGCGTTGAAGGAAGGTTTTGACGATCTCCACCGGCAGCGTGTCCGTGCTGGCGGCAAGCATCAACAGGGTGCGGCCGGCACGGTCGGTTGCCTTAACGTCGGCACCGTGGTCTAGCAGGCGCTGCACCGTAGCCCGATCACCAAAGGGCAGATGAGCAAATGGAGGCGCGATAAAGCGCAATGCCATCTTCCGGGTGTCCGCATCGGCAGACTTGAGCAACAGATCAACGCACTCGCGGCTACCCGAGTTCAAGGCCAAAGAGAGCGGAAGTGCCCCCGCGCCCTTCACGTCGGCACCGCTCTCAAGGAGGAGGCGTAGCACGGCTTCATCGCCGAATCGGGCTGCCTGACTCAGCGGCGTAGTTCGAGCAGCCAGTCCGTGCGCTTTCACGGAGGGATCCGCTCCCGCATCGAGCAAAAGTTTGACCACCGCGCTGGAACCGAATCGGCCCGCCGCGATGAGCAACGGCGTCCGACCATCCTCGGAGCGGGCGTTCGCGTCAGCGCGCTTTTTGAGCAGCAGCCGCGTCTTCTCAGGGTCGTCTGTAGCCCACATTAGCGCAGTGGCACCCGCCTCATTCCGAATATTGGGATCCGCACCGCTGTCCAGGAGGAGCCGAACCGTATCGGCAGTGCCGTACAGCACGGCCGCCATTAACGGCGTGGAACCGCCGGGACCTTTGAGGTTGGCGACTTTCGGGTCGTCGCGCAACATCTTTTGAAATGCTTCACGCTCACCCTTGCGCAATGCTTCCATCATCCGGGCGGCCTTGGGGTCGGGCGGCGGGGGCGGCGTTTCTCCGGAAACATCGTCAGGCCACACGGCCCCTTGGTCGATCCACGCCTTGACGATGTTTATTTGTTCAGATTTCAAAGGCCCGTCGAGGGGCATCTGCGGCCCGTAGCGGTCGCTGAGGAGCTTGAGATACAGCCGGCTCGCGGCGCTGTTGCCTGGCCCGATCATGGTGAGGGTGCCGCCCCTCATGGCATCCCGCCGCCGGTCCAGCCGGAAACCATTCTTTTGCTGTTTGGGTCCGTGGCAGTCGATGCAGTACGCCCTGAACAAGGGCTGCACGTCCCGACGGAAGTCGACCTTAACGGGTTCCTGGGCAGACAGAGTGCCGAAGGCCCATGCCCAGCCGATGGCAGCGGCGACGAGTTGTTTCAACATAAGTCCCTCTCTGAGTAGTATTGGTGAGCCAAAGCGGCAGCCGTCGGCCAGTCGGGTCAGCAGCACGTAGTTGGCGGAGTTGTCCGAAACTTTGTCAGCCATCTTCCAATCCTCCCGGCATGGTGGCGAGGACGGCCTTGAGCCGCTTGAGCGCGCGGATATAGCGCTTGGCGGCGGCTGGCTCTTCAATCTCCAGCGCCAGGGCGGTCTCTGCCAGGGTCATTTCCTCGAAATGGCGCAGGGACAAGACCTCGCGGTCCATCGGGTCCAGCGTGTTGAGGGCTTCCTGAAGCCGTAGCATCCGTTCCGCGCGCAGCACGGCCTGCGTCGGCGACGTATGTTTGCCCAGCAGCTGGGCCGCCAACGCCGCGGACGATGCCGCCGGCAAAGCGCCGCGATAGATCGACACTTCCAGACCCGCATCGCGCATCTGCGTCCCCAGGTGATGCCGGTGCAGCTTCAACAGCCGTTCGCCAACGATCAACCGCAGCCACAGAAACAACGGATAGGCGGGATCACGCAAATACTCGTCCAGCCGGCGAACGGTTTCGACATAGGCTTCCTGGATCACGTCGGAAGCGTCGATGCGAGCCTGCAAGCGGCGGTCCAGGCGCAGCTCGACCATGCGCCGCAGCCGAGCCCGGTGCCGGGTGAAAATCTCATTTACCGCCGCCTGGTCGCCGGAGCGAGCGCGCTCCAGAAGGCGGGCGGTGTCAGCGGAGTTATTGTCCATAAGCGTCCTCATCCCGTATTAACTCCGGCGCGAGCCGTTTTCGGGACAGCTATTTTTACAAGCCCAAAGCGCAAGCAAAGAATGCCGGGCGCAAGTGTATCCGTACCAAGCACTTCGCTTAAGTTCCAACAGCCGATTCGTGACCGGTTCCGGATGCGGCACCTCGCGTGAGGGCGACAAACGACCGTGTGACACATCCGCTTGCGAATTTGACGTAACTGATTTTCAGGAAACGGATTGCATTTTGGCACATCGTGTGACATTTTGCCCGCTTCTGTCCCGTTTCTGCCCGCTTACGACGCCTTTGGGGCGTGATGCGTTCTGGACTCGGCATCTCCGAGTGCGAACCGAGAGGACACAAGGGGATGTTTACGACAGTAAAAGTTTTCGCCATAGGCGGCGTTGCTTGCGCCAGTCGAAGACGGCAGCAATGGGCAGCACATCCTCCGCCGCCGGGATCGACTTCGAGGGACAGTTGTGCCAACCGCGTTTCTGAGCGTTCGTGGGAATCCCGCGTGAAACCGGCAACTGACGGGTAGAAGTCGCGGAACGGTTTCGGAATCCCGGTCGCGTCCGAGTTGGCAGAGACTCAGCGTATTACACCATTGTTTCGCGGAGGAGAGTCAAATCACAAGCCGAGAGACTCGCTCCGCGATCATCCGGGCACACGGGTGGCCGAGAGAGAGCAGCGAAAAACAGGAGCACCATCGGAACCGCGCAAAACCGCGCGACGCCGACGACGGAGGAGAAGCCCGATGAGGATGCGGACGCGCTTGCGCCTGTTGGAAGAAACGCTGGCCGGCTTGGGGTGTCCTGAATGCCGCCATCTGTGCGGGATCATCTACCGCACTGCCACGCCGCTACCTGACGGCACGCGGGTATGGGATGTGGAAGAACCGCCGCCGTGTTCGCGCTGCGGGAAGATACCAGAACAACTCATCGAGGTGTACGGAATCGTTGTGGATGAAAAAACCGATGTGTCCGAACGCAGAGAGTACAAATGAAGCGCCGTTATCCGTCGCTGTCACCTGGCGCGGGAAACCGGTTGATCGGCGGTCGAACGTTCTCGCCACAGTGGTTATCACGTCAGACGATGAAGCACCCGCACTGCAAAACACGACGCAATACAGTTGCGTCTGAGAAACACTTCTGCCTTACCACGCGCGTATCGACACGCAACTTGAAACGTTGACTCGGGTTGTGTGGCAAGCTGTTGCCACTGCCGAGCTATGCGAGGTACTCATTTATTGATAACGTATCCCAACCAGCCATTCCGCTCGGGACGCGGCTATTCCGGGGATGGACTCGCGTTCAAGTCCTCGGTAAACTTGAACGCCGCCATTTGGTCGGTGGTTGGCACCGCCGGGCAGTCTCTGGGCTATCCTGCAAGCAATCGGATGAAAACGAGGCTCGTGGACGCGAAGTGAGGGTCTCAAAGATGTCATCTGAACAGCAACTCGAAGAGCGGTTCATTGAAAAGCTGATCGGCCTGAAGTACGAATACCGCCCCGACATCCGCAACCGCGCTGCGCTCGAAGCCAACTTCCGCGAGAAGTTTCAGCAGCTGAACCGCGTCAAGCTGACCGACGACGAGTTCCAGCGCCTGCTCGACGAGGTCGTCACCCCGGACGTGTTCGCCTCGGCGCGCACGCTCCGCACCATCAACAGCTTCGCCCGCGACGACGGTACGCCGCTGAATTACACCCTTGTCAACATCAAGGATTGGTGCAAGAACACGTTCGAGGTCGTCAACCAGCTCCGCATCAATACCGACCATAGCCACCACCGCTACGATGTCATCTTGCTGATGAACGGCGTGCCGGTCGCTCAGATCGAGCTGAAGACGCTCGGCATCAGCCCCCGGCGGGCGATGGAACAGATCGTCGATTACAAGAACGATCCCGGCAACGGCTACACCCGCACGCTCCTGAGCTTCGTTCAACTCTTCATCGTCAGCAACTACACCGATACCTATTACTTCGCCAACAACAACGCCCGGCATTTCAGCTTCAACGCCGACGAGCGGTTCCTGCCCATTTACCAGTTCGCGGCCCAGGACAACAGCAAGATCGTCCACCTCGACACCTTCGCCGAGAAGTTCCTCGAGAAGTGCACCCTCAGCGAGATGGTCAGCCGCTACATGGTCCTCGTCGCCAGCGAGCAAAAGCTCCTGATGATGCGGCCGTACCAGATCTACGCGGTGAAGGCGATTGTCGAATGCATCCATCAGAACTGCGGCAACGGGTACATCTGGCACACCACCGGCAGCGGCAAGACGCTCACCTCCTTCAAGGCGTCCACGCTCCTGAAGGACAACCGCGACATCGAAAAGTGCCTGTTCGTCGTCGACCGCAAGGATCTCGACCGGCAGACCCGCGAGGAGTTCAACAAGTTCCAGGAAGGCTGCGTCGAGGAGAACACCAACACGGGCGCGCTCGTGCGGCGGCTGCTCTCGGACGACTACGCCGATAAGGTCATCGTCACCACGATCCAGAAGCTCGGCCTCGCCCTGGACGAATCCAGCAGGCGCAACAAGCAGAACCAGAGCCAGGGCAAGGCGACCTACAAGAAACAGCTCGAGCCGCTGCGGGATAAGCGGATGGTTTTCATCTTTGACGAGTGCCACCGTTCGCAGTTCGGGGACAACCACGAGGCGATCAAGAATTTCTTCCCCAAGGCCCAGCTGTTCGGCTTCACGGGCACGCCGATCTTCGAGGAAAACGCCACGGTGCAGAAGATCGAAGGCCAGCAGGCGTCGTACAAGACCACGCAAGACCTCTTCCAGAAGGAACTGCACGCCTACACCATCACGCACGCCATTGAAGACCAGAACGTGTTGCGGTTCCACGTCGATTACTTCAAGTCCGACGGGAAGGCACCGAAGCCGGGCGAGAAGCTGGCCAAGCAGGCCGTCGTCGATGCCATCCTCGCCAAGCACGACGCCGCGACCGGCGGCCGGCGCTTCAACGCCCTTCTCGCCACCGCGTCCATCAACGACGCCATCCAGTACTTTGCGATGTTCGATGCCGTGCAGAATGGCCGCGAGCTCGCCGACCCGGATTACGCCCGCCTGAATATCGCCTGCGTCTTCTCGCCGCCGGCCGAGGGCAACAAGGACGTGCAGCAGATTCAGGAAGACCTGCCCCAAGAAAAGGCCGACAACGAGGAAGACCCCGAGGGGAAGAAGAAGGCCCTCACCGCCATCATCGCCGACTACAACGCCCGTTTCGGCACGAATCACAGCATCGGCGAGTTCGACCTCTACTACCAGGACGTGCAAAAGCGGATCAAGGACCAGCAGTTCCCGAATGCCGACTTGCCGAAGAAGGGCCGGGAAAAGATCGACATCACCATCGTAGTCGATATGCTCCTCACCGGGTTCGATTCCAAGTTCCTCAATACGCTCTACGTCGATAAGAACCTCAAGCATCACGGCCTGATTCAGGCTTTCTCGCGCACCAACCGCGTGCTCAACGGCGCGAAGCCATACGGCAACGTTCTCGACTTCCGCGGCCAGCAGGACGCCGTCGATGCCGCCATCGCCCTCTTTTCCGGCGCGAAGGCGGACAAGGCCCGCGAAATCTGGCTCGTGGACAAGGCCCCGCAGGTGATCGAGAAGCTCAAGACCGCCGTCGCCGACTTGAACATCTTCATGACCTCGCAGAAGCTCGAACCGAAGCCCGAGGCCGTGCCCAACCTCAAGGGGGACGAGGCCCGCGCGGCCTTCATCCACAAGTTCAAGGAAGTGCAGCGGCTGCAAACCCAGCTCGACCAGTACACCGACCTCACGCCGGAGAACAAGACGGCCATCGAGAGCGTTCTCCCCAAAGAGAAGCTCAAGGGGTTCCGCGGCGCGTACATCGAAACCGCCCAGCGGCTGAAGCGGCAGCAGGGTAAGACGGGCGGCAAGTCCAGTCCGTCCGTGGACCAGCTCGATTTCGAGTTCGTCCTCTTCGCCTCGGCGATGATCGATTACGACTACATCATGGGCCTGATCGCCAAGTATTCGCAGCAGGCCCCCGGCAAGGCGAAGATGAGCCGCGAACAACTGATCGGCCTGATCGCCTCCGACGCCAAGTTCATGGACGAACGCGAGCTGATCACCGACTACGTCAAGTCGCTTGAAGCCGGCAAGAAGCTCGACGAAAAGGCCGTCCGCGAAGGCTACCAGAATTTCAAGGCCGAGCGGAACGCGAAGGAATTGGCCGCCGTCGCCGGCAAGCACGGCCTGGCGGCAGGCACGCTGCAAGGCTTTGTCGATACCATCCTCGGCCGGATGGTCTTCGACGGCGAACAACTGACCGACCTGCTGGCTCCGCTGGAACTCAGCTGGCGCGAGCGCCGGGAAAAGGAATTGGCCCTCATGGCCGATCTGCTCCCCCTCCTGAAGAAGCTCGCCGCCGGCCGCGAGATTTCGGGGCTGAACGCCTACGAGCAGTAAGGAGACGGCCGTGAGCAAGAAACGGAAAGGAACCGAGCTTAACGAATCCCGCCGCGTCGTGGGGCGTTCTCGACCCGAGGCGATGGTCCCCGCTACGCCGCCACTGGCGGAGTTACCGCCGGATTACTCTCGACTATTCGAAGAGGTGAAACGACGCATTGGGCAAACGCGGCTTCAAGTGACTCTGGCCGCTAATGCCGCGATGGTGCTCCTCTATTGGGACATTGGCCGAGTCATTCTCGAACGGCAACAGCGGGAGGGCTGGGGAGCGAAAGTCATCGACCGCCTCTCGGCCGATCTCCGGCAAGCATTCCCCGAGATGCAAGGGCTGTCGCCCCGAAACCTCAAGTACATGCGGGCATTCGCCGAAGCGTGGCCCGATCGGGCAATTGTGCAAGAGCCTCTTGCACAAATCCCCTGGTCGCAAAATATCGCCCTGCTCGAAAAGCTTCAAGCTTCCGAGGATCGTCTTTGGTACGCGCGGAAAGCCATTGAAAATGGTTGGTCCCACGCCATTCTCACGCTCCAAATCAGCGGACTGCTCCACCGCCGACAAGGAAAGGCCCTCACGAACTTTACGTCCGCTTTGCCGCCGGCCGATTCGGATATGGCGGCCCAGGTTTTCAAAGACCCCTACCTCTTCGACTTCCTCGGCACCGCCGATCCGCGACGGGAACGGGAAGTGGAACAAGCCCTGGTCGATCATGTCGAACGCTTCCTCCTCGAACTCGGCCAAGGATTCGCCTTCGTCGGCCGGCAGAAACTCCTGGAAGTCGGAGATCGCGATTTCATCATCGATCTCATCTTCTACCATTACAAGCTTCGATGTTTCGTGATTGTCGAGTTGAAGGCAGTGCCATTCGATCCGGCATTCGTCGGGCAATTGAATCTGTACCTCTCGGCCGTGGACGATCTGCTCCGGCAACCCGAGGATAAGCCCACCATTGGGCTTCTGCTCTGCAAGGGGAAGGATCGACTGGTTGCTGAGTATGCCCTGCGAGGCCTGAACAAGCCGATCGGCGTGGCCGACTGGGAAACGCAAATCACCACTTCACTACCCGAGAACCTGCAATCGGCCCTGCCGACCGTGGAGGAAATCGAAGCCGAGTTGCAACGGCGGGAAGAAACGCCCAAGGCAAGGAAACGATCCGCCCGCAAGAAGGGTGGTGCAAGATGAGCAAGTTAACGCCCAAGCTGCGGTTCCCGGAGTTTCGAAAGGGGCCGGGGTGGACCGAGAAGCCACTTACGGACATCTGCGAAGTGAACCCACCTAACGATGGGCTTCCAGATTCTTTCGTTTACGTTGATCTTGAGTCCGTAGTAGGCGGCATACTCACGATCCGCAAAAGGCTCCCGCGAGCTGAAGCACCGAGCAGGGCGCAGCGATTACTTCACAAGAAGGACGTCATCTATCAGATGGTACGTCCTTATCAGCGAAACAACTTCTTCTTCGACATAGACGACGGGGACGCATATGTTGCATCGACAGGTTACGCCCAGCTTCGTGCGACTGGAAGTCCGGCCTTCCTGTTCCAATTGATTCACACCGACGAGTTTGTTTTCAAAGTCCTCGCAAAGTGCACAGGCTCAAGTTATCCCGCCATCAACTCGGCCCAGCTTGCCGATATTGCTATTGGCGTACCCGATGTTCCCGAGCAGCAGAAGATTGCCGATTGCCTTTCGTCGCTGGATGAGTTGATCGCGGCGGAGGGGCGGAAGTTGGAGTCGCTGCGGGCCTACAAGAAAGGCCTGATGCAACAACTCTTCCCCCGCGACGGCGAGAGCGTGCCGCGATTGCGCTTTCCGGGGTTCCGCAAGGCTGGAAAGTGGGAGGCTCGCCCGCTAGCAGAGGTCGGCACGAATCTGGATAAC
The DNA here is from genome assembly GCA_021778335.1 of Acidobacteriota bacterium. Classification (GTDB taxonomy): domain Bacteria; phylum Acidobacteriota; class Terriglobia; order Bryobacterales; family Bryobacteraceae; genus JAJYKC01. Next base: position 2,379 of record JAJYCN010000166.1, on the reverse strand, counting down.
CGCCGGATACCGATTGCCGAAGTCAGCCGCACCAAGGGCGAGATACCGTATTACGGAGCGTCCGGTGTTGTGGATTACGTCAACGATTTCATCTTCGATGAAGATCTGCTCTGCGTCTCCGAAGACGGTGCCAATCTCGTGGCGCGAACGTATCCGATTGCCTTCCCCATTTCGGGCAAGACATGGGTGAACAACCACGCTCACGTACTGCGGTTCGATGACAGCCACACGCAGAAGATCGTGGAGGACTATTTGAACTCCATCGACTTGCGCGATTTCATCACGGGGATGGCACAGCCAAAGTTGAATCGGGCTATGCTCGACACCATTCCAATCCCCCTTCCCACGGAGGGCGATGAACGACTTATAATTGCCGGGTGTTTGTCGTCCCTCGATATACAGATCACTGCACAAACCGAACGGTTGACTGCCCTCCAGACGCACAAAAGGGGCCTGATGCAACAGTTATTCCCGTCGATGGCGGAGGCATGAAACATGGCGGACGAACTCGTGCCGACCAGCCCCGGCGAATTCCTGATCTACCAGACCGACGACGGCACAACCCGCGTTCAGGTCCGATTCGTAGGGGACACCGTTTGGCTTTCCCAGAAGCTGATCGCCGAGCTGTTCCAGGTCACCGTGCCGACCGTAAACGAACATTTGGCCAACATTTATGACGAAGGAGAACTCTCGCCGGAGGCAACTATTCGGAAATTCCGAATTGCTCAAACCGAGGGTGCCCGCCAGGTACCGCGCCTGGTCGATCACTATAACCTGGGCTCCATTCTCGCCGTCGGCTACCGCGTTCGCTCCTACTCGGTTTTCGGCCTGAAAGGCCGTTTCTGTCAGCCCAGGTCGAAGACCTGGGTTCCGGACAAAGGGTTCTCGTTACCCCACCCTTCGGGTGGGGCTGACAGAACGGCCCTTTTAGGGCCGGGGATTCATGGGGCTTTCGTTACCCCACCCTTCGGGTCGGGCTGACAGAACGGCCCTTTCAGGGCCGGGGATTGATGGGGTTCTCGTTACCCCACCCTTCGGGTCGGGCTGACAGAACGGCCCTTTCAGGGCCGGGGATTGATGGGGTTCTCGTTACCCCACCCTTCGGGTCGGGCTGACAGAACGGCCCTTTCAGGGCAAAAGTCGGAGACTGGCAATGACCGAACTTGGTAAGACCCTCTGGGCCATCGCGGACCAACTGCGCGGAGCCATGAACGCGGACGACTTCCGCGATTATATGTTGGCGTTTCTGTTTCTTCGTTACCTCTCGGACAACTACGAGACGGCGGTGAAGAAGGAGTTGGGGAAGGATTATCCCAAGATCAACGGGGACGGCCGCGAGGTGCCGCTGGCGCTGTGGTATGCCGCGAACAAGAAGGACGTAATCGACTTCGAGAAGCAGATGCGCCGCAAGGTGCATTACGTCATCAAGCCCGAACACCTCTGGGCCAGCATCGCCAACATGGCCCGCCGCCAGGACAACGAACTGCTCAAGACGCTGCAAGAGGGGTTCAAGTACATCGAGAACGAATCGTTCCAGAGCACGTTTCAAGGGCTGTTCTCGGAGATCAACCTCGGCTCGGAAAAGCTGGGGAAGACCTACGCCGACCGCAATTCCAAGCTCTGCACGATCGTCCAGAAGATCGCCGAGGGCTTGGCGGAATTTTCGACCAACGCCGACGCACTCGGCGACGCCTACGAGTACCTCATCGGCCAGTTCGCGGCCGGTTCGGGGAAGAAGGCCGGCGAGTTTTACACGCCGCAGCAGATTTCGAGCATCCTTTCGGTCATCGTCACCCTCGACAGCCAGGAGCCGAAGACGGGCAAGAAGAAGCGGCTGGAAAGCCTGTTCGACTTCGCCTGCGGCTCCGGTTCGTTGCTGCTGAACGTCCGGCATCGCATGGGGCCGCATGGGATCGGGAAGATCTTCGGGCAGGAAAAGAACATCACGACCTACAACCTGGCGCGGATGAACATGCTGTTGCACGGGGTGAAGGACACGGAGTTCGAAATCTACCACGGCGACACGCTGACGAACGACTGGGATATGCTGCGGGAACTCAACCCCGCCAAGATGCCGAAGTTCGATGCGGTGGTGGCGAATCCGCCGTTCAGCTACCGCTGGGAGCCGACCGAGGCGATGGGGGACGACGTTCGCTTCAAGAACTACGGCCTGGCCCCGAAGAGCGCGGCCGACTTCGCGTTCCTGCTGCACGGCTTCCACTACTTGAAGGATGAAGGGGTGATGGCGATCATCCTGCCGCACGGCGTTCTGTTCCGCGGCGGCGCGGAGGAACGCATCCGCACCAAGTTGCTCAAGGACGGGAGCATCGATACCGTGATCGGCCTGCCGGCGAACCTGTTTTACTCGACGGGCATTCC
>JAJYCN010000165.1 GCA_021778335.1 Acidobacteriota bacterium | reverse complement strand
CTCACCGGAAGGGTGCGATAACCGAGGATGCCAAAGCCGAGTATCGCCGCCATCACCAGCGTGGTGGTGACAGCGCGGCGGATAAAGAATTCCGGGATACTCATGAGCCGCCGCCTACGATCTGGACCGTCGCGCCCGGCACAAGACGTGATTGCCCGTCCGTGATGACCCGTTCGCCGGCCTGAATGCCAGAAGCCAAGGCGATGTCCGCGCCCACCGGCCGCGAAATCTTGACCGGCCGCATGGCCACCTTGCCGTCCGCCTGCACGACAAAAACGAAATCTCCGTTCTGCCCGCTCTGCACGGCTTGCGAAGGAACCAGAACCGCCCCGGCCTCCCTGCCCACCGTGAGCTTCACGTTCACAAACTGGCCGGGCCACATGCGGCGGTCCTGATTGACGAATTCAGCGCGGAGCTTGATGGTCCCGGTTGTCACGTCCACCGTATTGTCGGCGAAAACCAGGCGTCCACGCGCCGCCGGCTGCGTGTCGCCGGTGGCGAGGGCTTCCACCGCCAGACCACCGGCCATCCGCGGACGGATCTTCTGGAAGTCCTGCTCGGTGACCGCGAAAGTCACATAAATCGGCTCGACCTGATTGATGGTCACGATCGGCACGTCGTGGTCCTTGATGATGTTGCCTTCGTCAATCGCCACTTCCCCGGCGCGCCCGTCGACGGGGGAATAAATCTTGGTGTATTGGAGTTGCAGCGTGTCGTATTCGATCTGCGCCCGGTCGGCGTCGAGCGCCGCGACGGCTTCCTTGGCGGCCGCCTGCTTGGCGTCGTTGTCCTGGCGGGCCACCACGCCCTCCTTGAAGAGCGCCGCATAGCGCTGCGCGTCGGCCTCGGCGTTGGCCGCCACCGCCTGGTCCTTGAGCAGCGCGGCTTTCGACTGATCGAGCTTGGCGGCGAAAGACCGCGGATCGATCTCGAACAAAAGCTGGCCCTTTTTGACCATGTCGCCGTCCTGAAACAACACGTGCTGCAAGATGCCCGCCACCTGCGACTTCACGCCGATCACCGAGTAAGCTTCGACGTTGCCGATGGCGTGCACCTCGAGGGGGATGGTGCGGGTTACGGCTTCCGCGACGGTGACTGGAACCACGGGCGGTCCACTGGCCTGCACTTTCTGAGGTGCTTCCCCCTTCTGGCAGCCAGAAAGGAAAATAAGGACGACGGCGGACGTCGTAAGGGCAAAGATACGATGCATGACGCTAAGCGAGGAAGGGCAGCCGGCGGCGGCCACACCTTCCATTAGGTTAGCGTGAAACGGTTCGGGTTGGTTTCCTCTCGTTGAAAGAAATCTTTGCCGCTGACCGATTTGGCCGCACTCGCTCATCCACGTGTACGCCCTCTTAGGGCAGAGCAAATGCCACGAGAGTGTCCGATAAAGCCGATCCGGGCGTGTCGAAACCTCCCGCCGCGATCACCAGGTACTGCTTCCCGCCGGCCTCGTATGTCATCGGGGTGGCGCGAGCTGCCGACGGAAGCTTGGCTGTCCAAAGTTCCTTGCCGGTATCCGAATCAAAAGCGCGGATATAGCCGTCGAGCGTGCCGCCGATGAAAGTCAGTCCCGACGCCGTCGCAATGGGGCCGCCAAGACTGGGAGAGCCGTACTCCCCTGGCCCGAGATCCGGTTGGCCCGCGATCCATGGCCCCGAGCCCAGCGTGACTTCCCACTTTCGCTCGCCCGTGTTCGCGTCGATCGCGGTAAGCGCACCCCACGGCGGCGCGTTGCAGGGAAGGTGCTTCGGGGAGAGCAGAAAGGTTCGTGCCATCCCGTACGGCGTGCCTCGCTGGCGGGCGTATTCGAAGCCTGGCATCTTGCCCTCCTCGGCGTCAAACTTCTCCCGAGGGATCAGGTAAGCCACTGCTGCTAAACGGTTTGTTGGCAGGATGAGCAGGCCGCGCCGGAAGTCGAACGCCGCGCCGCCCCATGCCATGCCTCCGATGTTGCCCGGAAACAGTATAGAGCCTTGGACGCTGGGAGGAGTGAATATCCCTTCGGCCCGCTTGCCCCGGAACACGTCCTCACACCATTTGCGGTCTTCCGGCGTGGGACCCCAGACGTCCGCCGCGGTCAACGATTGGGGCGCCACGGGCTTGGGTAGCATCGGGAAAGGTTGCGTGGGGGATGTCTGCTCACCCGGAACGTCGGACTGCGGGACCGGCCGTTCCTTGACCCCGAACAGCGGCTCGCCGGTTTCCCGGTTCAGTAGGAACAGATTGCCGGTTTTCGAGCCGACCGCGATGCCAGGAATCTCCTTCCCACCCCGCCTTAGCGTGAACAGTGTCGGCTGGCTGGCCACGTCGTAGTCCCACAAATCGTGGTGCACCGTCTGAAACCGCCAGGCCACCTTGCCGGTCTCGGCATGTACCGCGACGAGCGAATCGGCATCGCGGTCGTCCCCCGGACGCAGACCGCCGAAATAGTCCGGGCTCGCGCTCCCGGTCGGAAGAAACACGAGTTTGCGAGCCGGGTCGGTGGAAATGATGGACCAGGTATTGGCGGCGCCCGTCTTCTGTCCCGGCATCGGATCAAACGTCCAAGCGAGTTTTCCTGTGCGAGTGTCGAAGGCGCGTACCTCGCCGCTGGCGGCGTCGGTATAGCCATTGTCGGCGATACCCGAGCCGGCGATGACTAGGTTGCCGATCACCGCGGGCGGGGAAGTCTCCTCGTATTCCGCCGTGTAGTGCGGCGGGTTGCGGAGGCCGCGGCGCAGGTTGATCACGCCGCCCGAGCCGAAGCTGTCGACGGCTTTGCCGCTGGCGGCATCCACGGCGAACAGTTGCGCGTCGATGGTGGCCACGAAGAGGCGAAGGCGCCGCGTCTCCGGATCGCGCCAGGCCGCGGCGCCGCGGTTGGCGAAGTCGCCGAAGCCGGCGGTGTAGTTGGCGTGAGGATCGAACGCCCAGATCTGTTTTCCCGTCGTGGGATCAAGCGCCAGAAGCCGTCCGAACGGGGTCGTCACGAACAGAGTTCCGTCGATAAATAAGGGCGTGCACTCGAACGCGGACCGTCGGCCTCCTTTTCCGTGCGGATCGTACATGTCTCCGGTGTGGAACGTCCAGGCCGGCTGCAGTTGGGCAACATTTTTCTTATTGATCGAAGTGAGCGGGGAAAACTTCGCGCCTCCCGGATCGTGGCCGTAAACGGGCCACGATCCATCCGGTCCCGAGGCGGGAGGAGCGGCAGGAAGAAGCAGCGGCATGACACAGAAGACGAGTGCGGAACGGGCGGTCATGGGGCCAGTGTGAGGGAACAGGGGGCCTGCGGCCAAGCCGGGCGGGACGAACGGGGCAAGAGTTGGGACGAGCGGGACGAGCTCAGTCGCCGGGGAAGCTCAGGCGGTCATGCGGAGGGCGGCAAGAAGGCCTCCGGCGCGTCGAAGGAAACTCGATAAGTTTTCGCCGCCGCGGTATTCGACGACGCCGCTGGCGCCGTAGGTGACCGGGGGTTTGCCGGGCTCGTTGAGGCTTTGGATGAGCACGGGAATGATTTTCGACACCGCGAGCAAGGTGTTCTTGTCGGTTTCTGCCAGAGCGCAGATCGAGTCGGAGCCCCAAGGGCCCACCTTGGCTCCGGCCGGGAGATTGGAGGCCAGTTCGGCTTGGATTGTGGCGAAGGCGTTTTCCGGCGCGGGCGATCCGTGACGCGGAAAACGGGACTGCAGACTGACGAAGAGAGCGGTAAAGTTGCGGCCCTGTTCGATCCAGCTTCGCGCGATTTCCTCGGCCGTGAATGGCGATTCGGCCGGTGTAGTGCCGGAGTGCGTTCCGGAGGTGCGCTCGGACGCTGAGACGCGGTCCTGCAGTGTGCGGATTTCATCCCGCATTTGGGCGATGACGAAGCGGTTCTCGGTCCGGATTTTCTTGATGCAGTCATCGAGGCGCTGGACCGCGGTTTGTAGTTGCATTCGGATTTCGGCGGGATCCGAGAGCGTGGCAAGCCGGCTTAGCTGGCTCAACTCGGTTTCGAGCAGCTTATCGTGGTCGTCGGAAGACGTGGTGATGCTGCTGACCAGTTCGCTCAGAGCGCGGGCGGCGTCGGAGAAGTCCTCACGGAGCCGGCTTAAGCGGCGGGCCGACTCTTCGTAATAGATCGTTGCATGATGTTTCAGGTCGTCCTGGGCGAGGCGTAGGTCCTCGGAGGCATGGCTACGCTGGAGCCGTTCGGCGAGCTTTTCCAGCGAGGCCCGGTAGGATTGCGTAATTTCGGCCTCGACTTCAAGCGCGCAGCGGGCCATGGTGCGCACCGTGTTGATGTGGCAATCGAGCGTGACAAGCCGGAGGGCCTCCTGCCGTTCCAGTTCGGTTGTAGCCGCGCGAATCGAAATCATATCTTCATACCTCTTATCGGAGAAATCGGAGCCGGCATGAAAAAGGATTGTTACGTCTTGCAGGGAAATTCGTCCAAAGGGAAGGCGCCGCGGTCCGGCGCTTGGGCTACAATTTGAGGCGGGCATAGCGGTTGGCCCGCCGAGACAACCTACCTGGGAGGAGCGTGACACCTATGTCGTCCCCGAGTGCGGAAATGCAGACCGTGCCGCCCGCAGCCGCACAACTCGCGATAAATACGATCCGGACCCTGGCGATGGATGCCGTGCAGCAAGCCAATTCTGGGCATCCCGGCACGCCGATGGCGATGGCGCCGGTGGTGTACGAACTTTGGCAGGAGTTCCTGAACTTCGACCCGGACGATCCAATCTGGCCGAATCGCGACCGGTTCGTGCTTTCAGCCGGCCACGCCTCAATGCTGTTGTACTCGATGCTTCACCTTAGCCGGACCAAGGCCGTCAACCCGAAATACGAAACCCTCGGCGAAGTTTCGGTCACGCTCGACGACATCCGGCGGTTCCGGCAACTCGGCAGCAAGTGCCCCGGGCATCCGGAATACCGGCTGACGTCGGGAGTGGAAACCACCACGGGGCCGCTGGGGCAGGGCGTGGCGACGAGTCTCGGAATGGCGATCGCCGCGCGATGGATGGCGAGCTACTTCAACCGGCCCGGCTTCGAGATGATCGACTACCGGGTGTGGTCGCTATGCGGCGACGGCTGCATGATGGAAGGCATCAGCAGCGAGGCCGCCTCGCTCGCCGGCCACCTGAACCTTTCGAACCTCTGCTGGATCTACGACAACAACCACATCAGCATCGAGGGCAATACGAGTCTTGCCTTCAGCGACGACGTGGCCACGCGCTTCCTCGCCTACGGATGGAACGTCGCGCGCGTCGGCGACGCCAACGACCGCGAGATGCTCGCGCGGGCCTACCACGTGGCGACGCGCAGCGACCGTCCGGCGTTGATCATTGTCGACAGCCACATCGCCTACGGCGCGCCGACGAAGCAGGACACCAGCGGAGCCCACGGCGAACCGCTGGGTGAACAAGAGATCCGGCTGACGAAGCGCAACTACGGCTGGCCCGAGGACGCCAAATTCCTGGTGCCCGACGGCGTCTACGACACATTCGCCGAGGGCATCGGCAAGCGCGGCCACGCGGCGCGCGAAGCGTGGATGGGAAAGTTCCGCGCCTACCAGGCCGCTTATCCGGAACTCGCGGACCACCTCTACCGCATGCAGCACCGTCAGCTTCCCGAAGGCTGGGACAAGGACATTCCGGTCTTCCCCGCCGACGCCAAGGGCCTCGCGACCCGCGACTCCTCGGCGAAGGTCCTGAACGCCGTGGCGAAGCATCTGCCCTGGCTCATCGGTGGTTCGGCAGACCTCGCCCCCTCCACCAAGACGCGGCTGACGTTTGACGGGGCCGGGGATTTCAGCGCCGAGAACCCGGCCGGCCGCAATTTTCATTTCGGCGTGCGCGAACACGCGATGGGTGCGATTCTGAACGGCCTCTCGCTGAGCAAGATTCGCCCTTACGGCTCCGGCTTCCTGATCTTCAGCGACTACGGCCGGGCGTCGATCCGGCTCGGGGCGTTGATGGAGATCCCCGTCATCTACGTCTTCACGCACGACTCGATCGGCGTGGGCGAGGACGGGCCAACACACCAACCGGTCGAGCAGCTTGCCTCGCTGCGGGCGATTCCGGGCCTCATTGTGATGCGTCCGGGCGACGCCAACGAAGCGGCCGAAGCCTGGCGCGTCATCGGAGAACTGCGCCATGAACCCGTGGCCCTGATCCTTTCGCGGCAGGCGCTCCCGACGCTGGACCGCATCAAATACGCGCCGGCCTCCGGCGTCGCCAAAGGAGCGTACGTGCTGGCCGATTCGCCCGGCGGCGATCCGGAAGTCATCCTCATCGGCACCGGCAGCGAAGTGCCGCTCTGTGTCGGAGCGCATGAGAAACTCACCGCCGAAGGCGTGAAGGCGCGCGTGGTGAGCATGCCGAGTTGGGAATTGTTCGAGCGCCAGGACCGGGCGTATCGCGACGCGGTGCTTCCGCCGTCCGTCCGCGCAAGAGTGGCTGTGGAGCAGGCTGCGATGCTCGGCTGGGAGCGGTACGCCGAAAGGCACATCGGAATGACCACATTCGGCGCGTCGGCGCCGCTCAAAGAATTGCTGAAAAAGTTCGGATTCACCTCAGACGCCGTCGCCTCGGCGGCGCGCGAAGAGATCCGGAAGGCGCAGGGAGCATGAAGATCGCCGTAGGAAGCGACCACGCGGGGTTTGAATTGAAGAACGTTGTCGCCGAGGACCTTCGGCGCGCCGGCCACGAGGTCGTCGACGTCGGCACTTACTCCACCGATTCGGTAGACTATCCGGATTTCGCCGAAGCGGTGGCGTCGGCGCTGCTCGATGGCCGCGCCGAGCGCGGCGTCCTGATCTGCGGCAGCGGCATCGGCGCCTCCGTCGCGGCCAACAAAATAAAGGGTATCCGCGCCGGCATCGCTCACGATACTTACTCCGCGCATCAGGGCGTGGAGCACGACGACATGAACGTGCTCGTGTTGGGCTCGCGAATTACCGGCATCGAGGTGGCCCGCGAACTGGTATCCACCTACGTGAAAGCACGATTTAGCAACGGAGACCGGCACGTGCGGCGTCTAATGAAAGTAAAGGAAATAGAGGCGAAGTACACCGGCTCACAAGGGGCCTGAGGCTACAGCGCGGACGCGCGGCAGGGCGCGCCGCCAAACAGGAGACGCATCAACAATGAATCCCACGACGACCGCAACGATGGCGGCAACCAGCCGCCTGAAGGAACTCAATAAATACGGACAGTCGCCCTGGCTCGACTACATCCGTCGCAGCCTGCTCACCAGCGGCGAGTTGGCCGCGATGGTCGAACACGACGGTCTCGGGGGAGTAACCTCGAATCCGTCGATATTTGAGAAGGCGATCGCCGGCAGCACCGACTACAGCGACATCGTGGAAGAGCTGCAAAAGCTCGACATCTCCCCGATGGAGTTCTATGAGCGGATCGCGATCCGCGACATTCAGGACGCCGCCGACGTGCTGCGCCCGGTTTATGACAGGACGAAGCGGCGCGACGGCTACGTCAGCCTCGAAGTTTCCCCGTTTCTGGCCAACGACACCCAGGGCACGATCGAGGAAGCGCGCCGGCTCTGGAAGGCCGTCAACCGCGAGAACCTCATGATCAAGGTTCCGGGCACAGACGCGGGCATTCCGGCGGTTGAAACCCTCATCGGCGAAGGCATCAACGTCAACGTCACCCTGCTTTTCGCCCTTGAAGTCTACGAACGGGTGGCGGAGGCCTACATTGCGGGCGTCGAGGCGTACGGCAAATCAGGCGGCGACGTCAGCCGCGTGGCGAGCGTCGCCAGTTTCTTCATTAGCCGCATCGACTCCGCCATCGATTCCATGGTCAAAGCGCGGCTGAAGACCGCCACGGATTCCTCCGAGCGCGCCATGCTTTCCAGCCTCGCCGGTAAGGTCGCCATCGCAAACGGAAAACTGACTTACCAGCGGTACAAAGAGCTGTTCGGCGGCCCGCGGTGGGCGGCGCTCGCCGCACGCGGCGCCATGACCCAGCGCCTGCTCTGGGCGAGCACCGGCACGAAAGATCCCAGTTACTCCGACGTGCTGTACGTCGAAGAACTGATCGGCCCGGATACCGTAAACACCATCCCGCCCGCCACGCTCGAGGCGTTCCGCGACCATGGTCATGCGCGGGCGAGCCTGGAAGACGACGTCATCGCCGCCCATGACGTCATGGACACCCTCGGCAAAGCCGGCATCTCGATGCAGCAGGTGACCAGCGACCTCGTCAAGCAGGGCGTGAAACTTTTCGCCGACGCCTTCGACAAACTCCTGAACTCGGTCGACCGCAAGTGCAAAGTCGCCATCGGAAGCGATCTCAACCGCATGAGCTACGCCCTGCCCGGCGGCCTTGCCCGGAAGGTGGAAGAGACGCTCGAAGAGTTCCAGATCACCGGCAAGGTGCGCCGGCTCTGGGCCCACGACGCGCGCCTGTGGACCGGTAAGGATGAAAGCAACTGGCTAGGCTGGCTCGGCGTCACCGAGGACCAACTCGCCCACCGCGAGCATCTGGAAAGCGTTTCCCGGGACGTGGCCGAGGCCGGTTTTGAACAGGCCGTGCTACTCGGCATGGGCGGCTCCAGCCTCTGCCCCGAGGTCCTCGCTCTTTCTTTCGGACACATCGCGCCGTATCCCAAGCTCTACGTACTCGACTCCACCGACCCGGCGCAGGTCAAGGCGCTCGACGAGAAGATCGACTACCAGAAGGCCGTCTTCATCGTTTCGAGCAAGTCCGGTTCGACACTCGAACCCAATATCTTCAAACAGTATTTCTTTGAGCGCGCCAAACAGGAACTCGGCGATAAGGCCGCCTCGCACTTCATCGCCGTCACCGATCCGGGCTCGAAGATGGAGCAGGTCGCCCGCGCCGACGGCTTCCGCCACATCTTCCACGGCGTGCCCAGCATCGGCGGGCGTTACTCGGCTCTGTCCGACTTCGGCATGGTGCCAGCCGCCGTCATGGGCATCGATGCGCCGAAGTTCCTCGATCAGGCGGACGTCATGGCCATCTCCTGCTCGTCCTGCCTTCCCGTAAACAAGAATCCCGGCGCGACCCTCGGCGCCATCCTCGGCACGGCGGCTTTGGAAGGCCGCGACAAGGTGACCATCATCGCCTCGCCGGGCATCCATGACTTGGGCGCCTGGCTCGAGCAATTGCTCGCCGAGTCCACCGGCAAGGATGGTAAGGGCCTGATTCCGGTGGACCGCGAACATCTGGGTACTCCCGAGGTCTACGGCAACGACCGCGTGTTCGCCTACCTCCGCCAGGAGTCGGCGCCCGACGCGGCACAGGACAAGGCCATAGACGCTCTGGAAAAGGCCGGCCATCCGGTGGTCCGCATCGCCGTCACTGACCTCTACAACCTCGGCCAGGAATTCTTCCGCTGGGAGATCGCCACCGCCGTCGCCGGCTCTATCATCGGCATCAACGCGTTCAACCAGCCCGACGTCGAGGCCAGCAAGATAGCCACGCGCAAGCTCACCAGCGAGTACGAGCAAAAGGGGTCGCTGCCGTCGGAGGCGCCGTTCTGCGACGCCGACGGGATTAAGTTGTTCGCCGACGAATCCAATGCGAAAGCCTTGCGCGACGCCGCCGGATTGAAGGCGCCGTTGTCGGCCTACCTCCGCGCCCACCTGTCGCGGATGAAGGCCGGCGATTACTTCGGCCTGCTTGCTTACCTGCCGATGACCGATGCCCACGAGCGGGCACTGCAGGCCATGCGCGTTTCCGTGCGCGACGCCCGCCACAACGCCACCTGCCTCGGCTTCGGCCCGCGCTTTTTGCACTCGACCGGCCAGGCCTACAAGGGCGGGCCAAATAGCGGCGTGTTCCTGCAACTGACGTGCGACGACGCGCACGACCTGCCGGTGCCGGGCCAGAAATACACTTTCGGCGTCGTGAAAGCGGCGCAAGCCCGCGGCGACTTTCAGGTGCTGAGTGAGCGCGGCCGCCGGGCCTTGCGTGTCCATTTCGCTTCCCCGGCCGCGGGATTGGAAACCCTGGCGAACGCCATGCGCGAGGCACTGGCGTAGCCCATGACGGACAATAACGGCACGACGGGCGCTTTCGGCGCCGCCCCGGTCACAACGCGGCCCGGTGACCCCTGCACAATGGTGATCTTCGGCGCCTCGGGCGACCTCACCAAGCGCAAACTCATCCCGGCCCTCTATAACCTCGCGCAGGACCACCTGCTCAACGAAAACTTCGCCATCCTCGGCGTGGCGCGGAACGACTTCAGCGCCGACCAGTTCCGCGACACCCTCAGCCAGGAAATCCCGAAGTTCGCCACCACCAAAGTGGACACCGCGCTTTGGAAATGGTTCACCGACCGTCTTTATTACTTGTCCGGAGATTTCAGCGATCCGGGCCTGTTCCAGAAGATCAAACAAACGCTCGCCGAGATCGACAAAAAACACGGTGGCAAGGGGAATTACTTCTACTACATGGCCACGGCGCCCGAGTTCTTCGCGCCACTCATCCAGCAACTCGGCGCCGCCGGACTGACCGACGAAGACCAGGGCGGCTGGAAACGGGTGGTCATCGAGAAACCGTTTGGCCGCGACTATGACTCCGCAAAGGATCTGAACAAGAAGATCCGCGAGGTCCTCGCCGAACGTCAGATCTACCGCATCGATCATTACCTCGGCAAGGAGACGGTCCAGAACATCTTGGTGTTCCGCTTCGCCAACGGCATCTTCGAGCCGATCTGGAACCGGCGCTACATCGACCATGTGCAGATCACGGTGTCTGAGACCGTCGGCGTCGAAAAGCGCGGCGGTTACTACGACCACGCCGGCACTCTGCGCGACATGGTGCCCAACCATATCTTCCAGCTCATCAGCCTGACAGCGATGGAGCCGCCGATCTCTTTCGACGCCGACGTCGTGCGCGACGAGCAGGCTAAGATCCTCAAGGCGATTCAGCCCATGACGCCCGAGGACGTGCTAAGCCGCACCGTCCGTGGCCAATACGGTGATGGCGCGCTCGACGGCGAAAGGCTCGCCAGCTACCGCGCTGAGCCCAACGTGGCGCTGAACTCCCGCACCGAAACCTACGTCGCCATGAAACTCTACATCGACAACTGGCGCTGGGCCGACGTGCCGTTCTACGTCCGCACCGGTAAGCGGATGCCGCGCCGGGTGACTGAGATCGCCATCCAGTTCAAGCGCGCGCCCTTTGTGCTGTTCCGCAAAACCTCGGTCGAGGCCCTGCATCCGAACCGCCTCGTGCTCCACCTCCAGCCCGATGAAGGCATCTCGCTGAGCTTCGGGGCCAAGGTTCCCGGAACCGTCGTGCGCATGGGCGACGTCGACATGACCTTCCGCTACGACGACTATTTCGGTGCCACTCCCAGCACCGGCTACGAGCGGCTGATGTACGACTGTATGCTGGGCGACGCCACGCTTTTCCAGAGATCCGACATGGTCGAGTCCGCCTGGAGCGTGGTCGGTCCGATTCAGGACGTCTGGGATGCGTTGCCGCCGCGCTCATTCCCCAACTACGCCGCCGGATCCTGGGGACCTAAGGAAGCCGACGACTTGATCGAACGCGACCACCGCCACTGGAGCGCCTGCAGCCACCCGGTCCAGAAGACCTAGCCGCCGGCAAACCGCCCGGAAGATGCCCTGGAGGTAGCCTGCGGGAGATCTCCATTCATGCGTGGCGAGCGTCGAAAGCCACTATATTTTGTAGTGTCTCCCGGACAACGTCTAAATTTAGTGGTTCACCCGCTTTACTTCTTCCTCCGGTCCGTTTACGATATGGTCATCCCCCGAGAAAATGTTTGAGGAAGGGGCCAAGTCGTTTTGCTGAAACTGAAGCGCGTCGAGATCCACGGATTCAAGTCGTTTTTTGACAAGACGGAGATGCGGTTCAACGGGAGCGGCATCGCCGCTATCGTGGGCCCGAATGGTTGCGGAAAGTCGAACCTGAGCGATGCCATGAGTTGGGTGCTCGGGGAGCAGTCGGCGAAGAGCCTGCGCGGCACGCGCATGGAGGATGTGATCTTCGCCGGCACGCGAGACCGCAAGCCGCTGGGGATGGCGAGCGTAATGATGACGCTGGCCGGCGCGCCGGGGCCGGCGGAATCCGGCGGCGGCGGGACCAACGGGAACGGCTCGCGCGAGATCACCATCACCAGGCGCCTGTTCCGCGACGGCGAAAGCGAATACCTGATCAACGGCAAGGCCGCCCGCCTGCGCGACATCCAGGACCTGTTCCTGGGCACCGGCCTCGGGCCGGAGAGCTACGCCATCATCGAACAGGGCCGCATCGGGCAGATCCTCAGCAATCGCCCGCAGGACCGGCGCGCGGTGATTGAGGAAGCGGCGGGCGTGACTCGCTTCAAGACCAGGCGGCGGCTGGCCGAAGCGAAGCTCGAGGGCGCCAAGCAGAACCTGAACCGCGTATTCGACATCCTCGAAGAAGTGACGCGCCAGGTGAATTCGCTGAAGCGCCAGGCGGCCAAGGCCAAGCGCTACGGCGAACTCAAGACGGAGCTTGACGCGCACCTGAGGCGAATGCTGGCGGGCAAGTTCCAAACCCTCGAGCGCGAGGCCGCGCGTACCGCGATT
>JAJYCN010000164.1 GCA_021778335.1 Acidobacteriota bacterium | reverse complement strand
CGAGGGCTTCGAGGAATTCGCCACCGGCCGCGCGCAAAACCAGCCCCGCCACCGGCTCATCCTGCCCGAAGGCTCCGTCCTGCACAGCATGGCCGGATCCTTCGGCGCTTACTTCGGCACCAAGATCTATTCTACTCATCGCCAGCACGGCGCCCACTTCTTCTTTCTTCTCTTCGATGCGCCCACCGGCGCGCCGTTGGCGATGATGGAAGCAAATTACCTCGGCCAGATCCGCACCGGCGCCGCTTCCGGCTACGCGACGGATCTGCTCGCCGCGCCGGAGGCGTCCATACTGGGCGTCATCGGGACCGGCTTCCAGGCTGAATCCCAGATCGAAGCGGTGCGTGCCGTCCGCCCGATCCGCGAGGCGCGCGTCTGGGGCCGGGACGCCGCCCGGCGTCAGCGTTTCGCCGAAAAGGTGAACGCCGCGGCGACAACTACTGCGCAGGAGGCCGTGCGCGGCGCCCACATCGTCATCACGGCGACCAATGCCCGCGACCCGGTGCTCGACTCCGATTGGATCGCGCCCGGCGTCCACATCAACGCCGCGGGCTCAAACGTCGCTAACCGCCGGGAGCTACCCGCGGATCTGATCGCCCAAGCAGGCCTGATCACGGCTGACTCGGTCGAGCAGGCGCGCATCGAAGCCGGCGATTTGATCCTCGCCGGCGATTGGTCCCGCGTCGTCGAATTACGCGACACGCCGCGCGGCCACCAACCGGGGCGCATCACGATTTTCAAATCGGTCGGACTGGGATTGGAAGACGTCGCCTGCGGCGGATGGATTTATGAAAAGGCCTTGCAACAAGGCCTCGGCCGTCAGATGGCTTATTCCTGAGAGGCGGCCTGCGTGTCGCTGTCCCGCCAGGCGCTGATCTTCAGACGCCGGCAGACCCAGCACAGCCCCTCGGTCGAGGTAGGCGCGCACGGGCTTCCGCAAATAACGCAATTCGCCGGTGGGACCGGCTTCTCGATCATGCGACGAGCCTTACGCCGGATCTCCGGGTCGATAATCACGTCGCTCGTCGGGACAACCTTCTTTTTCATTCCTGCCTCCACACTACCATAGCGGCGAGGCGCTACACCGGCCGCAGTGCCGCCGATCATGCCGCCTGGTTGAGCGAAAGCACCTTGCCGGGTGCGAGCGACGCCGAGCAGCGCGGACACTTCTGGCCCGGACGCACCCATACCTGCCTGCCGCGGCTCAACACTTCCGCCTGGACTGTGTGCGTGCAAATCGGACAATAAACCGTCGCTGAACTACTGACCATCGGCGCGGGCTTAGGTTGCGGGCTGTTGAATGTTCTCTTTTGCAGCATGTCGCGTTCATCCTTCGCTCGATTGGACGCAGAAACTGACGGAAAGGGTCGAATAATTTTGTAACGTTGCGGCAAGATTCTCTCCCTACTGTCGCCTGGCTCCTTTCTCCCCGCAATCCGCGGTCTCGCCACCCGGGTTTGTCCCTATAATCAGAAGTAGGTCTCGCCGCCTAAGAAAAGGAATCTGGCTCCATGCGCTTGTTTGACCGAATGAGGCAGCAGAAGGTGCTCTCCATCAGCCTCCTGCTGGCCACGCTGTCCATCGGGATCCTCATCGGAACCCTCATCAATACGGGTGTCGACGCGGCGCGGGGAGCGCAGGTAGCGCCCGACGCAACACCGCTGGTGATCCCGGCGGCGGTCCAGACCGGCACCGAGTTCACCAAGTTAGCCAAGCGTCTGGGTCCATCCGTCGTAAACATCACGGCGGACTACATCCCGAAGGAGGCCTCCAGCAAGCGCCGCGGCCAGCCTAAGGAAGGTGGCGACAACGGCGATAGCATGGACCTGTTCCGCCGCTTCTTCCACGACAACCCGATGGGCGGTGACGACGATCCACGTATGCTCCGCCGCGAGCAGTCCGGCAGCGGCTTCATCGTCGACAAGAACGGCTACATTCTCACGAACAACCACGTCGTCGACAAAGTGGACAAGATCAAGGTCCGCTTGCACGGTGACGACACCGACTATCGGGCGCACCTCGTCGGCTACGACCGTGAAACCGACCTCGCCGTGATCAAGATCGACCCCACCAAGCCCCTCATGCCGGTGACCATCGGCAACTCCGACGGCATTGAAGTCGGCGATTGGGTCGTCGCCATCGGCTCCCCGTTCGGCCTCGAAGCCTCGGTGACCGCGGGCATTGTCAGCGCCACGGGCCGCTACATCCCCGGAGCGCAGCAGTTCCAGCGGTTCATCCAGACCGACGCCGCCATCAACCCCGGCAATAGCGGCGGCCCGTTGGCCGACATCCGCGGCGACGTCATCGGCGTCAATACCATGATCGCCACCCAGACCGGCGGCTATCAGGGCATCGGCTTCGCCCTACCGATGAATGTCGCCGTTAAAGTTTACAACGACATCATCCGCACCGGCCGCGTCGCCCGCGGCTCTCTCGGCATCGGCTGGAGCAAGGCCAACGAGAAGCCGGAACTTTTCGAGGCGCTCGGCACCCGGCATGGCGTGATGGTCAGTGAAGTCACCAAGGGTGGGCCCGCCGACAAGGCCGGCATCAAGCCCGACGACATCATCGTCGCCCTGAACGGACGCCCGGTGCAGGACGGCGACGACCTGGTCGCGCGTGTCGCCGATCTCCCGATCGGCTCGCAGGCCTCGGTCGCGGTCGACCGGGGCGGCAAGAGGATGGATATGAAGGTCGCCATCCTCGATCGCGCCGAAGTCTTTAAGGACGATCCCCGCTTCGCGCTCGACCAGCCTGAAACGCCCGCGCAACCTTCCAAAACGTCCGCGCAGCCCAAGTTCGGCATGAAGATTCGCGATCTCGCCGACGCGGACCGCGTGGGAGAGGGAATCAAAGATAAATCCGGTGTCATCATCACCAGCATCGATCCGGATTCCTTCGCCGACGATCTCGGCCTGCAGGAGCGCGACGTGATCGTCGCCATCAACCGCGAGGCCGTAAAATCGGTCGACGACCTGCGCCGAATTCAGGGAGCGCTCAAACCGGGCGATGCTCTCGCGCTGCACATCTACCGGCCCATGCCAGCCGGCCGCAACTCAGTCCAGTGGACCTCGATGTATCTTTCCGGTAAACTACCTGGAAACTAACATGACCCTTCGATGGATGATGTTCCTCGCCTCGCTCGTCGCCAGCGTTAACCTGATGGCCGCTCCTCGCCGGAAGAAGGCAAAAACACACACCAATCACCACTCTGCGTTGTCAAACCATCAACGCGCGAAACGGGGCGTTGGCCACCCTCCCAGCCGGCCCAGCGGACGCCGCGGAGCCAAAGCCTCCAAGCGGCGCCGCGCCTATCAGCAGGCCCCCACGCCGGAACGATACGCTCAGATCCAGCAGGCGCTCGCCGACAGAGGCTACTACCACGGCCAAACGAACGGGCAGTGGAACCCGGAGTCCGTGCAGGCGATGCGGAAATATCAACAGGACCACCAGCTTGACGGAGACGGCAAGATCAATTCTCGTTCCTTGATCGGCCTCGGCCTCGGACCCAAACGCGCGCTCACCGCGCAGGCAGCGCCTCAACCAGCGGCGCCGCCCATCCCCAGGTCCAACATGCTCCAACCGGCCCCCGCCAATCTTCCCCCGATTCAACCGCAACAAAACGGACCCACGGAGCAATAACCATGATTCTTGGAGTACCGAAGGAAGTGAAAGACCACGAAACCCGCGTCGGCATGGTGCCGGCCAACGTTACCGCGTTGCATGAGGCGGGCCACAAGGTGCTTGTCCAGGCCGGAGCTGGCGCAGCAAGCTCGCTACCGGACTCGGAATACATACGCGCCGGCGCCGAGATCGTTTCCTCGGCGGCCGAGGTATGGAAACGCGCCGAGATGATTGTCAAAGTGAAGGAGCCTCAGCCGGCCGAATACGCTTTCTTCCGGCCCGGTCTGATCCTTTTCACCTACCTCCACCTCGCGCCCCTGCCCGGACTCACGGATGAGTTGGTGCGGGCGCGGGTTAATGCCGTGGCCTACGAAACGATCCGCGAAGCCGACGGTTCGCTGCCCTTGCTCACGCCGATGAGCGAGGTGGCCGGACGCATGGCCGTTCAGGTGGGCGCGCAGTATCTGGAAGCGCCCAACGGCGGCCGCGGAATCCTGATCGGCGGCATCCCCGGCGTGCAGCCTGCCAATGTTGTGATCCTGGGCGGCGGTGTCGTCGGCCACAACGCGGCCAAAATGGCCGTGGGCCTGGGTGCCCGCGTCACCGTCATCGACAGGAACCTCAACCGTCTCCGTGAACTCGACGACGTTTACGCAAGCAGCCTCGTCACTCTGGCCTCCAACGTCTGGACCATCCGCGAAGCCCTCCGCCACGCCGACCTGGTCGTGGGCGCGGTGCTTATCCCCGGCGCCTCGGCGCCGAAACTCATCCGCCGCGACATGTTGGCCTCGATGAAGAAGGGCGCCGTCATGGTGGACGTCTCCATCGACCAGGGCGGTTGCTTTGAAACCTCCCGCGCCACGACCCACACCGATCCGGTTTACTTCGTCGACGGGGTGCTTCACTACTGCGTGTCGAACATGCCCGCGGCCGTGCCTCACACCTCCACCTTCGGCCTGACGAACGCCACCGCGCCGTACATGATGGAGCTCGCCAATCACGGCCTTGAAGCGGCCTGCGAGAAAGACGAAGCCATCCGCGAAGGCGTGAACACCTACAACGGCTACATCACCTACCCGGCCGTAGCCGAATCCCAGGGCCAAGCCTGGAAAGAACTCGCCGCGGTTCTTTAAATCCGGCTTCCTCACCTCGTCAGTGGCGGACCACCGCCGGTCCGCCGCTCCTGGCTCCTTACTTCTTGCTTCTCGCTCCTCCTCCCAACCTACGTGGTAAGCGCCGGACCCGTGCCCGTCATGAACGTCTTGTTCTTGTCGCCCACCCAATACCGCTCCCCGGCAATGCACCAAATAAATTCGAGCGGGCTCTCCTGCGAGAACACCGGATGGTAATTCAGGAACGGAATCGTCACCAGGTCGCCCTCGCTCACGTTATGCACGAACGTTAGCTTCTCGGGCGTCTCGTAGACCTCCATCGATCCCTTCCCTCGAATGAAGATGTACGTCTCTTCCTGGTCAGTGTGGTTGTGCGGCGGCCACGAGCGCGCGAACGGCTCGAAGAACGTGTATCCGGCCACCAGCCGGTCCGCCGCCTCCGACACGTCGAACATCAGGTAAACGTCCTTCCCCTTCAGCCGGCGGATGCGCTCCTCGCGAACCGAGAATTCCGCGAACTTCGAATGAAACACCGGATGAACATTAGCTGCCGGCGCCGAAGTCTGAATCACGCGCGACGTCTCCTCGCCTGCATTCGCGATCCGGAACGCCGCTCCCAGCGGAATGTACAGCGTGTCGTAGGGCGCCAGCGTAAAGCTCTGCCCGTCCACCTCCACTTCCGCCGATCCCTTCCACTGAAACAGCAGGCTCTCGCGTCCGGCGAGAGAGTTGGGCGCCGTGCTCGAACCCGGCGGCAGCTCGTATTCCCCGCAGTCCAGAAACTGCAAGTCCGCTTCTTCGTGCGTGAAGCGCTGGCGATAAGTCACCGCGGGCGCGGCGGCGCGAAACATTTTTCCGGGATGAACAACCGCCGCCGGCCCGGTCTGTTCTTCAGCGGTGGGAAGTGTCGTAGCCATGGCTTTCTCCATTATCCGTTCAAAGCTTGTACACCGAGGTCGCGGTTCCGCGAAAAAGCGCGTCGCGCTCTTCCGCGCTGAGTTTCGCCGCCAGCGACCGCACAGAATCCGCCCACAGGCTGTATTCCGAAGCCAGCAGCACCACCGGCCAGTCCGATCCGAACATCACCCGCCGCGGACCGAATGCTTCGATCACCGTCTCGAAATACGGCCGCAGGTGCTCGACTCTCCACTTCTTCCAATCGGCCTCGGTCACCATGCCGGAGACTTTGCAATACACGTTCGGCCGCCGCGCCAACTCGAGCATCAGAGCCCGCCACGGTTCCATCACCCCGTCGCGAATCCGCGGCTTGGCCACATGGTCGACAACAAACGTCTGTCCGGGAAACCGGTCTACGAATTCGAGCGTCCGCGGCAAGTGCCGCTCGAAGATCAGAATGTCGTAGACGAGTTTGTGCCGCTCGAGCAGCCCCACGCCGCGCAGAAAATCCGGCCGCAGCATATAGTTGTCGTCCGGCTCATCGTGCAGAACGTGCCGCAGTCCCTTCAGGTGCGGATTCGCAGCCAGGCGTTCGATGCGCTCCTCCGCCGTCTCCGAGATCAGCGGCGCCCACCCCACCACCCCCCGGATCAGCGCATTCGCCGCCGCGAGCGACAGCAGCCACTCGGTTTCCTCGATCGTCTGCCGCGCCTGCACGGCCACGGTCCCACCGATGCCCGCGGCTTTCGCAACGGGCGCCAGGTCCGCGGGAAGAAAATCGCGCCGAAGCACGTCCATCCCCGCGCCGATCCACCCATACTCGCTCGCGCTGTAGCGCCAGAAATGCTGGTGACAATCGATCGCTTCGCGCTCAGCCATTGCTTGCTCCCGTTTCGATAACGCACTTTACCAATCCCGGCGACGACCACACCTCCTCAAACCGCGACGGAACCTCGTCCAGCCGCATTCGGTGCGTAATCCACGGCGACGTGTCGATCTCTCCTTCTTCGATCATGCGGATGATGCGCGGAAAATCTCCGCAACTGTTCCGGCTCGCCAGCAGCGTCGTCTCCCGCCGGTGAAAATTCGGATCGTCGAACGTGAGCGAACCCTGCACCAGCCCCACAAACACAATCCGCCCACCGTGGGCGTGAAACTCGAAGCACTTCTCCATTGAAGTGCGGTTGCCTGTTGCGTCGAACACAACGTCCGCAAGCCTTCCGTCCGGCTCGGACTGAGTTTCCACGCCAAGCGCTTCGATGAAACTCCGCCGCGTCTCGTTGATGTCGAGCACGCGGATGCGCGCGCCGGTCGTCTTGGCAAACATATACACCGCCAGCCCGATCGGTCCCGCGCCCACGATCAGCGCCTCGTCTTCATCGTTCAGCCCGCTTCGCTCCACCGCGTGCGCTCCGATGCCGAGGGTCTCCACCAGCGCCAGTTGATCGAGCGTCAGCTTCTCCGATTTGTGCAGCAGCCGCACCGGCACACTGAACCTGTCCTGCATCCCGCCGTCGCGATGCACGCCCATCACCTGGATGCGCTCGCAGCAGTTCGGCTTCCCCCGCAGGCACGCATGACACGTCCCGCAGTTCACGTACGGTTCCACCGCGCAGCGGTCGCCCGCGCGAATGCCGCGCGAGTTCGGCGGCGCCTCGATCACCTCCACCCCCAACTCGTGCCCCAGCACGCGCGGGTACGAAAAAAAAGGCTGCCGTCCCGCGAATGCATGCAGGTCGGTGCCGCAGATGCCGATACGATGCACGCGAACCACCGCGTGCTCTTCTGTGGGTTCCGGCTCCGGCGCCGCGCGCCCGGCGAACGTGCCAGGTTGTTCCAGGACGATTTGTCGCATGAATGCTGATACTATTCAAACTTCGCCGGCCACTCAAATGCAAACTCGCACCCTCGGCAGTACCGGACTCCGTGTGCCCATCGTCAGCCTCGGCGGCTCGCCCTTGGGTGGCGTGTTCGCCCCGGTTGAGCAGAGCGAGGCCATCCGAGCGGTGCACGCCGCCATCGGCTGCGGCATGAATTTCATCGACACTTCGCCCTTCTATGCCCTCACCCGCGCCGAAACCGTGCTCGGCCTCGCCCTGCGCGGCGTCCCGCGGGACCGTTATCTGCTCGCCACTAAAATCGGCCGCTACGGACAGAACGAATTCGATTTTTCTGCCGCGCGAACCAGGGCGAGCATCGAGGAAAGCCTCGCACGCCTCGGCGTAGACTACGTGGACGTGCTGCACTGCCACGACATTGAGTTCGGCGCCATTGACCAGGTCGTCGACGAGACCATCCCCACGCTCCGCCAGCTCCAGCAAGCCGGCAAGGTGCGCTTCATCGGCGTCACCGGCCTGCCCTTGCGCATCTTCGAAAGGGTGCTCGCCCGCACGAGTGTCGACGTGATCCTCTCCTACTGCCGCTACATCCTGAACGACACTTCATTACTGCGCGTACTGCCGCTCGCCGAAAGGGCGAATGCCGGTGTGATCCACGCCGCCCCGTTCGGCATGGGCCTGCTCACGCAAAATGGCCCGCCGGCCTGGCACCCCGCACCGCAGTCCCTCCGCGAAGCCTGCCGCCGCGCCGCCCTATGGTGCCAATCCCAAGGCCTCGACCTCGCGCGCATCGCGCTTCAGTTCTCCGCCGCCAACCCGCGCATCCACACCGTAGTCGCCGGCGCATCCAGCGTCGCCGAAGTCGAAGCCAACGCCGCCGCCGTCGAACAACCCCTCGACGAGCAGGTCGTCAAGTCCCTCCAGGAAATCCTCGCCCCTGTCCGCGACATGACCTGGCCCAGCGGCCGCCCGGAAAACCAGGACGCCTGAGGCCGGCGTCCTCAGTTATTCAGACCCGTGAACCTGTACTCGTAAACGACAAAAGCGCGCCCTCCGAGGGTCAAGCCGGGGGCAGTAAATGTGGGGATTTTACTCGGGTCGGGTCCAACGTCGACGCGAATCTCGAATGTTCCCGGGAGGCTCGTAGGCACTTGCGGATACTGCACGCCTTGAGACTGACCGGGAACGCCACCCAAGTAGCTGACCGGAATACCAACTGTCCCCGCCGCCGCCGGAACACGAACCAACCAGACGCTGTCGCTCACGAACTGATCCGAATCGACGCGGAGCGTAGCCGCCTCGCCGGCCTCGCCGCCGGTCCAGTTCACCGGATAAAGCACGTTCCCAGTCGCGGCCCCAACGGTTGAGCCCGCCGGATACTGCGACGTGACGCTGATATCGGCTCCGGCCGTCAGGGATGCCTGGAACGAGCCGACTCCGGCGCCTGCCGCGGCAAGTCGATAGGTCCCAGGCTGCACAAAGCCGGCGGGAAGCGTGGCGCTGTAGCTCACACTGCCATCCGAGGCGATCGTCGGCTGGACCTGGACTGGAACTCCTTGCGGGTTAGTCACGACAATCGGCCCGGCCGAAAGCGTCTTGTGACCCGGTATCGGGCACCGCGGGCTGCGCGGAACTGCCTCGACCACGACCTGCCCGTTCGCAGGCAACGGCGTAGGTAACACCAGCCCTGGGGACGCTGGAAACCTGGCCGAGAACGTGTCCGTCTCTGGCGTCTTGGGATCGTTGAGTATGACGCTCTTCTTGATCACGATCTCCCCGTAGCCCCACACCGGTGGGTCGGCGCACGGGCCGCCGCCCGTATGGATGCTCACCAGAACGGGCTGGCTCTCCGCTTCCACATAATTCGAGACGATTCGCACGGGCACCGAGCAGCCTTCCCGCACGCCTGGCGGGATCTGCACGTTGTACTGGTCAACCCCCGCAAACCCAGGGGCACGCCCCGCAAACGCAACTGGAGCGAGAGCGACGGCGTAAGGTATCGCATTCATGGGCACGGTAGCCGCATCGAAGAGAGCGCTCGCGCCATAGACCGCCGGTTTCGACAACGGATTCGAGGGCGCAGGCTCGCCGTCTTCGGCGGGGGGCGCCGTCCCACCAAGGCCGGTGCCGTAGACCTCGATGAAGTCGCCCGGCGAAGCGCTGTCCGAAGCGGAATTCACGGAAACGCTCCCATCACTCGCCATGTTCAGGACCGCCCCGGCGCCGCACCCCGAGCCGCCCTGCGTGAAGAGCATCGGGTTGACGGGCAGCACGTCGGCGCCCACCGGCGCGCTCGAATGTCCGGCCACGGTGACCACAACCGAAGCGCTCCCGTAGGCGGAGTACTCGGTTCCGGCAGCCGTGTCCCCAGGCACTTCGGCGTTGATCTGCGTCGAGGAGACGTAGAAAAGCGGAGCCGGCTTTCCGTTGAAGGTTACCGACGCGCCGCCCAGAGAAGTGGGCAGCGGAAAACCGCTCGCCCACGTTGGAGCGCTGATATCAAACGTCCCAAAAATTGCAGCAATCGACCCAGGAGCCAGCGCGTGACCAGGCGCGTCGGCTGGGACGAAGCTCGCCCCATTCACGACCCCTCCGGGGAAAATAACCGGCGTCTGTGCGCGGAGCAATGAAACACCAGCCAGACCCCAAAGCACAAGACGGCGGCGGAGAACGCTCACCTACTTCGCCCCCAACACCGCGCCGGTCACGCTGAACGTGAACGCCTGGTCCTGGCCGGGCGTAGCCTGGAATGGAATCCTTTGACCGAGAAGGGAGCCGAGACTACCCGACGGCCCTGACAGCGTAATGTAACGGCTTTGAAGCCATAGCACCAGCGGCTGCCCAGCCGGGATCGCCATAGTGTAGTCCTGAAGGCCGGCCGAGACGCTCGTCCGCTCCGCCGCCAGGAAGGCGCCGCTTCCGAAGTACACCCCGACAGTCAAATGCGGGAAGTCGAGCGGACCAGACGAGGAAGTTGGCAGTAGCCACTGGGGACCCTGAACTCGGACATCAAGCCTCACCCCAAGGACGAGGTTAAGGTCAGCCCGCGCGTTGGCGCCCGCGCCGACGGAGACCGCGGGCGGCGGGCCCCAAAGACACGGATCGAGAAACGGCTGCCCGGGAGTAGAGACACAAACCTCGTAATCTCCGGGCGGAAGCGGTGGAGATGAGTGGTCGCCGTGGGAGTCGGTCACGGCCGACGTTGCATACGCTGCCTCGCCTGATGCCAGCATCGCGCCTCCGGCCGGCAGTAGCAGATACTTAGGCAGGCGGCGATACGTGACAGTCGCCCCAACAACGGGCGCGCCATCCACGGCGGAAACAACCACGCCCGAAATCGTCGCATTCTGTGCGGCCGCCAGGGCGGCGGGCGCGAAAAGTACAACGGGCACCAGCAGCGCGAATCTTCTCATGGTCGCCCCGCCCCTATTCCTGCGAGGGCGTGTAGGGCCCTAGGTTATTCTGGTTGCCGTTCTGGTTCGAAGGCGTGAAGCAGGCCCCGGCATCTGGGAGGTTAATCCAAGGCCTGAATACCGCTGTGGTATAGCCCGCGAAGCTGCTTGCGTTGAAGCCGGCCACATTGCTGGAGGCAGCCGTCAGCGGCGCGTGGATCTCGCATGTCTCGCTGTACCCGTCGTTCGAGTTTGAATGCGTTTCACCCAGGACGAAGGTGACACCGGGATCCACATACTGGATAAAAAACTGAACGTCGTTGAAGTCCGTCTGCGCCTCACCCTGAACGTTGGCGGCCGGCTCCGTCGAATAGCAATACGGGGTGCCCGCGTCTGCGACACACGGATACGCGTGGAGGTCAGCTACATTTGGGGCAGTGTGCGAGACGGGCATCTGAAACATCTGACCCAACGTGCCTCCGCACCACAGCCCCTCCGATGTCGGAGACGGGTTGGCAGGCGAGCCGATGTACCCGCCTTCGATCGCAGAAAGTATCGAGTCGAGACCCATCGTCCGCGCGTAGTCTCCGTAGACGCTGGTGCAGTTGAAGCCCGCTACGTTGGAATTAGATCCGGCAGCCGACCACGTTACGCGTCCAATGTCGTATCCGTCCTGGCCCATGTAATACCTGATCGAGTCCACCTCGTCCGGATTACCTGACGACGTTTGTGAATTGTCCACGATGAAGCGCGCCTGGACCGGAAAGTCGGTCATATCGAGTTCCTGCTCGACGTCAAACTCAAACAGATTCAGCCCCTTCGCGCCAGCCGTCGGGGTGTTGTATGCCGCCCCGATCACGGCCTGAGCGACGCTGTATAGATTCTGCCAGCCGACGAAGATCGGATTCGCTGGCGAACAGTTGTAACCGTGGTCGCCATCGTCGACCGGCACGCCAGGATTGGACACTCCCCCATTCAGTGTGGGGCAGTAACTCGCGCAGTCGCTTACGTTGCTCGGACAGCTAAACGGTGAGACCGTCGAGCACGGCCTCACACCATATGGAACCCCCGGCAGGTACTGCAGCACCGTCGGCGTATTCGGACACACATTCGCCACGCCTGCCGGAGGAGCGGCGGACGGGTAGTTCTGCCAGGCCAAGTACTGTCCCGGCGCACCCCCGTACACGCCGACCCAATCTCCGTGGGCCATCGTCGGAGTCACGTTTGTGATACGCGCGTTGTAGAGGTCCAGGAAAAACGCCGAGAGATTACCCGTCCAGCTCCCGGTCGGGCCCGAAACATATTGCCAGGTATTTCCGCATCCACTGAGGGGCGTTGAGTGGAAACCACCGCATATCCCAAAAAAGAACCTGACCCCCGTCACCCCTTGGGCTCGCCAATTAGCGAACGCGGCCTGGTAACATGCGCGGATCGTCGAAGCGTTCGGGCACGCGGCGGCAAGGCCGGAATCGGCAATTGACGGCGGCTGGCCGGAGGTGTAAAGATCAATCGGGACAGCCCCGAGGTTTACTTGTAGCTGACTGGGGGGGGCAATTTCAGTGCCATTTAAAACTACACACAACAGCGGCCACTAGCGTCCGGCTATAAGTCCCACAGAGTCAACTGGTTAGAAATTGCCGATGATTTTTCCTGGGACTCGATCTCGCGGAGGGCCTGCAAAACGGGCACT
>JAJYCN010000163.1 GCA_021778335.1 Acidobacteriota bacterium | reverse complement strand
CAGCACGCAGGAGGTAGTTCTCGCCAATGTCCTCGTGGATCAACTGCGCAAGCGCCGCTTCGAGTACAAGGGTAAGCTCTACCCGCTCTCCCCGAACGCCATCGATCAAATCGTGCGCGAACTGGCCGCGCCGCCGTTGCACGAAGGCCTGCTAACGGCCAACGAAGCGTTCTACAACAAGCTGACGCTGGGCGTCACGGTGACGGAATTCATTGACGGCAAGAAGCACAATCCGACCATCCCCGTCATCGACTGGAACTCGGAAGACCCCGCGGCCAACAGCTTCATCGTCACGGAAGAATTCGAGGTGCTGTCCTCCGGCGGAACCCATACGCGGAGGCCCGATCTGGTGTGCTTCGTGAATGGACTGCCGTTGGTCGTTATAGAGGCAAAACGCCCCGATTCCGGCAACCCCAACAAATCCATGATTGAAGAGGGGATCAGCCAGAACATTCGCAACCAAAAGAACGACGAGATTCCGAAGCTCTTCGCCTATTCGCAGATCCTCCTCTCCATCAGCGGCACCGACGGGCGCTACGCGACCACCAAAACCCCCAAGAAGTTCTGGACGGGCTGGCGCGAAGAAAAGTTCGACGAAGGCCATTTCACCAAGACCAAGAACCTTCCTGTGAGTGATCAGGTCAGGAGGGCGGTCTTTGCCCACCGTCCTCCGCAGTTAGGCAAGTATTTTGAGAGCCTGTGGTCCGGGCACCAACTGCCGACCGATCAGGACCGCCTCCTCATCAGCTTGCTTGGCAAGGATCGGCTGCTTGAGTTCATCCGTTTTTTCATTCTCTTCGACCGGAAAGTCGGCAAGATCGCCGCGCGCCACCAGCAGGCCTTCGGCATCAAGGCCCTGATAGGTCGCATCAATAAGCGCAAGCCGGACGGCGGGCGCGAAGGCGGCGTGATCTGGCACACCACCGGCTCCGGCAAGTCGTTCACGATGGTTTTCCTGTGCAAGGCGCTGCTGCTGCACGACAGCCTGAAGGAATGCCGCGTCGTCGTCGTCACCGACCGGATCGACCTGGAAGATCAGCTCTCCAAGACGTTTCTTTCCGGGGGGGCCTTCGGCTCGGCCATCGCCACGAAGAAGGAAGGCGAGAAGGCAAAGGTCAGCTCCGGGCGCGACCTCGCGAAACGCATCGGGCACGGCAAGGAGCGGATCATCTTCACGATCATCGCCAAGTTTCATACGGCTTCCAAGCTGCCGGAATGCCATAACCCGAGCGAAAACATGATCGTCCTTGTCGATGAGGGGCACCGCAGTCACGGCGGCGAAGGCCACGAGCGCATGCGCAAGGCACTGCCCAACGCTGCTTATGTTGCCTTCACCGGGACGCCCCTTCTCAAGAATGAGAAGACCACGAACAAGTTTGGCCCTATCGTCCACGCCTACACCATGCAGCGCGCCGTAGAGGACGGGGCCGTCACCCCCCTCCTCTACGAAGAACGCAAGCCGGAGCTGGAAGTCAACGAAAAGGCGATCGACAACTGGTTCGACAAGATCACCCTGGGACTCTCCGAGCGCCAGAAGAGCGATCTCAAGAAGAAATGGGGCAAGAAAGGCCCGGTCTACGGGTCGGGGAACCGCATCGAGCTGATCTCCTGGGACATCGCGATTAACTTCAACGAGAACTTCAAGAAACTGGATCAGGGACTCAAAGGGCAGGTCGCGACCGACAGCAAGCGCGCGGCCGTCATGTACAAGAAGGCGCTGGATGCTACCGGCCTTGTTAGCAGCGCCGTGGTCATCTCCCCGCCCGACACCCGCGAAGGCCATTCCGACGTTGATGAAAGCGAGCTGCCGGAAGTCCAGCAATGGTGGAAGGACAACGTGGGTAATGATGCGGACGCCTATGAGCGCCGTGTCATCGAGGATTTCAGCACCGAGGGCAAGCCCGATCTGCTCATCGTCGTTGACAAGCTTCTGACCGGCTTCGACGAGCCACGCAACGCGGTTCTCTATATCGACAAGCCGCTGAAGGAGCACAACCTCATGCAGGCGATCGCGCGTGTCAATCGTCTGCATCACGCCAAGGAATACGGCCTTCTCATCGATTACCGCGGAATCCTGAAGGAACTGGATACCGCGATCGCGCAGTATCAGGATCTCGCCAGCCGCACACAGGGCGGCTATGACATCGACGACCTCCAAGGCCTCTATCACCAGGTCAGCACGGAATACAAGCGCCTGCCCGGCTTGCATGACAAGCTCTGGGCGGTCTTCGCCACCGTCGAGAACAGGCAGGACCTCGAACAGTACCGGCAGATCCTTGTCGCACGGTATGAGGAGGACGAGGAAGGGAATGCCTACGACACCCGGCAGGCCGTGCGCGAAGACTTTTATGAGGCCCTTACCAATTTCGGCCTGTGTCTGAAAGTGGCGCTGTCGTCCCGCACGTTCTTCGAGGACGCAAGCTTCACCGAAGACCTGATTCAAACCTACAAGAACGATCTGCGCTTCTTCACGAACCTGCGCAAGATTGCAAAGCAGGACGCACAGGAAACGGTCGATTACAGCGCCTACGAAGAGCAGATCCGCCGCCTCGTGGATAAGCATGTCGTCGGGGCGCAAGTAAAGGAAGGCGACGGCGTCATCCTGGTCAACGATATGGGCAAGAGCGCAGACCCGAAGAAATGGTCCGAGGAAAAGACGCGCAACGAAACCGACATCATCCGCAGCAGGCTGAAAAAGACGATCCAGCAGGATCTCGTAGACGACCCTTACGCACAGGCTGTCTTCTCCGCCCTGTTGAAACAGGCCATCGCCGAAGCCGAGGCGATGTTCAACCATCCCTACAAGCAATACATGCTGTTCAAGGACTTTGAACAGAAAGTGTCGAATCGCGAGATCGACACGGTGCCCGACAGCTTCGGCAGCAACAGGCGCGCCAAAGCCTACTACGGCACGTTCCGGCTTGTTCTCGGGGAAGACTATTTTGAAAAGCTCGGTGAACAGGATGGGCAGTCATACGTCGATGAGGCGTTCGCCATTGACAAGACGGTGATGAAGGCGGTCGCGGAACACTCCGTGAATCCGCAGGATATCGAGACAGAGATCCGCCGCACCCTTCTTCCGCGCCTTTTCAACCTGATCGGCCTCGATCACGCGAAGGAAGTCATTGAGCGCGTGATTCAAATCACCCGCGTGGGCCTGAGCAGAGGAACTGCATGATGCCGCGCCAGAGCTTCCCCTACGGCGATGACCGCATTGAATACGAAATTCTCTTTACGCCGGTCATGCGCAGAAAAGTTGCAATCCATGTCAATCCGGACGGCTCCGTGCAGGTCGATGCGCCGGAGGGAGAGGACCTGCCGGCCATCCATCGTGCCGTGTTAAAGCGCGCCCGTTGGATCAAGCGCCATGTGGACGAATCCCGGCGTCAGCGTGCGCAGGCACTACCCCGGAACTATAGAAGCGGTGAAAGCCTCTTTTATCTCGGCCGCCGCTATCAACTAAAGGTAAAAAGCCAAAACGGTCACGAGCCCACCGTCAAATTAACGCGTGGTCAGATCTGTGTTGAAACGCCATCGCGGGACCCGGTGCTGATCCGGGAACGCCTCGCCGCATGGTACCGAAGCCGCGCGGCTGACATGTTCGAGCGCCGCTTGAACGAAATCGCCGAACGCGTCCTCTGGGTCGGCGGAGTACCGGATTGGCGGCTTGTCCGCATGCGAAAACAATGGGGAAGTTGCTCTCCGGAGGGCGCAATCCTGCTCAACCCGCACCTGGTCAAAGCCCCGCGCATCTGCGTGGACTATGTCATATGTCATGAGCTGTGCCATCTTCAGGAGCACAATCACAGCCCGCGTTATTACCGGCTGCTCGGGGAAGTCATGCCAGGGTGGGAGGCCGTCAAGACCCGGCTGGATGGCATGGCCGAGTTGCTGTTGAACGAGTGAAATCATCCATCGCGCACTCATCCCAGGAAAGCTTCGTAATGGATCAAGGCGAATTCACGAGCCGATTCTGTGCGCGGCCCCAGAACTTCGCCTGGTTTCTGGGGGCGGGCGCGTCGGCGACGGCCGGCTTGCCGACCGCAACTGACATCCTTTGGGATCTAAAGCGCAGGTACTACTGCCGGGAGGAGAACCAGGAAATATCGCGGCAAGATCTTCAGAATGAAGCGGTCCGCTCGAAGATCCAGAGCTTCATGGAATCGCGCGGATTTCCGGCACTTTGGGCCGATGACGAGTATGTCGCCTAACCGATCAAATCCAGCGCGGCCCGCATCATGTCCTCGGCCACGTGCGCCGTCTTCACGTTCGCGGCGTTCTCGTTCTTCGCTTCAATCAGCGCCACCGCCTCGTCGCTCAGGTTCACCGCATCCGGCGGTGGCGCCACAGGCCACTGCGCAATCCGCGACGCAGCCGTATTCAGCCGCTCGGTCGCATCGCTTATGCCCGCCAGGGCCGAGTAGATAGCGCTCATGAAGACTCCTGTTCGCTACCCTCATCGGCCGCCGGAGCCGGTTGTTGAGCGAATACCGCCTCGGCCATCGCAAACTTCAGCCGGTCGATGTTCTGCCCCGTCGCGCTCGAAATCGCCAAAAACTCCAGTCCCTGCTCCGCCGCCAACTCACGCACCCGCTCCACCGTCTCCTCGTCCCGCGCCGCGTCGCATTTCGAAGCCACCAGGATCATCCGCTTCGCCGCCATCGCCGGACTGAACGAACCCAGCTCCCGCATCACCACATGAAAATCGTCCACCGGGTCCCGCCCCGAAGCGTCCGACACATCCAGCACGTGCACCAGCAGCCGCGTCCGCTCCACGTGCCGCAGGAACTGCATCCCCAACCCGTGCCCCTCGTGCGCGCCCTCGATCAGCCCCGGAATATCGGCCACCACATACGTCCGCTCCCCCGCCTCCACCACGCCCAGGTTCGGTACTAGCGTCGTGAACGGGTAATCCGCAATCTTCGGCTTCGCCGCCGAAATCCGCGAAATGAGAGTCGACTTGCCCACGTTCGGAAATCCCACCAGCCCCACATCGGCCAGCAGCTTCAGCTCCAGCCGCAGCCTCCGCTCCTCGCCCGGCTTGCCGTCCTCGTGCTCGGTCGGCGCCTGGTGCGTCGGCGTCGCGAAGTGCTGATTCCCTCTCCCGCCCCGTCCGCCGCGCGCCACCACAAACCTTTCACCCGCGTGCGCAAAATCGTGCAGCACCTCGCCCGTCGCTTCGTCGTAAACCACCGTACCCGGAGGCACCGGAAGCTCGACGCCCGCCCCGTCGCGACCCGTGCGGTTGCTCCCTTCCCCGTGCCGCCCCCGCTCGGCCTTGTGCTCGGGATTAAAACGGAAATGCAGCAGCGTGTTGTGGTGCGAGCTCGCCACCATCTCCACATCGCCGCCCCGCCCGCCGTCGCCGCCGCTCGGCCCTCCCCGCGGAACAAACTTCTCCCGCCGGAACGCCACACAGCCGTTCCCGCCGTCCCCGGCCTTCACCCAAATCCGGACTTCGTCGATAAACATGAAAAAACCGCGGCCAAATACACGAATGGCCGCCCGCCTTTCGAGCGCGCGGCCAACGCCAAACCCAAAAATGAAAAAACTAGGAAACCGCTTCCGCGCGGATGCTCACGAACTTGCCCATCCGGCCGCGGTCGCGAAACTCCACAATGCCCGGCGTCTTGGCGAACAACGTGTCGTCCTTGCCCCGGCCCACGTTCTCACCCGGCTTGATCCGCGTGCCCCTCTGCCGGACCAGAATCGATCCGCCCGTCACAAGCTCGCCGCCGAACCGCTTCACACCCAGCCGCTGCGCGTTCGAATCGCGCCCGTTCTTGGAACTGCCTAACCCTTTTTTATGCGCCATGACGTCTCTTCAACCTAAACCAGAATCTCACCCACCGTCACCGCCGTGTAGTTCTGGCGATGCCCGATCGTGCGCTTGTACTGCTTCTTGCGCTTGAACTTGAATACCAGCAACTTATCGCCCCGGCTATGCCCGGCGATCGTGCCCTTCACCCGGGCCTGCTTCACCGCATCGCCCGCAATCAATTCGTTCGAATCGCCGAAAACCGCAACCACGCGATCGAACTCCACCTCCTGGCCCGGTTCCCCGGCCAGCGTCTCTACCTGGATCGTATCGCCCGGCGACACACGGTACTGCTTTCCACCCGTCTCGATTACCGCTTGCATATCTCCACCTGATTCTGTCGGTTGCAGCCGAAATGTGATGCGTTAAGTGCTGCGTTGAAAGAAGCTGCGTTCGCCTTCGCCCGGAAAGCGCACTACGCCACCAGCACGAACCGCCTCAATCTCCTATGTTATCCCGTCCGCGCCCTTCGCGCAACGCACCCCCGCCCGCCTCACACCACCTGCCGCTTCCACCCGCCTCGCCGGAACATCGTCACCGCCACCACCGCGAACACCGGCGCCGCTATCGCCACCGCCCAGAACACCCCGCCCGGCCCGAATCCCAGCGGAAACGCCAGCACCCACGCCAGCGGCATCTGCAGCGCCCAGTTCGTCCCCAGGCTGATCGCCGTCGGCGTCCACGTGTCCCCCGCGCCGTTGAACGCCTGCACCGTCACCATGCCCCACGCGTAGAAAATGTACCCGTAGCTGATCACCCGCGGCGCCCGCGCCGCCACCACAACCACACCCGCCTCCGGCGTAAACACGCTCACCAGCGGCCGCGCCATCGTCACAAACCCCACCGCCACCAGCCCCAGAGCTTCCACATCGCCGCCGCCCGCAAATGCAGATGCCGCAACCCCACCTTCACCCGGCTGCTCCCGCGCACCAGCAGCCAGATCTGCACCGCCACGCCTGTCGACCGCCCGATCGTCGTCCCCACCCCGGAACCCAGCACGCCCAGCCGCGGAAACGGCCCCACGCCGAATATCAGCAGCGGATTCAAAATCAGGTTCACCAGGTTGCCGATCCACAACACGCGCATCGCCAGCGCCGCGTCGCCCGCCCCGCGAAACACCGCATTGATCAAAAACAGCAGCATCACCGGAACGCTCGCGCCGTAAATCACCCGCGTGTAGCCCACCCCCGTCCGCACAATGCCGCCCGTCGCGCCCATCAGCCGCAGCACATCCGGCGCAAACCACGACCCGGCGATCGATGCCAACGCCGCAACAATCATCCCCAGCACAATCGACTGCCCCGCCGCATCCGCCGCCCGCTCCGCGTCGTGCTCCCCGATCCGCCGCGACACCATCGCCGTCGTCGCCACGCTCAGCCCCATCGCCACGCCGTACAGCAGCGTCTCCACCGCCTCCGTCAACCCGATCGTCGCCATCGCGTCCGAGCCCAGGTGCGCCACCCAGAACATATCCACCACCGCGAACAGCGACTCCATCATCATCTCGAGCACCATCGGAATCGCCAGCAGCGTGATCGCCCGGCCGATGCTCACCGACGTGAAGTCGCGATGCACGTCCCCGCGCAATGCGTCGGCGACAGATCGCCACAGCCCGTAATTTTCCTCGATCCCCTTCCTCATGCGCGGTTCGTCCATGGTGACATGCCCACGGACTGCGCCGGCTCCTTCACGCTCCGCTCCCCCGCTGCGCGAAACAACCGAACCGCGGCCGCAAGCGAGCGGTCATCCAGCGACTCTCAACACACCCGGCATGAATCCGGCCCGTACCGTTCCCAACTGGCCACGCCCCACCCCCCCCGGCCCTCAACACACCCCGCGTGAACCCGGCCCGGACGGTTCCCGGCTGATCACGTCCCATCCCCGACTCTCAACACACCTGGCGTGAATCCGACCTGTACCGTTCCCAAATGATCACGCCCCACCCCGACTCTCAACACACCCCGCGTCATCCCGCTCCGGACCGTAACCGAGCCGCGACCGCAAGGGAGCGTCGGCCCGCCTCGCTTCAATGGACCGCGCTGAACACCGCCCCGTGCGGAATCGCGCTCCCCTTCCACCCGTCCGGCCAATCCCGAGTGAAATCGATCGATTGCGGATCGAGCGTCAGCTTTCCCGTCTGCCGGTCGATCGTCGCGAAGAGGGCGCGTGTAAAGAGCGACCCGTAGCCGGTGATAACCAACCGGTCGCCGCCAGGCTCCACGGCAATCCAGTGCGGAAGATCGTGCGGCCCCAGTAGAATGCGGCTCACCTCGCGCGGATGCTCGGGATCGTGCATGTCAAGGCTGACAATGGCGTGGCCGCTTTGCATCGTCCCCACCAGATAATCGCCAACCACCACCGGAACGGCGCACGTCCGATAACCAAAGTCGTAAATCGGTTCGAGCGACGGATTGTCTCCCTCGAGATTCCGCACCAGGAACAGTCCGCAGTTGAACGTGGGCACCACCACCGTCTTGCCGTCGGCAAGCACCCGCGGCTCCGACGAATCCGCCGCGCCCGGGCCTTTCGGCAGGCTCATCGTCTTGACCAGCTTCACATCGGACAGCCGCCAGACCTGCGCCACGTGGCTGACTCGCGCCGCCGCCATATCCGCGCTGCCAGTGACAACACGATTGAGCTTCTCGACCACCGCGAAACTGTACGGCCGGATATTGGGATCCATCTTGTCATCCGTCGCCAGGCCGCTGGCCACCACTCGCCCTTCGCCATCGAATTTCACCAGACCGCCCGGAGCCTGATTGAAACCGCCCGAATACTGAAACGTCGCAAGCGTATCTCCGTTCGAAAGGTAAGCGAACGAATGCGGCCACCCATAAGCCCCAATGCTGTCGAACTGCCGTAATAGGCGCGGTTGCGAAGGCTTTCGCAGGTCGAAGACGTAAGTCCGGTTTCCGGACCAATCGTTCGCATACAGGATGCCGTTCGGAGGCATCGCGTAGTTCGTGTGGTGCGCCAGCATAGCGTCCCCAACCGGGACCATCGCCACCAGTTTGCCGAACTCCGGCGCGCCGCCCCCGACGTCGAACACCGAAATAAAGTCCTTCCCGAGCCCCAGATTCCTTCGGAATTCGCTCAATTTGCCTTCGCGAAGCACACTCCAGTCCCCGCCGGGGTGTTGCGCTTCCATCGCCCATACGAAGAGATAGCGGCTATGCGACGGCGGCGAAGCCGCGCCCAAAAGTAACGCCATCGCGCCGGCAACGAACCATCCCAATCCGGCAAATCGCTTCATAAGCTACCTCGCAGCCTCTCTTCAAACTCCGCCCCCTCCGGCGTCTTCAAAAGAAACACCTCTTCGAGCACCGCGCGCACCTCATCCGCATCCCGCAGCACGCGCCGCTCCGTCTCGCCGCTTAAACGACGCGCCGTGAACTCGTTGTTCCGCAGCCCACACCGAACCCCCGGCGCCGGCCTCGCGGCCAACAATGTCGTCACGAACATCGACTTCGGATGCGTCGAAACATACCAATTCGCCACCTCGTAATCCACCAACAACTGCGGCGTCTCGCCGAACTGATACAGCGGCATCCATCCGCCCGGAATCTCGATCTCGAGCACGAATTCATTTCCGGCCGCCGTCAACCGGAACCGCTCGTGCGGCGTCGCTTGCGCAACACTCGCCTCCAGTCGCAGCGGCCCCGTCGGAGTCGGCCCGCCGAACCCTACATCGCAAAGATACGCCTCGCCCCCCGTCTCCACGCGCAGCGCCATGTGCGTTCTCCCCCGCGTCACGCCCGCCGGAGCGCTCCACACTACCCGCGCCGCCAGACCCACCACCCCGAATCCCATCGCCCGCAGCGCCTCCCCGAACAGCAGGTTGTGCTCGTAGCAGTACCCGCCGCGCCCGCCGCGAACCATCTTCTCGACAAGCGTTTCCGTATCGAGCGCCACCGGCCGCTTCAGCCACGAATCGAAATTCTCAAACGCGATCGTCTCGACATGGCGAAGCTGAACCTCCGCAAGCACCTCCGCCGTCGCCGCCCTAGGCCCCGCATAACCGATCCTCTGCAAATACTCGTCAAGCTCGAATCCCATCAGCGGCAGCTCTCATTGTTCGCATTCTCCCCCGCCAGAAACGTGATGCTCGCCGGCGCGAACTCCATCGTCCCCGCCTTCACACTCTCGCCGCGCAACTCCGGCAACGAATCGTTCGCCCCAAGCCGCAACTCCCGCCCGTTCAGCTTTACCCGCCCGGACTCGAGCTCATCTGCGGTCAGTGTGTATCGCTCCGCCGCCGCGTCGACCGCCACGTTCTTCGCCGCGCTCCCCTCCGTGTTCAGCACCAGCAACGCCACGCCGCCCGGCTTCCCCGCCAGGCAGTGCGCATAAACGTGCAGCCCCGTCTCCGGCATCGTCCCCGCATCGAGCACCGTCGTCCCCATCAGCCGCCGCCACAGCAGCGCCGCCCAGTAGTTCGGCCTCGGCTCCAGCGTCTTCTCATCGAGCAGCGCGTAGTCGCTCGCCGGCAGCGTGTTTTGCGCCACCACCTGCACGCCCTTCTTCGCCAGGCTCCCAAGCTGATTCAGATAGCGGAAGCTGTCGATGTACGTCGAAGCCCAACGGTCGCCTCCGCAAGCCGCCTGCCCCGTCTCGGTGACCCACATCGGCTTGCCCGGCTCGTACCGGTCCCGCAGCCCCGCGTAGAAAGCCTCCACGCGATCCGTTCGCGACAGCCACTCCTCCGTTAGCGCCGCTTCCGGAGTCGTCGTCGTCGCATGGCCCGTCGCTCCGCTCATCGACCCGCACCGGCTCGACACCGCCCCGTAGAAGTGATACGAAAACACGTCGAACGTATCGCCGGTCGCCTGCAGCAGGTCTTCCGACCGCAAAATCCCCGCTTGCACCGCACCCAGTTCAATCCCCTCGCCCACCGAGCCCGGACCCAGCACAACCATCCCCGGCGCTTCCCGTTTCGCAAACTTCCGGAACTCCGCCACGTCCCGTGCGTACGCCGCCGCGTCATATCCCTTCGGCGCTCCGCCCATCGTCGCGAATGTCGGTTCGTTCATGTACTCGGCCGCCGCAATGCTTCCTCCAATCGAGCGCGTGTAAGCAACCAACTTACTCGCCTCCTTCGGCGTCCACACGCCATCCGGTCCCCGCGTCCCCGCGCTTACCGCGAACGAAGTAACAATCCTCGCATTCACCGCCCGCGCGAAATCCACCACGCCCTTCCACTGCTGCCCCGTCATCACGCCGTTGAACCCCGCCGGCGCCTTCTCCGGCGTGGTCTTTCCCGAGTCGTCGAAGTAAGTCGTGTTCGTCCACGTTCCACTTACACGCACATACGCCGGCCCCAGAGCCGCCGCCAGCTTCCGCAGCCGCGCTTGGCTCAGATCGAGCGGCGGCCGGTACTCGAACAGCGCCGGATTCAACCCGGCCGGCTGATTCCCGCTCCGCCCCTCCTGCGCCTTCTCCGCCCGCGCCACATCGGCATACGGCCGCCAGAACCGCCCGCCCGTCACCTCAACCATCTCGATGTTATAGGACTGATACCGCGCGTCCACTGTCCCCACCCGCGCCAGCCCTGCGACACGAATCCCCGCCCCCGCGGCCTCCGCCCGGCTACCCAGCCACATCCATCCCGCACCCGCCGCGGCAACGGCCCCCGCGAAGACAACCCGCATCGTTCCGTTCATGGTCTCGCCCCCTCGGAATTGCCTGGAAATCAGCCAGTCATTGTACCGCGGGACCCATCACAAAAATCGTGTTCCCCGCCGGATCCAGCAAATCGAACGTCCGCGCTCCCCACGCCTCGTCCATCGGCGCCCGCAACACCGCGACCCTCGCGCTCCACTCCCGGTAGTAGGCATCGGCATCGTCCACCTCCAAGGCCACGCACGCATTCCGCCCGTGCCCCCTCATCGGACTGTCAATCGTCAGCCGGATTGTCCCCCGCTCCAGCCCCATCAGCCCCGTCCGCCCGTCCTTCGTCGCCTCGAACGTCACCCGGAAGCCCAGCCCATTCACATAAAATCCCTTCGCCGCCGCCAAATCGTCCGCCGGAAGAATCGGTATCGCCCGTTCCATACTCCCGCCCAACATACACTCCACCGCCCCGAAAAACAACGCCTTGACAATTCCTGACCACCCCGCCCCACCCTCCACCGCCTCGAAGGCCAGGCGCCCAACCGGAAACAAGCAGGCTTGCCGTCTGCCTTCCGTTCGAAGTGAAGGCATCCCCACTGTCCGATACCCGAATTGACAACCAGGCCGCATCGCTAGATTGACAAACTTCTCAGTATAGATTTACAATCACAGTGCATGGGGTTTCCAAACGGACCCGAAAGCGACTCCCCCGACAGGGAAGAACGACGCAGTCAGCCGATCAGACCGCGGGCAGACGAAGTCCGGAATTTCATTCTCAATAATGTCGAGAGGCATGAAGACATAGCTCAGTTGACCGCTTCCGAATTCCACATCAGCCGGCAAGCCACGAACAAGCACCTGCAAAAGCTCGTAGCCGGCGGAGCCCTCATTCCCGAAGGCCGGACCCGAAAGCGCCGGTACAAGCTGGCTGTTCTAGTAGATCGATTCCTAAATAATATTGCAATACAATGCATTGTGGTGTAGACTCTTCGTAATAGCATTACGAGGAGGTTCTTCGGTTGCCTTTCGTCAGCCACCGCGCCCCGTTGAGGCTCAGCAGCAGCGAGGTGGAGATGCTCACCGTGCTTGCGCAGTCGAGGAGCGAGCCAGCAGGGCGTGTGCAGC
>JAJYCN010000162.1 GCA_021778335.1 Acidobacteriota bacterium | reverse complement strand
GCGTTCCCGCTCCCGAGTTAGCTTACTTTGTAAGCCGCCTCCTGATCGTCGCGACAAGCTGCCCCGAGCGCCGTTTGGCGGAATTCGAAAACATCGCCTGGTGGGACTTTATCGCCGCGCCGCGCATGTCGAAAACTTACCAGGCCTACCTGGGACAGGGTCTTACTCGCTCCCTCGTAGCAATGCGCGCTCAGGAAAGCAGCACGCGTACCGTCGGAGTTACCCAGTTGCAGCTCCTTTACGGTCTGATATCTCCGGACCGCGTGTTCGATCGCCTGCTCATGGGCCCGACCAGCGATGTCTGGATCGATCCCTGGACCGATTACCTCCGGAAATTGGGCGTGGAATTCCATCCGGGAACCCGCGTCACCGCGATCGAAACGGACGGCGCCCGCGTGACCGGCGTCACGGCCGGGAGCGGTCCGCGCGTCGAAGCCGATTACTATCTTGCCGCCCTGCCTGTCGAAGTCATGGCCTCGCTTCTTACCGAGGAGCTGAAACGAGCGGCGCCGTCAATCGCTAACTTGGACAAGCTGCAAACGCGTTGGATGAACGGCATTCAGTTCTATCTCTCGCGCGATGTTCCCGTCGTAAACGGTCATGCGATCTACCTGGACTCTCCCTGGGCTCTAACATCCATCTCCCAACGGCAATTCTGGACCAACGTGGACTTCTCGGAATTAGGAAACGGCGCGGTCCAGGGCATCCTCTCCGCCGATATCTCCGAATGGGAGGCGCCCGGGGTGGTCTATGGCAAACCCGCGCGCGAGTGTACCGCTCCGCAGATCCAGGAGGAGGTTTGGACCCAGCTCAAACAGCACCTGAATGCCGGCGGGGCGACAACCCTCAACGACGCGAACTTACTTTCCTGGTTCCTGGATCCCGACATCGAGTTTCCCAATCCGGGCACGGCGGCGAACG
This sequence comes from Acidobacteriota bacterium, assembly GCA_021778335.1. Taxonomy (GTDB): domain Bacteria; phylum Acidobacteriota; class Terriglobia; order Bryobacterales; family Bryobacteraceae; genus JAJYKC01. The sequence goes on along the minus strand of JAJYCN010000162.1, from coordinate 11,675 downwards.
CGGAGCCTCTGCTCATCAACATTGCCGGGTCGCTTCAGTACCGGCCCGAGGCGCAGGTAGATCTGGAAAACCTATTCCTGGCCTCCGATTACGTGCGCACTTACACAGACATCGCTTGCATGGAAGCCGCGAATGAAGCGGCGCGTCGTGCCGTGAACTGTGTGCTCGCCGCCTCCGGTTCCGCGGCTTCGCCCGCCCAACTCTGGCCCTTTGAGGAGCCCGCATTCCTAAAGCCGCTCCAGGAGGTCGACCGCATCCGGTTTGGCCTCGGGCTTCCTCATCACCTCGAGTCCACCTGACGCCCACCGCCAATCCCAAGGTCGGCCGCCCGTCCACCTCCGCTCCCCGCTCTCCACAATCGGTCTGGTACGGGCCACTCGCTCCGCTCAGGAGCCGGAAGCCGGATGGCCGGCGCTTCCCGAAGCCCACGTCGCCTGTCGCGGGCGTACCCCGGCCCGTATGCGGCATTGAGCCTCTCCGGATCAGCCGCATCCGCCTGTACGTAAGCGGTGAGCACTCCCTCAACATGCGCCGCCGCATCGTGCCGCTGTCGTCGTCCCGTGCAACGGCCAGTTGGTCCGCTTCACCTCAAGCGCGGCCGTCTCTTTGCGAAGCGAGCAGCTAGCATAAAGGGAGGGATGGCCGGCAAAAACTGACTATCATCACGGAGAATTCATTCCTTTGACCTTCACCTGCACCGCCGTGCTCTTCGATATGGACGGCACACTCGTCGACTCTACCCGCGTCGTGGAACGCGCTTGGCAATGGTGGGCCGAACGCCACGGAATTCCCCTCGATGCCATCCTCGCGTTCTCCCACGGCCGCCCAACCGTGGTCACGATGGAGCATTTTCTTCCCGGCCGCGACCACACTGCGGAACTCGACGAAATGGCGCGCTTCGAAGAAACACAACTCGATGGCATTTTCGCCGTGCCGGGCGCCGTGCAGGTCGTCCGCGCCCTCCAAGACCACCCCTGGGCGATCGTAACTTCAGCCTGGCGAGGCTTGGCCGAGGCGCGCGTAACAGCCGTCGGCCTGCCCGTTCCGAAAGTCATCGTGCCCGTCGATGAAATTCGGAAAGGTAAGCCGGACCCGGAAGGCTTCCTGTTCGCCGCCGAACAATTGGGAGTCCCACCCGGAGAGTGCCTGGTCTTCGAAGATACCCGCCCCGGCATCGAGGCCGGAATCAACGCCGGCATGCAGGTCGTCGGAATCCTGACAACCGTGCCTCCAAACCAACTAAGGCATCGTCCCCTCATTCGAGATTTCCGCGACGTAACCGTCCACCCGGAAGGCCGCCGCCTAATCGTCGAAGTTACAGACGCAACTTCGGGTAACTATTTATAGCTGTATCGCACGTTGACACTAACCCGCACCGGAACGTCTTCCGGTGACGACGACAGATAGTCGTACGGGATTTCGGACAGCGGAGTGGCGGCGGATAATACCGGGCGGACTGTCGACGTCAACGAAACAGATTCAATCCCGGAAATCTTCACCTTCATGCGCCGCGCAATGTCCTCCGCGATCGGCTGCGCATTATCCATCGCCGCCTGGTACGCCTCCTTCTCGTACGTCGCGGCGTCTTTCACCGTGAACGCCACCACCGTAGCGCCCCAAGTCGATGATAGAACCGGCATGTTCACCGGACCGGCGCCGATCTTGCCCAGTTCATCGAGCAGCGCGCCCACCTTCGCATCGAGGACATTGATGTCCTTCAATTCCGTCCCCTCAAGGTAAACGTAGAAGATGTTATAGACGTCGAACCCGGTAGGCTGCTCCTGACCCGCATAGTAACCACCCCGCCCGGTAGGAGCAAACCGATTCCCCGAAAAATGAATCTGGTCCTCCCGGTAACCCATCGAAACAAGCTTCGCCCGAACCTCCCGCACCTTCTTGGCATTCTGGTCCAAGGCATCCGCCGCCAAAGCCGCCGACGCCCGGGTACTCAAGAATACAATCGCCAGGTCCGCCCGCGCCGTCACCTTACCCCACGCCGAAACCGAAATTGTCAGCGACGGCAAGGGCGTCTGCGCCACAGCCGTTCCCGCCAGCGCAATCACCGCAACCACGGTCGCAATCCGCATCTCGAACGCCTCCTTCTCCTTTTTATACCGCCGAGCCAATACCCGCGCTCCCGCGGAAAGTCTCGCATCTAACACTCCCGTCCCACTGGCCCGCCGCTTCAATTGCCCGGAACAACGCATCCCACTCCGGCGTCAAACTCTGCAATGAGCCATCTAATCCGGATCGCCGCCGCATTCGTAGCGATCGTCCCGCTCGCGGCGCCGCAGACCTCCGACGATGCGCAAATCAAGCGGCTCGGCGATTCCGCGGTCCTCTCCGTCTACACCTTCCGGCCGCTCGACGCCATCGCCACTAAGCTCGAATCCGAGTTCGGCTTGGTAGTAAGTGCCGAGGACCCCTTCTTTCAATATCGGGGCGACATGATGGATATCTCCGTCGAAGTTCCCAAAGTTCGTCCCGGCACTCTTGTTCCCGCGCGGTGGGGATTTGAGGTACCATTCCCAGAAAATCCGGATGGCTCCCCGCAGAATGTGCATGACTTGCTCGAAAGCATAGTCGCGGAAGCCAACCTCCACTCGCATTTTGCATACCGCCTCGACGAGACCGGCGGCGCATTCTTTTTCGTACCCACCCAAACCCGTGATCCCCAGGGCCGGTCGATTGAAATAACGCCGCTGCTCGATCGTCTTGTCACCATACCCCCGGGCGTCAGGCCCATCTACGAAAGCGCCTCTATGATGGCGAAGGACCTCTCGCGGCAGACCGGTCTGCGAGTAAGCTGCTGTCAGTCGTTTGTAGCAGGCTATCCCTGGGGCATGGAGAAAGTCATGTTCGACGCCAACAACGAGCCGGCGCGCTCCGTACTGCGGCGTCTCGGTCTAACTCACTGGCACGTGCGTTGTGACGAGTACAGTTGTGTTATCGACATGCGCTAGACCGCTCCTCCTCCTGCCGCTCGCGCTCATCCTGCAAGCGGGCTTCGTAAAGGAGTGGCAATGGACCGAGACCGCATCGCCGCCCGTCCTGGTAACGGGGCGCATCCTCGACGTCCACCGGACCGGACGCGTCCCGGAAGGCCAGCTCCCCTGGAAGGCCGAAACCTGGTCCAATCTCGCCGGCGTGGAAGTCCTTCGCTCCTTCACGGCCCCAGGGATAGCCGCCCCCTCCCACCAGATCCAGGTCTACTTTTTCACCTACGGCTCGAGCGTGAAAGGTTTCGTCAACGGCTCTCCGCCGCCGCTGCCTGACATCACCCCCGGCGCCATCCGCATCCTACCGTTGCGCCAGAACCGCAATCCCGCCTCCGAGCCGTGGCAACTCATCGCGGACTCCGGCTTCAACCTCACCGTCCCCGTGCGGGCCGATAGGAACGGTGAACCTGCGCCTCCGCCATCCACCCGCGCCTTCCTGCTTCAGGAATTCTCGAATACGCTGGGTGGCGGCACGCCGTCCGAAATCGCCGCACTTAGCCGCTATCTGTCGCGCCAATCGGACGGCCTCTCCGGCGAACTGATGCCGCTGCTCGAAACGCAAGTCGGTAGCAACCGCCAACGCTGGGCCGAAATCGCCGCGGGCCTCTACGCCGCGCAGGGCATTCCTCGCCCGACTGTGTCCAAGATCTTGTCAGCGAAGCCGGAAACGTTCGCCGTACCCGGCCCCCAGCGCGGCAATCTGTCTCTCATCCAGGCCGCCCTACGCAAATTGCAGCCAACGCCCGAAACCCCAACGCCCGATACCGAAGACCTGCTCATCAGAACCTGGATCGCCAACGCCCCGTTCAACTTCTGGGGATCCGCCAACTCGCTCGTCGAATACGCCAACAACCCGGTGACCACGGACACACTGCGCCGGGCCCTGCGAAACGATCTATGCGGCTCGTCCTACATCGCGCTCGTGCTTGCCCGGCAGGGCAACAAAGCCATCCTTCCCGGCGCCATCGCGCGCGCATTCCGCGTCATTAACGATCCCAAGCACCGGGGCTGCGATTCTACCGAGCTTCAAGGCGCCGCCGCCCTGCTCCGCGACTACGGAAGTGATCGCGACCTGACCCACCTCGCTGCCTTCGTGCGGAAATACCAGACGCTCGACCCGGACTACTACAGCGCGCTCTGGCAGTTCGCCACCGAATCGGTCAACCCGCGCGAAATACCGGTGCTAGCCGTCGTTCTTACAGACCGCCGGATCCAATGCTGCGGCTTCCGCTACTGTGACTTCGCGCTCTATGAATTCGACCGGATAACGAAGCAAGACTTCGATATCACCGCCGCAACCATTCCCGAACGCGACGCCGCCATCTCCCGCGCCCTCGCTTGGATCAAAGCGCACTGATCCCCTCCCCCCGCAACTCCCAGGCAAAGTCATAAAACACGCGCAGTTGATTCCCATCCGGATCCGCGGCCCGGAACTCGCGAAGCTCCCACGGCTTATCTTCCGGCGCCGCGAGTATCTTCGCCCCAGCCTCGTGCCAGCGAAGATACAATTCGTCCACCTCGCCCTTACTCTCCACGTTCAACCAGATCACCACGCTCCCTCCGTTCCCGTAATGTTCCCGGAATTCCGCATTTGTCAGAAACAGACGGCACTCCCCCTGCGAGACGCCCCCAATCCCACCTTCGTCGTTACCCCAGTCGAAATGGAAGCCGAGCACATTGACGTAATACTCGGCGGCCTTCTCGATGTTACTAACCGGAATCTCGGGAACCGCCTTCGGGAACCGCGTGAGCATGCCCACCAGCTTACGTCGATTCGCCGCAACCCGCCACGTGGTCTCGCCCGTCTCAGCCAGCCGCCGCGAAGTGAATCAGATTCCCATCCGGGTCCCGAACGATGAAGTCCTCGGCGCCCCAAGGCTGCTTCTTCAGCCGCTGCGCCATCGGAACGCCCGCCCTACGGTACTCCGCATACAACGCCTTCACGTTCTCTACAGGACTGCTCGCCGATAGTAAGTCCCCTTCCACCTCCCGATTAAGAACCGGCGCGTGCACATACCGCAAATTGAGATACGCCTGGTCCCTGGAAACGAGCGCATAAAACGCAGGCTTCCCATATTTGAACCTCACGATGAAGCCGAGCTTCCCAACGAAGAAGCTGCACGACGCCTCAACGTCGGACACAAACAACTGAGGATGCGCCCCCAACAACTGCGGCTCGTTCCCTCGCCGCCGAGCGTCCGGCTGCAGACTAAGGTCCGCGCTCCGCAACGCCTGCCAACTTTCGAACGAAAGCTCCCGCGCGATCGATTCCTGTGCGTCGCTCAAAGCGAACGGATGGGAAAGAATCGCGGCATCGTCAAGGTCGCGGAAGCGAGGCAAACCCGCCCGGATGCGTTGCGCAACCGGATAGTACCCCTCGCGATGCCAGCGGACGATCTGTTTGGCCTGCTTCTTAAGATTGTCGACATTAAGCATGGGCGTCCTCCGGAATTCCTCGGAAGGCATCGCCCTTTCGGCATCTGCTCGCGCCGCCGCGCCCTTACGCGTCCCGTCCATCATACAATTCCCGAGAGCACTCGATGAGCGGCCCTGAATCGCCCAGGCGCCGAGTGCTACAACTCGAAGGATGCACGAGCCCGTTGGCCCCACGGGCGGCGCCCCAATCGTCCCCTGGCCCTTCTTCGCCCTCTCCTACGGAATCTCCTGGAGCCTCTGGGGACTCGCTCTCTTCCCCGCGCCCCTCGCCCTGCAACCACCCACCGTGGGCCTGCTCAGCTACCTCGGCGCCTTCGGCCCATTCCTCGCGGCCATCGCCTGCTCAGCCTTCGCAGGCCGTCCCGCGCTCAGCCGCCTCTTTCGCGGCATGCTCGCCATCCGCCGCTCTTGGACCTCCTACGCCCTCGCGCTCCTGCTCATGCCCGCCGCCATGCTCGCCGCCCGTCTCCTCTCCCGCCAACCCTTGGTCAGTCCCGCCGCGCCGCCCCCGCTCCCCATGGTCCTCTTACCCGTCCTTCTCAGCGTGATGCTCGCCGCCGGCCTTGGCGAAGAAACAGGCTGGCGCGGCTACGCTCTGCCCATCCTGCTACGCCGCATGTCTCCGCTGCGCGCGTCCCTCCTGCTCGGCACGCTCTGGACCCTCTGGCACGCGCCGCTGTTCTTCCTCCCTGACACCGTGCAGCATCACATCGCCACAGCCCCCGGCGCCCTCTTGTTCGCCGCCTTCTGCCTCTCCTGGACCGTCCTGTTCACCCGCCTTCACCTCGCCTCCGGAGGCAGCCTCGTCCTCGCCATCCTCTTTCACGGAACCGGCGACTTCGCAAGCGTCTTCCTCCAGCCCTTCGAGTCCGGATCCACCTTCGCCGCCCTTGTCCTCCTCATGGCTCTCGCAGCCATCGCGCTACTTAGGCCTTCCGCGCCAATCCTCCGCGCCGCTGCAGATTAACGATCGCAGTAGAGTAAGGAGAAAAGGAGTTCGACATGAACCGGCGGACGTTCCTGGCGGCGGCGGCCGCTGTAAGCGCGCAGGCTTCTCCGCAGAAACTGGCTTCCGACGGCGGCACACCCGTGCGGCGCCAACCCCTCAAAGCCAAAAACTGGGGACCCGAGTTTTACGACGGCCAAGAGCGTCAACAGCTCGACGATGTCGTCGAGGCGCGGAACCCCTTCCGCTTCTCCAATCCCGCGTCTACATCGAAAGTTGCCATGTTCGAGCGGGAGTACGCTGCCTACTGCCACACCCAGTACGCTCTCGCCGTCACCTCCGGCACGGCAGCCCTGCACTGCGCCATGGCAGCGCTCGAAGTAGGGCCCGGCGACGAAGTGATCCTGCCCGCCTGGACCTGGTACTCCTGCTACAACACCATCATCCAGGCCGGGGCCCTGCCGGTCTTCGCCGAGATCGACGAGTCCTTCAACCTCGACCCCGATGACATCGAGCACCGGATTACGCCGCAAACAAAAGTCATCATGGCTGTAAGCCTGCAAGGCAACCCCGCGGATATGGATCGCATCCTCCCGATCGCGCGCAGGCACGGGCTCAAGGTGCTCGAGGATTTCAGCCAGAGCGTCGGCGCGAAATACAAGGGCCGGCCCCTGGGATCGATGGGCGACATCGGAATCAGCAGCCTGCAACAGAGTAAGACCATCACCGCCGGCGAAGGCGGGGCGGTGGTAACCAACGACGCGCGCCTCTACGAGCGGGCCTTCCGGTTCCACGACGTGGGCCTGCTCCAAACCCCCGGCGGCCAGCGGAATTTCTTCCCCGGCCTGAATTACCGCATGAACGAGTTCACCGGCGGCGTGCTGCTCGCGCAGTTGCGAAAGCTCGACACCATCGCCGCCGCGGTGCGGGCAAACGCGCGCCGGGTTTATGACGGAATCAGTGGCCTTCCGGATCTGCAACTGCGGCGCCTTCCCGATCCCGGCGGCGAGCTGGGCACGGGAATCTTCATCGAATTCAAAACCAGCGACGAGAGGCAACGGTACGCCGAGGCCATGCGCGCGGAAAACGTGCCCGTGGCGAGCCCCGCCGGGTCCGTGGTGCTGCCTATCGTGCCCGAAATCGAAAACAAAGTCACCGTCGTCCCGCGCTGGCCCTCCTTCGAAACCCCGCAAGGCAAGGCGATTCGCTACGGCCGCGATTGCTGCCCGCGAACCATCGACATCCTCAGCCGCTTCGCCGGCGTCATGATGGACCCGAAATTCACCCAAGCCGACAACGCGGACGCAGTCGCGGCCATCCGGAAAGTGCATCCGGCGGTCGTGGCCTGGCCGTTCGCCGCCACTTGACTCTTACTTATGATGTTTCTCAGCTTATGACGGGCGACAGCTCGGCCATCACGGACATGATGGACGGGTTTCAGACCGGGGAGAAGCAGACCATCGGTCAGTTGTTTCAGAGCCTCTATCCCGAACTGAGGCGCATGGCCACCGCTCGCATGAGGCGCGAGCGCGCGGGGCACTCCTGGCAGCCCACCCTGCTGGTGAACGAGCTCTATCTCGAGCTCATGAAGCTCAAGCCCCAAGGCGGAAATGGACCGCAAATCGCGGACCGCGCGGCTTTCCTCGGCCTCGCCGGATTCCTCATGAAGCGCCTCCTGATCCTCCACGGCCGGCCCCTGCGCCAGCGCGCGGACCACGTGAGCGTGGACGATTGGGCCGAACCCATGACCACCGTCCCCTCGCCCGAGAGCCTGCAGTTTGTCGAAGCGCTGCTCGCCAAAATCGAGGGCGTCGATCCAAAGCTGCGGACCGTAGTGGAACTCCGGGTCTTCGAAGGCCAGTCCTACGGGGAAATCGCCGGAGTCCTCCAATGCTCCACCCGGACCGTCGGCTCCTACTGGGCCTTCGCCCGACGCATGATCGAAACCGAGCTCACCTCGAACGGCTGACCCCCGAAAACCGCCTCACCGCGGCATCGGAAATTTCTTCCCCAAGCGCTTCCGGTTTTACCCCCCTCCTCGCACAGTAGCCTTGCAGGAGAGGTGCCCCCCCAGCCTCACCGGGCGCCTGGTTCCATGGATCAACAGAAGAAAGGCGACATCCTCCGGACCGCCCGCGCGCTACGCCCCATCCGGCGATCATATTCATGCGATCCAAGAACCAATTCGCATTCATCCTCGCCCGATCTCTCCTCGCCGCCGCGCAACCAACCCTCCCGGCTATGCCACCACACCCACCGTCCTGTTTAACTTCCACACCTGCCACAACGCACAATCGAACGCCGGCTTGCTCGCCGAGCCAACATATCAAAACCCCAGGTGGGTTCTAACTCAACTTCAGCACACGGGAGGCTAGGCCGTACCCGTTTCGGGGCGGCGGCGTTACAGCAGGCCCGCGAACTCCTCCACCGTAAGCCCGGCCTCTCGGATCAACGCTCAAAGGGTGCCTTTGGCTAGCTCATTATGGTTGGGAACCGAAAGGCGTCTGTGAGGTGGGTCGGCATGCCGAAGAATCATGTGGCTGCCGTGCTGCTCATCGGATTCGTATCCTGCCTTCCGGAATGCCTTGACTGCATCACTACCGGAAACAACCGGCAACTTCACCCGCCGGTAACCTCAATGACCTCTTCGAAAATACTCGGAGGCAATGGATCGCCGTGTTTCCGCGGGCTCTTTAGGTAGCCTTCAATAGCCTCACGAATGTTCTCGGCGGCTTCGGAGCGGGTTCGGCCCTGGGAAACACACCCAGGCAGAGAAGGACAGGTTGCCACAAACACCCCGTCTTCGTCTGGTTCAAGATAAACGCGGTACTTCATTACCGGCAGTCTATCAAACCAGCCACCAGCGCCCGCGATTGGTTTGCGGGCTGTTTCGCGGCGATCTGGCGATCTTTCCTCCTCAGGCAGGAGTGCTCACGCCTTGAGACCGGATTCCTCATGAAACGCCTCTTGATCCTCCACAGCCGGCCGCTCCGCCAGCGCGTGGACCACGTGAGCGCCGGCGACTGGGCTGAACCCATGACCACCGTCCCCTCGCCCGAAAGCTTGCAGTTCGTCGCCGAAGCGCTGCTCGCCAAAATCGAGGACGTCGACCCCAAGCTGCGCACGGTAGTCGAACTCCGGGTCTTCGAGGGCCAGTCCTACGACGAGATCGCCCAGCCCTCCAATGCCCCACCCGATTTCAGGATCATCCTTGGATTAGAAAATGCTGGACGCCCGAAGCCCGGCACCCCAGCGCTACTCCAGCCCCGCCAAAACCTCCAGATACCCCCGCGCCACCCGCTCCGGCGCGAACCGCTCGCGCACAAACTCGCCGCCCGCGCGCCCCATCGCCGCCGCTTCGCTGGGATGCGTCAGCAGGTAATCCACCACCCCGCGAAAATCCGCGTAATCGGCGAACCACAGCCCGCCCCGGCTCTGGCGGCAAAACTCGGTCGTCACCGCGCACGCCTCGTTCACAATCGCCGGCCGCCCGGTGAGCCAGCTCTCCATCAGCACAATCGAAAAACTTTCCATCAGGCTCGGCACGCACAGCGCCTCCGCCGCGGCGAACGCATCCCGCTTGTCCTGTTCGCTCAAAAACCCCATCGCGCGTATCCGCCCGTCCGCCCCCGCCTCGCCCGGCGCCCGCTCCACGCCCATAAACAAAAGATGCAGATCCTGTTTCGTCTCCGCCACGTACCGCTCGAAATGCCCGGCCAGCAACTCCGCGCCCTTCCCCGCGTCCGTCCGCCCCACATACAACAGGAACCGCTCGTAGCCGTACTTCGCCCGGAACCGCCGCGCATCGCCGGTCCAGCCGCCCTCCATCGGCAAACCCGGCGCGCCCAAATCCCGCAGTCCCGGATACAACCGCCGCGCCAGCGCCTGCTCCGGACCCGACAAAAAGAACGCGCCTCGCGCCGAGGCGAACATCTCCTTCACAGACCGCATCCGCGCATACGCCTCGTCATGCAGGCACGGAATGTGAATCGCCTCGCCCTCGCACGCCAGACTCCCGAAATATGTGGTCGCGAACAAATACGGCAGAAACAGGAAGTGATACCGCCCGCGGTTCGCCGCAATGTACTCGGTCAGCGCCGGGCACGGCAGCATCTCGCGGAAAAACACCCGCTCCTCGTTCTCGCTCACATCCTCGCCCGCCATCAGCCGGGCATTCACCGGGTCGAACCGCCGCTTGTTCGCCTTCTCCACCGGGAACCGCCGCACCGCCACACCGCCCTCATCGGACAATCCCTCGGGAAAATGATTCACGCCCCAGTCCGCCCGGAACCCGCCCACCTGCGTCGCCAGCACCTCCACCGCCGCCCCCGCGCGCTGAAACTCCTTCGCCAAAAGCCGGCACGCGGTCTCCGCGCCTCCGCCCATCGTGTCCGAATACCACGGGATCACCAGCCCCACCGTCCGCCGCGGCACGCCGCTCATCCTCGCGCCACCTCAGACAAATTCTCAAAATAGACCTGTTCCACCGTCTCCCACCCGTAGTTCCGCGCTGTGTACTTCAGTCCCGCTTCGCCCAGCCGCCGCCGCAAATCCGCATCCCCTTCGAGCATCCGCACGCATTCGGCGAACTCCGCATAGTTCCGGTACCACACCCCGCCCGAAGCCCTCTGGCACTGACCCGCGAGCACCTTCGAAACCCCGTTCGCCACCACCGGCTTCCCCCAGAGCCACGCCTCCAGCGCCGCGATGCACAGGCTCTCATACGGCGACGGAGCCGCCAACGCCATCGCCCCTTCGAGCAGCCCGTTCTTTTCCGCCTCGCTCACGTACCCGGTCGCAATCACCCGCGGATGCTTCGGAATCTCCATGTACGGCGTCCCGGCCAGCACCAGCCGCAGCGGGCTCTCCGGCGTCTCCTGCAAAAACCGCAGAAAATGTTTTACCAACTCCTCGCACCCCTTCGATGGGTCCACCCGCCCCACATAAAGAAGATACGGCGCGCCGCCCAGCGCCCGCACCGCCTGCGGCAGCGCTGTCTCCCCGCCGGACGCGTCCATCCCGAACCCCGCCACCACGCCCGCCTCTTCCGGCAGACAGAACCGCCGGTAGACGAACTCCCGCTCCTCCGGCGTCAGAAACAGCAGCCGCCGCGCCTTCCGGAACAACCCGTCGAACATCGACAAATAAATCGCCGGCTCGTCGTGCGCCGTCGGAGCCAGCAGCGCGCGCCCGGCCACCAGCGGCAGCCCAAAGTACGTCGTCGCGTAGAGATACGTGAAGAACAGCACCGCCTCGTAGCTTTCTCCTTCGCGCTTCAGATGCTCGAGCAGAGC
>JAJYCN010000161.1 GCA_021778335.1 Acidobacteriota bacterium | reverse complement strand
CACCGTCGAATCGCTCGCCGCCGCTCCCGAGCAGGACGTGCTCGCCCAATGGTCCGGGCTCGGATACTACTCCCGCGCGCGCAACCTCCATCGCGCCGCCAAACAAATCGCCGAACGAAGTTCGTTCCCCGCAACGTACGATGAGATCCGCGCCCTTCCCGGCGTCGGCCCTTACACAGCCGCGGCCGTGGCGAGCATCGCCTTCGACCTTCCCAACGCGGTTCTCGACGGCAATGTTGTGCGCGTCCTCAGCCGGCTTTCCGCCGAACCCGGCCTCATCTCGCGTGCGGAAACCCGCGCCCGCCTCGACGCTCTCGCCGCCCGCCTGCTGCCTCGTTCCGCACCCGGCTCCTTTAACCAGGCTGTCATGGAACTCGGCGCCACCGTCTGCCTTCCCCGCCGCCCGCTCTGCGCACAGTGCCCTCTGGCGAGCCATTGCCAGGCCCATCAACGCGGGATCGAGTCGCAATTCCCTTTGCGTCCGGCGCCTCCGAAAATCGTCGAAACCGAACAGCGCCTCCTGATCGTCACAAGAAGCACCAGAGTATTGTTGACCGGGAGACCGGCGAATAGCGTCCGGCTCGGTGGAATGTGGGAATTGCCTGAGAGTGGCCAGTTGCCGGACGCTGTGCTTGTGGAACCCCTCGGGACTTTCCGGCACGCGATCGTCTCGACGTCGTATCGTTACGAGGTTTGGACGGCGAAACTTCCGCGCCTACCCCAGGGTTTCAAGTGGTGTGGAGCGGAGGAACTCGGCCGGCTTCCCTTGACAACCGCCGCGCGAAAGGCGCTTCGCCTCGCGGGTTTCGTGCCGGCGGTCTCGCATAAGTAGCGGAGAAATTACAGCTCATCGGCTGCGGTCTGAATCTCTCTTATAGGGGACGCAGGGGTGGGAAGGACTATCAGGGAGTGTACGTGTGTTAGTGACTCGTCAAGCAAAGATTCGAATCGCGCAAACCGCTGTTCTCATTTCCGCCGTGCCCGTGCTCGTTTGGGCGTACAGCTACGGCCCGCCGCCCTTTTTTACGACGGCGCCAGGGGATGCTCCGGGGGTGGCCTGCACTTACTGCCATGGCGCGGAAGGACCGCTCAATAGCGGCGGCGGGAACGTGAAGATCAACTTCCCGAATGGCCAAACCTACACGCCGGGACAGACCCAGACGATGACGGTCGTCATCACCGATTCCCAGGCGCAGTTTTACGGCTTCGAGATGACGGCCAGGCTCGATAGCAATCCGTCGAGCACGCAGGCGGGGAACTTCATTCCCGTTCAACAGGCAGGTGGCGCGCAGCAGGTGATCTGCGCCCAGTACGACCTCGCTCCGGCGGGCGGCTGCCCCTCCTCGGAAGATAATGGCATCGAGTGGATCGAACACGCCAACCAGCCTTTCACGACAAACCAGATCCAGGTCCAGTGGACCCCGCCCACCACGAATCAGGGCAATGTCCACGTGTACGTCGCCGTCAATGCGGCGCCCATCAGTGGCGGATCGCCGCTCGGCCACATCTACGCCGTCGATTACGTCCTCACCCCGAACGGAAGTACTCCGCCGCCCTCCGGAGGCGGCACACCCCCCTCCGTCTCCGCCGTTGTCAACGGTGCGAACTTCGTCAATAGCATTCAGGCCGGCTCGTTCGTCTCTATCTTCGGCAAGCAACTGTCCACTCAAACCATGAGTTGGGACGGCTCCATCCAGAATGGGCAGTTCCCACTTACCCTCGGCGGCGCCAGCGTCACCATCGACGGTAACCCCGCGCCGGTCAACTTCGTCAGTCCCGGCCAGGTCAATGTTCTCGCCCCCGCGGACACAAATATCGGCCCGGTCACGGTGACGGTTACTAACTCCGCGGGAACCAGTAATAGTTTCTCCGCCCTTCTCGTCAACGAAAGCCCGGCGTTCTTCACTTACTCACCCGACAACGGACGTTACATCGCCGCGCAGATCGGCCTGCCGGGTAACAAGACACTTACTCTTGCTCCAGTCGGCTTATTCGGGGCCAACGTGCCCTCGCAGCCAATCCAGGCCGGGCAGGTCGCCGTCTTCTACGGAACCGGCTTCGGACCTACGAACCCGGTCGAGGATCCGACCAAAGTCCTCTCCTCAGCTCTTGTGTGCGTGAACACGCCCACGGTCACCATCGGCGGAATCAACGCCCCGGTTCAGTTCTGCGGCGTCACCGAAACCGGCCTCTATCAGATCAACGTTACCGTGCCTGCCGGCCTGCCGGGCGGCGACCAACCCGTCGTCGCCACAACCAACAACGTCCAAACCAGCCAGACCGTCTACATCCCGGTCCAGTAACATCCCGCGAGCCGTCCTGCTACGCTTGAGTAGCCATGGACGGCCTGCGCTTTCACTGCCTGCCCGGTTGTACCCGCTGCTGCACGCAGAAAGGCTTCGTCTATCTCACCGAAGACGATATCCAGCGCGCCGCGGCATTCCTTGACCTCGACCCCGCCGAATTCGAGCGCCGGTTCGTCTACCGCACACGCCGCCTCCGTCGTCTCCGCATCAAACGAAGGTGCCCGTTTCTCATGGGCGACGGTTGCTTCATCCATCCCGCCAAGCCGACCCAGTGCCGCCTTTTCCCCTTTTGGCCCGAGTTAGTCGAAGATCGCAAGAATTGGCGCCGCGTCTCGCGTTACTGCCCCGGTATCGGCACCGGCCACCTGGTCCAGATCGGCACGGCCATCGAGCGCGCCTCGGGAATGAAAACCGCTTATCCGGAACTCTACTGACAGCGCCCATGCGATAATTGCGCCTATATGGCAACCCGTCGCGACGTGTTTTTACTTCCGGCTCTGCTTACGCCGGCCTTCGCCGCTTCCGGCCTTTCCGAATCCACCGTCCGCGCCTCGGCGGCAAAAGTCACTAAGGCCGACTTCGGTGAGACCAGCGTGTACTTCGATGGCCCGACCGGCCAATTGCAATCGCTCTACGCCGGCAGCGTTCTGCTTCATCCCGGCCAGCAACCGCATCCGCCGCACCAGCATCCCGAAGAAGAAATCGTCGTCATCGCTGAAGGCAACGGCAGCATCTTTCTCGATGGCAAGTGGAGCCCGGCGCCTCTGGGCACCATGATGTACTGCGGCGCCAACAAGCTTCATGGCATCCGCAACACCGGCAAGACGCCGCTCCTGTTCTACTTCTCGAAGTGGAAAGCGGGCGCCTGACCGGCCTCGCGTTTTGAAGCCACCGGAGCCCCGCCCCGGCGCAATTTTGGCGTCTGGAAAAACGCTTCGGCTATACTACAAATTCCTGCGGAGCGGATCGATTCAATGACGGCATGGGTATTCACGCTGGTAGTGTGGGCCACGGCGACGGTCGCCGGTTTTCTCGGCGCGCTCACCGGTCTCGGCGGCGGAGTTGTCGTCGTGCCGGTGCTCGCGCTCGCGCTCGGTGTTGATATCAAATACGCTATTGGAGCCTCACTTGTCTCTGTCATCGCCACTTCTTCCGGCGCGGCGGCGGCATATGTTAAGGAGGGTTATTCCAATATCCGCATCGGCATGCTGCTCGAAATCGCAACCACCGTCGGAGCAATCTTAGGCGCTTTCCTCGCCGCCCACGTCGCCACCCACATCATTGCCGTCATTTTCGGACTCGTCCTCATCCATTCCGCCCTTCAGACCGTCGTCAACGCCGGCCCGGATTCCGGACCGCCCATCGAATCGGATCCTCTCGCCAAGAGTCTCCGCCTCGCCAGTGATTATCCGCTTCACGGAGGGCGTCAGAAGTATGGCGTGCAAAACGTACCAGCCGGCTTCGGCCTCATGTTCGGTGCCGGTGCCCTCTCGGGCCTACTGGGCATCGGCTCCGGCGCCCTCAAGGTCATCGCCATGGACCGCGCGATGAAGATCCCCTTCCGCGTCTCCACCACGACTAGCAACTTCATGATCGGCGTCACCGCGGCGGCCAGCGCCGGCGTCTACTTGAGCCGTGGCTACATCGACCCCCGTGTCGCCATGCCCGTCATGCTCGGCGTCCTGGGCGGCGCTTTCTTAGGCACCAAGGTGCTGATGCGCGTTCGCGTTAGAACGCTTCGCGTCGTATTCGCCGTCGTAATCTTCGCTCTCGCCGTCGAAATGATCGTCAGCGGCGTCAGGGGAAGGATCTGAGCCCTATGGACGATACCCGCCTCGAAAATATCATCGGCAATCTGCTTCGTGCCGGCGTCCTGCTCGCGGCGTCGATCGTCGTCTTCGGCGGTATCGTCTATCTCGTCGGCCACCACTCCGACGCCACACAGTATCAGACGTTTCGAATTGAAGGCCCCGATGTCCGCACCATCCCCGGCATCCTCCACTCGGCCGCTCAGTTCCGCGGCGAAGGGCTGATCCAACTCGGCTTACTCCTGTTAATCGCTACGCCCATCGCCCGCGTCGCTCTCGCCGCCGCCGGTTTCTATCTGGAACGCGACCACTTATACGTCGTAGTAAGTCTCATTGTTCTCGCCGTTCTGCTCTACAGCCTTGTGCAGAGCGGCTAAGTACCCCGCGCCGCCCATACCAACCCGGCCGCCCCAAGGTCTTCGCACGCCAGCCCCAGCGACTTGAACACCGTGGTGCGGTTTTCGCCGCTGCGTCCCGGTCTGATTCCCGCAACCACCTCACCTAACTCCGCCCGGATATGGTCCTCTCCGAACCACCCCTCGCGCATCGCTAGAATCACGTCCCCGCTTTCCCGCAGCGCCGACTCTCGCGAGTCCACGTATAACTCCGCCGAGGCCACTAACTCCGGGTCTAACTCGCGCTCATTCGGCCGGCAAGCCCCGACGGCCATCACGTGCGCGCCTTCTTTCACCCAGCCCGCCCGCAATACCGGCTCCCGGGCCTGTGTCGCCACCACAATCGCGTCCGCGCCGCGCACCGCTTCCTCCGCGCTCTCGCACGCCCGGACGCCCCGGTGCTCTCGCGCGAACCACTCCCGGCTCTCCTTGCGCGGGCTCCAGCAGCGAATCTCGTCGAAGTTCCGCCCGCGCCGCAGCATCTCCAGATGGCTCCGCGCCTGCACGCCGCTTCCCACCAGCGCCAGCACCTTCACCGCCTCCGGACCAAGCCACTTCAGCGATACCGCCGAAACCGCCGCCGTCCGCATCTCCGTGATGTATCGCCCATCCATCGCCGCCAGCGGCTGACCCGTCCCAGCGTCGAACAACACAATCACGGCCTGGTGCGACGGCAGTCCGCGCGATGCGTTTCCCGGATAGACCGAAACCAGCTTCGCCCCCATCTGGCCGGCGTCGCGGTTGAGCGCCGGCATCGCGGCCAATAGCCCTTCCGCGGCTTCGATCACCGGCCGCAGCGGCTGCGTCACTCGGCCGCTCGAATACGAGGCGAGCGCACGCTCCATCGCCGCCTCGAGTTCCTCGAGCCGCAGCAGACGCCGCACTTCAGCTTCGTTAATCCAGCAACTCACGTCAATTCAGAATCGGGAACAGACTACGCCGCTGCGCGTAATACTCGCCCATCGCGAGGTTTGCTTCGCCGATCTCACCAAGCGCGGACAACAACCGGTCCCAATCTCCGCCGGGTACGCACAGATACATCTCCTCGTCGGCCAACCCGGTGAAGGTGCGGTTCCCTTTGCACCCGAACGATAACGCCGGCTGATTCTGCCCCAGCGCAAATGGCACCACCGCGCACGCCGGCCTTCCCAGACCTTCCACCGGCCCCTTCGCCAGCCCGGCGCGAACCGCCGCTTCGTAAACCAGCATCGCCGCCGCCGGCCTCGCCGCCAGAATCACCACATCGGCCCGGAACCCCGCCTCGCCCAACGGCGCATACGCCACATACTTCGGCGCGCGGCCGAGCACAGGAATCCCCGGCGCTTCGCTTTCGCGCAGGTATCCGTTCGACGCCATCAGCTTCACCGTTTCCATCAACTGCCCTTCCGGGGCGCCCTCGCCGAGCGCGTGGGTATGCGTCCCCACCGCGCAATTCCAGTGGTCCGCGGGGACCGTGTAAAACGCTCCGCCGCGCATGGCCAGCCGCCAGAACGAGCAACCCGCCGGCGCCGCGCCGCCTTCCCACGGGCCCACGCCCACCGGAACCTCGTCCAGCAGGCCAATCGCGATCGGCGGGCTCGAAAGCCCAAGCAACTTCTCAAGCTCTTTATCCGTCATATGTCTTCCTATTGTGAATCACCCGCAACGGCTTCCAAGCTTCCTTCTCGGACTTCTACTCGCCACCTCGATCGGCGCTACCCTCCGCGCGCAGACCCCGGCTTCGAGCCAAAATCCTCCCGCCCCGGCACCTGCGTCACCCGCGCCACAGAAACCAGTCCAGCCCGGTGAACTCCCCATCGACAAACGAATCTTCGGCGTACTGTCCAACTACCGCACCGCCAACGAGTCCGCCACTTACTCGCCCATCAGTAGCCGCCGCAAGCTTTGGATCGCCACCAAAGACAGCACCGATGGCCCGATTTTCCTCAACGCTCTCGTCCTTGCCTCCATCGCCCAGGGCGACGGCTCGCACCCCGCTTTCGGCCAGGGCACCATCGGCTTCGGCCATCGCTATCTCACCGGGCTCGGCGACCAGGTCATTGGAAACTATCTCACGGAAGGCATCTTCCCCGTCCTGCTCCACGAAGACCCTCGCTACTTCCGCCGCGGCCACGGCTTGAAGTGGGGACGCACCTGGTACGCCGCTTCGCGCATCTTCGTCACCAAGAACGACAGCGGCCGGACGATGTTCAACTTCTCCGAATTTCTCGGCAACGCCACCGCCGCGGGCATTGGCAATGCTTACTACCCCGGCGAGCGCACGCTGTTTGATAACGTGCAGCGCTTCTGGACGCAACTCGCCACAGATTCGATTTCGCAGATCCTCAAGGAGTTCTGGCCCGACATTAAACGCCACTACAGGGAAAAACATCAGCGCCAGTCAGCGCCCTGAGCTCTCCTGAGAGTCCACGAACAAGCGATTCGCCTCCACGTAAGGCATCGCACCGTACAGCATCGCCAGATACGCGCCGTCCTTGTGCAGTTGCCGCGCTACGCGGTCGAGGAGCCCCAGCGTCGCGCGCATCGGCCCGCTCCCGGTGCTCACCCGCGCAACCCCCATTCGGCTCAGTTCCGCCACAGGTGGCGTCCCAGCCACCGCAAGCACGTTCAGCGGCCCGCGCACGGCCTCAACCAGCCTCGCAATTGTCGCGCCGTCGTGAACGCCAGGCGCAAACAAGCAGTCCGCGCCCGCCTCGCGGTAGGCGTTCAACCGCTCCACCGCCCGCTCGAACCGGCTCGCTTCGTCTCCGATCCGCAGCCAGAAAATATCGGTCCTCGCGTTAATCACCATCGCCGGCACGGCCTCTCGAACCGCGCGGATCGCCGGCGCCAGATCGAATAGCCCATCGCTGGTCGAATCCTCGAGGTTCATCCCCACCGCGCCAGCCGCACACACTTCGCGAGCCGTCTGTTCCGCATCGCCGTAGCCGGTCTCCACGTCCGCCGTCACGGGAACCTGAACCGCCCGCGCGATCCGCTCGACCGCGTTCATCATTTCCCCGCGCGGAACCCGTTCGCCGTCCGCATAACCCAGTGAGAACGAGATCCCAGCGCTCGTCGTGCCGATCGCCGCAAAACCGGCCTTCTCGAAAATCCGCGCGCTCGCCGCGTCCCACGCGTTCGGCAGCACCAGCACCGGCCGGTGAAGCTCCCGAAGTAAGTCTGCCTTGTTTTCCACGCTTCAATCTCCCCCAATCACGGCGCCGCTTTCGACGCGCTTCAGAAACCTCGCTACCGCCGCCCGGAAGTCCGCGCGATACTGCTCACGGCTCACCGCCTTCGGCGTAATCTCAACCATCTCCGCGCCCGGAATCCAGGAGGCAAGCTCCTTCGCCATCTCGAGCGAATGAACAAAATCCCGCGCCGTGCCGATCACCATCGCCGGAATGCGAATCGCGCGGATCTGTGCCTGGGTCACACCCGGTCCGTCCGCCGAAATCCGGCATAGCAACTCCGCCGTGATGGCCGCCGGGTCTCGCGAAAAGAACCCGCGCAGCGACGTAAGGTTATCCGGCGCCGCGCCCGACAACTTACGGGCCGTCTCAGATGCCTCGAACTGCACGCGAGCCTCCGGGGCAGGGAAGCGGCGCAGCAGTTCTCCCACCAGAGCGTTCGGCCGCATGTTCGCCGGCGCGCTTTCCGCCATCCATGCCGGACGCGCCAGCAAAAGGCCGCGCACCAGTTCCGGCCGCCGCGCGGCGATGCACAGCGCCATTGCCGCACCCATTGAGATCCCGCCCAGCACCACCGGGGCCAGTTTCCAGGCTTCGATCATCGAAACAACGTCGCCGGAAAATGTCGCGATCGAGAATTCCTCCGGCTCGCCCGCCTCCGACTGGCCGTGACCCCGGCACTCGAGCGTCACGCACCGCCATCCGCTCGCCGCCGGGAAAACTTCCGCGGGTTGCCCGGCGTCGCCGCAGAGCCCGTGCTGGAAAATCATCGCCGGTCCCTCGCCCGTCTCCCACACCGCCAGCCGCACCCCCCGGCGTTCATACAGGAGCGATATCATTCGCCGGCTTCCACCGCGGCAAGTTGCTTTCGCAAGAACGCCGCCACGCGTTCCGCATCCGCCGCAGCCAATCCATGCGTGATCAGGCTGCCCTCGAACCCGCACCGCTTCAGCGCAGCCAGGTAATACGGATAATCGAGCACGCCGTCGCCCGCCGTGCCGAACCGTCCATCCGCCAGCCGGTCCTTCGCATGAGCAATCGAAATCCATCCGCCCAGCAGTTCCACGGCTTCGTCAATGAACGCGTGCTGCCGCGCCACATCCGCGGCCTCGAACAAATTCGCCGCGTCGAACACGATCCGCACCCGCCCGCCTTCCATCTCGTCAATCAACCTCCGCGCCCGCCGCGCCGAACTCACCACGTTGCCCAACTCCGGCTCGACGCCCAGGAACACGTCATGTTCCTCGGCGACCGCAAGCAACCCGCGAAACTCCCGGGACATCTCTTCCCACGCCTCCGGACCCGAGTTTTCCGCGTGATACCGCCACATGTCGTGCGCATCCCGCGTGCCCGTGCATACAGTCAGAAGCTTCGCCCCCATTCGGCGCGCCGCTGCTGCAATCGCCACAAACGCCCGCCGCCGGCGCTCACGTTCCGCGGCGTCCGGATGAATAATGTTGTACGTCGCCGAAACGGCCTCCATCGTAATTCCGTTCTCTTCCGCCGCCGCCCGCACAGCTTCGGCAACCTCATCGGGAATCGCGAGCGGAAGCGGACTCAGCCCGGAGCACGCCATGTTGTACTGCACGGACTCGTACCCGGACCGGCGCACGGCTTCAAACACCGCTCCGGGCGCCGTCCCTGCGAACGTCTTCGCGAAAATTCCCAGCTTCACTCCACCCCCCCGGAAACCTCGGCCAACTTCACCGGCTCGCCGCTTTTCACCGATTGCGATATAGCCGCCATACCCCGTACCGACGCGACGCCGTCGTCCACATCGGCCCCCGTCATCGGCGCCCCGTTGAGAATTACGTCCGCGAACGCCTCCAGTTGCCTCCGGTAGAAATGCCCGTCCGCGCCCAGAACGCGCGTTGTCTCGCCTGTCGCCTCGTGAAAGATCTCCACGTCGCTCGTCTTGTACAGCCACGGGTTGTGAGTCTTGGCGACAATGCTCCCGTTCTCGCCGTACATCTGAAACCCCTCGTGCCAGTCCATTCGCACGGCCACAGTCAGGTCCAGATGGCCAATCGCGCCGCTCGAGAACGCCACATCCACAAACCAGCAGTAGGCGCCGAACTGCTGCCGCAGACGCGCGTCCACTTCGACAATCACTCCGCCTAAGTAGCGCGCCGTATCGAGCAGATGGCTTCCGTGCGCCAGCATGTAATAGCGCTGCAAATTCGCTTTCGGATCCACTGCGGGCCGCTTCGCCCGCGTGCTCTTGAATAGGTACGGCTGCACCGCGTTCGTCAACTCGTACCGGTGCGTCGAATCGCAGTACCAGGCTTTCAGCGCCAGAACCTCGCCCATCTCTTCTTCCAGGAACCGCCGCGCACTTTGAAACCCCGCGTCGAACCGCTTCATGTGCCCCACCTGCAGCACCCGCCCGCTCGCCCGCACCGCGCGCTGCAACGTCTCCACTTCCTCCACCGTTACTCCCAGCGGTTTCTCGCACAGCACATGCTTGCCCGCCTCGAGCGCCGCTAGGCTCGCCGGAACGTGAAACGCATCCGAGGTCGCGACCACTACCGCCTCGACCTCCGGATCGGCAAGCATCGCCTCGTAATTCCGGTACGTCTTGCGCGGGCTGTAAGTGCACGCCATTCGTTCGAGCAGATCATCCGCCAGGTCGCAAATCGCAAACAACTCCGCGTTCCGGGCCTTCAGCGCACTATCGAAATGCGCCGCCTGCGCAATCGGCCCACACCCGAGAATTCCTACCCTCAGCCGCTGCCCACCCTCGGGCTTCCCGCCGTTCTCCATCCCTCCAGCCTCCCAGATTTCATCCTTCCGTCGCGCGCGTTCTACGATAATCTCTTGGAACCCGTATCCCACTTCTTCTATTCCCACCGCCTCAAACTCCAGTTCTGGGACTGGGGCCATGACTCAGAACCGCCGCTTCTGCTCGTCCATGGCGGACTCGACCACGCCCGCAACTGGGACTGGGTCGCCCGCTCCCTCCGCAACGATTTCCACGTCTACGCCCTCGATCTCCGCGGCCACGGCAACAGCGCGTGGTCGCCCGGCGCGCTCTACTCCATCGCCGAACATGTGCTCGACGTCAGCGCCATGGTCGACGTCATCGGCCGCCAAACCGTCTGCATCATCGGCCACTCGCTCGGCGGCATCATCTCCTCCACCTACGCCGGCGTCTACCCGGAACGTGTCGAGCGCCTCGTCTCCATCGAAGGCCTCGGCTTCCCTCGCAACCACCGCGTCCACGCCCCCGCGCCGCAGCGCATCCGCTACTGGGTTGAGGAAACCCGCCGCATCGAACGTCGCACCCCGCACAGCTACCCCAACCTCTCCGCCGCCGTCGCGCGCATGAAGGAAGCCAACCCGCATCTGTCCGACGAAGTCGCCGAACACCTCACGCTCCACGGCACCAACTGGAACGCCGACGGCTCCATGATCTGGAAGTTCGACAACTTCGCCCGCCTCTTTCCGCCCTACGGCCAGAACTTCGAAGACTCGATCGCGCTCTACGGCAACATCGGCTGCCCGACGCTCTTCTTCTGGGGCATGGAAAGTTTCATGAACGACCCCGAAGGAGATCCGCGCTTCAAAGCCATCCCCGATTGCCGCCTTGTCAAGGTCCCCAACGCCGGCCACTGGGTCCACCACGACCAACTCGAACTCTTCCTCCGCGAAACCCGCGCCTTCCTTGGCTGCGCCAAACCATGACCGCACCCACGCCCAACCCAAACCCCGTGAACCCCGAGTTCTACTGCCCCAACTGCAAGAAACCTATCCCCAATCCCCTCGTCTGCGGCGACTGCGGCTCGCTCCTCTGCCGGGACTGCGGCACCCCTGTAGAGCGCATCGACGACCTCGGGATCGGATGAGGGGCGCCCCGCGCCTCCTGGCCGCGGGCTACCCGTGGGCGTGCTCGAAGTGCTCCTCGATTTCTTCCAGCGTCTTGCCTTTCGTCTCCGGCAGGAAGAAGGCCGCAGTCATGAAATAAATCACCGTGCAGGCGGCGAAACCGAAGAACATCGTCGAGTAACCGTACCTTCCCACCACGGGCAGGAAGACCGCGGCGATCGTCGTCGAGACGCCCTGGTTCAGCAGCAGCGCGATGCTCATGCCGTTCGAACGGATGCGCGTGGGCATTAACTCCGAGAGAGCGAGCCACACGCACACGCCCGGGCCGACAGCATAGAACGCCACGAAGATAAACAGCGTCAGCGCCACCATCCAGCCATTGCTTCCGCCCGGCACTGGAGTAATGAGCGCGTTCTCGATTCTCAGGTTCGCGCTCCGGGCCGCGTCCAGATTGCCTAGCGGATTGGAAAAGAACGCAACCACTTTGTTCGCCGGCACGGCGGCTTCGCGCGTAATCTCCAGGGGCTTCGCGGCTGTATCGTCGGAACGAGCCGCTTTTGTCGCCGCGCGGAAATCGCCGTACGAGTAGATAATAATCAGCGAAGTCGGCCGGTCTTCAATCCTGCTGCCCGCCAGGCCCTCGGCCTCGAGCAGCGTATCGGCGGTCTTTTTGTCATAAAGCAGGCTGACCTTCTGGTCCGGAGTCACCATGGCCTGCACCGCGTTGCTGGCGTCGACTCGCAGCTTCTCCGGCCGCGCGAACAGCAGCCCGGTGCCGATCAGGGCCACGATAATCCCCGCAGTCCCGAACGAGAGCAGAAATTTCCGCCCTTTCCGGTCAACCAGCATTGCTCCGCCGAGCGTGGCCAGAAAGTTCACCATGGTGAAGATGACATAACCCCAGTGCGCTGCGAGGTCGGACAGGCCGCTCTGGATCAGGACGTTGGTGTTGTAGGCGATGATCGAGTTTATGCCCGTGGCCTGATTGCAGGCCAGAATGATGCAGGCCAGCAGAAACGGAACGACGTACTTGCGACGCAGCAACGGCTCGCGCCCCTTTTCCCGATTGGCGGTGCCTGCCGGCGCCGGATGCTCCCTCTCC